>JBGSYC010000024.1:0-55946 GCA_041751095.1 Flavihumibacter sp.
CTGCATTTTAATAAGTATAGCGAAGATGCCGATAGTCGCCAGCGAGTATGCGGCGCTATACAAAAGGAGGCCTTCCTTGGAAAGATCGTTGAATCCAAACAGGGCAAAAAACATAAAACCTGCCTGTGCTATACTGGAATAAGCCAGCATTCTTTTGACGCTCTGCTGAAATACAGCGGTTAAATTTCCAATAAACAGCGTTGATGCAGTTATGATCGCAACAATTAAATGGAACTGGGAAGGCATCTGCCCATAAGCTCCGTCGAACAAACGCATAAAAGCAACAAAGGCGCCGATTTTGACGATTGTCGCCATAAAAGACGTAAATACCGTTGGAGCACCATCGTAAACATCTGGTGTCCAGAAATGAAAAGGTACTGCGGAAACTTTAAAAGACATGGAGATAATCAGGAGCAGCAGCCCGGAGATTAATAACGGGTAAAACCCTGGGTTTAGGGGATTGGCCATTCCTTCAAGGGAGAATGTACCTCTGGCTCCGTAAATAAGCGCTATTCCCATCAGCATCACGCCGGTAGAAAACGAGCCCATCAGGAAATATTTCAGGGAAGCCTCGTTGCTTTTTAGATTTCTTTTGTCACTTCCCGTAAGGATATACAAGGGGATCGAAATAATCTCAATGCCTAAGAACAACATCAGGAGCGTATTAATCGAGGAGGCTATACTTATTCCGCAAAGCACAAAAAATATCAACGCAAAATATTCAGCCATATTGATGCCGACGTTTTCGATATCCCTGGCAGAAAGAAGGAAGTAAAAGAGAGTGCAGCCAAAGGCAATTGTATTAAAAACAAGAGCGAAATTGCTGAATACAAGCATATTCCGAACATCAACGCTGAAAAGACGAAATCCATAAAGTTCACCGATGTTAAGCGCCAGCAACAGGATCAACCCGGAAACTGCCACCATGCGGATAGCGGAATTACTTTTTAAGTATATCCCGCTGAACATCATTACTACACCCCAACAAGCTGAAAATATAATTGCGTTCATAATATGCTTACGTGTCAAATCACCGGTTAATATCTCTGGTTCATTCTGTTTAAAATAACATCAGCAAGGTCATCTGTAATAGCCAGCATAGGATTTGGATAAATGCCGGCTGCAAATATTAAAACTACGATCACCACCAAAGCTATTTTCACGTTAAAAGATATATCTGTTGCAACAGAGGTAAGCGTATTTGTATTTCCATAAAAAACCTTCTGTATCATGTTCAGGGTATACACCGCAGCTAAAATAATGCTTATGCCGGCGGCAACCGTAAATACTACATTGTATTCGGTGGCGGTAGAAGACATAACCCCGTTAAACATCAGAAATTCACCCACAAACGCATTTGTCAGCGGCAGGGCAATATTAGCAAGAGCCACTATAACCAACAGTATTGCAAGGCCCGGCGCTTTCTGGGCCACCCCCCCTAACTCCGACATTTTTCGGGTATGAAACTTTTGTTCTATCGCATTCACAACGATCCACATGCCGATGATGTTGATCCCGTGGTTAAACATCTGGATCATTACGCCCTGCATACCGCTTTTAGTTGTGGCGAAGAGAGCGACACACATCAAACCCATGTGCGCAATTGATGAATAGGCGACAAATCTTTTAAGGTCATCCTGCCGGATAGCAATAAGGGAGGCATAAATCATCCCCGCTATTGCCAGGGTGGTCACGACATTACCCCATAGATATGCTCCCACAGGAACAACGGGCACAACCCAGCGGATAAGCCCGAAAATTCCCATTTTAACCATGATCCCGCTCAATACCATAGTAGTGGCCGTAGGCGCCTGTTCATAAGTATCGGGTTGCCAGGTATGGAAAGGGAAGATGGGCATTTTAATGGCGAATGCAACAAAAAACAACCAGAACAACCATGATTCATTTTGAGCCTGTGGTGGTTTTAGGGCGTAAAATGATTCAATGGAAAAAGACTGGTTCGCCTGGAAATAACAGTAAATGATGGCTACCAGCATTAGTAACGAACCAACAAATGTGTAAATGAAAAATTTAAAAGTAACTGCAATACGTTTGTCACCACCCCAGATGGAACAAAGAAAGTAAACAGGAATGAGGGCCAGTTCCCAAAAGAAATAAAACAGCAATGCATCTTTTGCAAGGAATACGCCCATCAGCCCCGCCTGCGATAATAACATCAGGGCATAAAAACGATTTGCGTCTTTATATGTGTTTGTATACGTTGCGATAAATATCAAAGGGAACGATATGGCGGTGAGCAGGCAAAGTATCTGCCCCATACCGTCTAGCTCCACCCGGAAGCGGCTATTTATTGCCGGCATCCATTCAACGTTACAGGAAAGGCTGTCGGCGCCCCTGAAAAGCGTTAGTCCGGTTATTGAAATAATCAGGGTGATGATAGTGGAGAGAAGCGTAATGTTTTTCGAGCCGTCAGGATGCCGGTAGGCAAACATGGCTAACCCGCTCAACAAAGGAACTACTATCAATAAAACTGGAATCATGTTGTTTGTTTCTATTTAGGTATCGGGTGTCACGTTTAGGGTTGGCTATCATCTGTCGGATATCGGATATCGGCTTTCAGCTATGAGCCATCAGCTTTGACTTTCAGTTTACAAATTGCTTAAAAACATGGCCCTCCTCATACCTCATACCTCATACTTCACACCTCACACCCCCTTCTTCATAAAAAATTCTATCACGAAAAATGCCACTATGCCGAGAACCATCAATAAAATATAATTACCAACCTGCCCGCTTTGCAACAGGCGGATCTGCCTGCTTCCGTATTGAATGCTCTTCCCCACACCATTGACCATCCAGTCAATTCCGGACTTTTCGATCACCGTATTAAAAAGATTGCTTAACGCATCTAACGGCCGGACGATAACAGTGTCATACAACTCATCGATATACCATTTGTTTGCCAGCACCTTACCAAATCCGGACGCATCCATAAGCTCCGGTTTCCTGGTAAACCGCGCATATGCCATAACAGTTCCAACTACTGCAACAACTACGGAAACAATAAGAAGGATCCATTCGGTCTGATGGGAAAGGTGATGGGCAGGCTTTAATTTTTCAGAGGCGGCAAAGATGGGTGACAGGAACCGGCTCAAAGCGTGCGCATCCGTGGCAAACAATTCGGGTATCCCAACCAGCCCTGCGGAAACGGACAATACAGCAAGCACAATCAAAGGGATCGTGATTGCAGCAGGGCTTTCATGCAGGTGATGTTCCTGTTCAGGAGTTCCGCGGAAGGTACCCTGGAATGTCATCGCATAAAGCCTGAACATATAAAAAGCCGTCATAAGGGAGCCAACCACGCCGAGGTAATAGAATACAGGGTTGCTTGCATATGCGCCGACCAGTATCTCATCTTTTGAAAAGAACCCGGAAAAGGGGGGAATGCCTGCAATCGCCAGGCAACCCAGGAGGAATGTAATATGAGTAACCGGCATGTACTTTTTAAGTCCGCCCATCGAGCGGATGTCCTGCTCTTTATGGATGGCGTGTATAACAGAACCTGCGCCAAGAAACAGCAAGGCTTTAAAAAAGGCATGCGTCATCACATGAAATACCGCACCGGTATAAGCTCCCACCCCAAGGCCTAAAAACATATATCCCAACTGGCTGACTGTAGAATATGCCAGCACTTTCTTGATGTCGTTCTGTTTCAAAGCGATGGTTGCTGCAAGGAGAGCTGTTACCAAACCCGTTACCGCTATTACCGTTTGCGATACCGGCGCCAGCGTATAAAGGATATTGCTGCGGGCTATCATATAAATACCTGCGGTAACCATTGTAGCAGCATGGATGAGGGCAGATACAGGCGTAGGGCCTGCCATCGCATCCGGCAGCCAGGTATACAAGGGAATCTGGGCACTTTTGCCGGTTGCACCTGCAAAAAGCAATAATGTTATCGCGGTGAGGTCGGTTCCGGATAATGACGGGGCCTTTGAAAACACGTCGCCATATGCTAAACTCCCAACTTTCGCAATGATCCAGAACAAGGCAATCAGAAAGGCAAGGTCACCTATCCGGTTCATCACAAAAGCCTTCCGGGCTGCATAATTATATTCATCGTTCTTGAACCAGTACCCTATCAATAAATAGGAACACAACCCAACGCCTTCCCACCCGATAAACATAATCAGATAATTGCCCCCAAGAACAAGCAGCAACATAGAAAAAACAAAAAGATTCAGGTATGAAAAATACCGGGCAAAATGATTATTTTCCTCCTCCTGCATATAGGAGCCCGAATAAACATGAATCAGGAATCCCACCCCTGTAATGATCAGCAAAAACAAAGACGACAACTGATCGACCTGGAATGAAAAGGGAATATGAAGCTGGTCGAAACTGATAAAATCAAACAGCTCCAGGATCAGCGTATTGCCCCTGCGCACTTCAAAAAAAATCATCAGGCTTACCATAAATGAAGCAAGGACTGCACCGCTCCCTACAAATCTTGTCATGGTCTTCGACAAGGAATTCCTGAATAACCCATTGACCAGGAATCCGGTCAGCGGGAACAACGGAACCAGCCAGACAAGTTGCAAAAATTTATTCATACCGGAGAATAAGTTAGAAGTCCGCACGCGGAAATACGAACTTTAATAAATGTAATACCATACTTTAAATGTCTGCATACATCCTGCAGCTATCAAACCCTTTCAACCACTTATCTGAAGCTTAATCAACCCAACAGTTTGTAAATGTCGCCCCTCCCTGCTGTTGGCAAATAATCCTTATCTAAAAAGATTCCTCTACTGGTTATAATCTGGTAACTCTCTTCGTTAACATCCTCTTCGTATGCTAACTTTTTACTCCCACGTCCAACGTCTTACCTTAGTTCTTCAGCCGATTTAAAAAATTGACATCCACGGAATGGGTATTCCTGTACAACATTACGATAATTGCCAAACCTACACTAACTTCTGCGGCTGCTACAACCATGATAAAAAACACAAATAACTGGCCATCCGTACCATTGGATGGCACGCTGGCCTGATTTGCCAGGTAAGCCATATGATGCATCTTGGAAAAAGCCACAAGCAACAGATTCGCTGCGTTAAGCATCAGCTCAATGCACATGAAGATGATGATTGAATTTCTCCGGGTAAGTACGCCGATAATACCTATACAGAACAAGGCAATGGCAACAAAGATGTAATAGTTAACAGGCATTGCCCCTCCTTACCTTCCCCGGAGGAAGGAACGTTTTAGATGATAAATAAAGCTGCCATTCATTTTCCGGCTGCAAGGGAAGAATGACTATTCTTTTTTTCCAAGAACCACTGCACCAACCATCGCGCTAAGAAAAAGGATACTGCTGATCTCAAACGGAACTACGTATTCACTGAAAAGCGCTAACCCCAGGTTCTTAATCAGGCCGATATCTCCTTCCCTGGTTTGTGCTATTTGATTGTTATAGTCCGCGTCTTTTAAAGCCGCAACCAATACCAGCAAAAGAGAACCCCCGGCAACTGCTCCCGCCACTTTAAGCCACTTTTTTTTCTGAGGCTCTATATCGGAATTGAGATTCATCAGCATTATTACAAAAAGGAACAGCACCATAATTGCTCCTGCATATACGATCAGGTTTACAATGGCCAGGAACTGGGCGTTTAACAATATATAATGACCGGAAATAGCAAAGAAGGTAATGATCAGATACAATACACTGTAAACAAGATTTTTGCTGGTTACCACCATAAGCGCACTCCCAAGTGCCATTACCGATAGAATCCAAAACAATACCTGGGTTACAGTCATTAGCAATCAATTAATATTAGAAGCCTGTTTTTTTGCCCTGTTGCCCTGTGCTTTTGCAAAACCCTCCGGATCCTCTTTTGGGTCAGGTATCAAAAGGTCGTTTTTGTCGTAAATGAATGTGCTTCGCTGAAAATTCGACGGCGCAAAAGTCTCGCTGAGATAAACCGCATCCTTAGGGCAGGATTCTTCACACAAGCCACAAAATATGCAACGAAGCATATTGATCTCATACCGGGCTGCATACTTTTCTTCCTTGTATAAATGCTCTTCTCCCGGCTTACGTTCTGCAGCTTCCATGGTGATGGCTTCCGAGGGGCAGGCTACGGCACACAATCCGCAGGCCGTACAACGCTCACGACCTTCCTCATCCCTGTTTAATATTTGTAATCCACGCCAGACTGGACTAAACGTCCTCTTTTGTTCCGGATAACTGATTGTGGCTTTCTTTTTAAAAATATGTTTAAACGTAATGAACATGCCCTTGAGAATATTCCAGAGATAGATTTTCTCCAGAAATGTCATGGGTTTACGCTCCATTATTTTAACCCGGTTTGTTAATGCCTCCATACTCTTCTCCTCTGTTTTTCTGCTTTAATTGACTAAAAGTTTCGCAAAAATATATTTTAAAGTATTACATCCGCACTTCAATTGATAATAATAGGGATCCTATTTGTCAAGCCATAATATCAAGCCACCGGTTATCAGCATATTCGCCAGAGCAAGGGGTATCATTACTTTCCAGCCCAAATTCATTAACTGGTCGTACCGGAAGCGGGGAATAGTCCACCGGACCCACATAAAAAGAAAAATGAAAAAGATAACCTTCGCCAGCAAAGCAACCACACCAATGACGGCCGCAATATTCGGGCTCAGGGCAGCTTCATTAACAAAAGGCATATCGTAGCCCCCAAAAAACAACGTAGCCATAATGGCGCTGCTGATGAACATGTTTATGTATTCGGCGAATAAATAGAATCCGAGTTTCATGGAAGAATATTCCTGGTGGTAACCGAAGTTCAGCTCATTTTCAGCTTCCGGCAAATCGAAGGGTGTACGGTTACATTCGGCAAAGGCACACACCAGGAATATTAAAAAACCAAGTGGCTGATAGAATATGTTCCACCAATGCCCTGGCGCCATTTGCTGTTCTACAATTGTTTTCATACTCAAAGAACCTGTTAGCATAAGCAGCGCTATCAATGATAATCCCATGGCTAATTCGTAGGATATGATCTGTGAAGCACCGCGTATGGCCGCAAGCAGTGAAAACTTGTTGTTTGATGCCCAACCGCCGATCATGATGCCGTATACGCCCATGCTCACCACGCCGAAGATGTAAAGAACGCCTATATTAATATCCGCGATCTGCAGTTCAACGGTTCTCCCGAACATCTCAACTTTACTACCCCACGGAATGACGGCGCTCGTCATCATAGCCGTCATCATTGCCAGGCAGGGCCCAAGGATGAAGAGAAATTTGTTGGAGCTGTTTGGTATGATCTCTTCCTTCATAAATAATTTCAGCCCGTCTGCAAGAGGCTGCAAGATACCAAAGGGGCCTGCGCGGTTAGGTCCGCGCCGGTCCTGTATTACGGCTGCCACCTTCCGTTCAGCGTATGTGGAGTACATGGCAATCAGCAGTGAGGCACTGACGATCACAATGATCAATACCAGCTTCTCGAGGATCATCGCTAAATCAACCGCCAATAAAATCGCCATGTTTAATGTGTTATTCAACTGTCAAAAAAATGTTTCGTTTATACCCAACGCCTGCATGGGATGCCGATGCAATCTTAGTCATTTTCTGATTTACCCGCATTGATAATCTCGCTGTATTCTTCTTCCACCTTCCAGAGAATGTCCTGGTCGTTAAAGGCTTCAAATGCTTTTGCCCATTCTCTAACCTTTTCAAAGTCTATCGCGTTATCCCGGCAAAAACGCTCAGTCAGGTTTAATGACGGCATTCTTTCTTTTTCAATATGATCATCCAGGAAGTCAAAAAAACTTTTCAGAAAATGCTTTCGCATCGGGAGAATAGAAAGCAGCCTCTCGTGGTTTCTTGCCTTTTCTTTTTGAACCTTCCCTGGTCGGACTGGTTTTTCCATATCGCCTGATTAATGCTCTCCTCCCGGAAGTAATGTAAAATCATCCGAATGGGCCGGGCCATGTATCGCCGATAACTCAATTTCCGGCCGGTTTACGCCGCTAACATTGTGTATATCCATCAGGTGTTTAGGATTTCTGCCATCAAGCACTTTAGGCAATATCTCCTCCGGCATCGTTATACCCCTGTAATGGTTGGCTGAAATTACCGAATGCCGGTTTACTTTGGTAGGACCTTCAATAACCCAGTCGCTCGTGCTCTTTTTTTCGAACCTGCAGGTATTGCATATCCAGTCTTCTACTTCCCCCCACTGGTCTTTCCGGGCTGTGATCCGGAATACTTCCTCTCCCCTGTTCCAAAGGGTCACTTTGCCGCAGCACTTTTCGCAATTGCGATGTGCGTCAACCGGTTTTAAGAACCAAACCCTGTTTTTAAAACGGAACGTTTTGTCGGTAAGGGCCCCCACCGGACACACATCAATCATATTTCCACTAAAATCATTGTCGATGGCCTGGGAAATATAGGTTGATATTTCGGAATGATCGCCTCTGTCAAGAATTCCATGCACCCGTTGGTTGGTCAATTGGTCTGCCACGTAAGTACACCTGTAACAAAGGATGCATCGCGTCATATGCAATTGAATTAACGGGCCTATGTCCTCTTTTTCAAATGTGCGTCTTGGAAATTCGTACCGGGTACCGGATGACCCGTGTTCGTATCCCAGGTCCTGCAAATGACATTCACCGGCCTGGTCACAGATCGGACAATCAAGCGGGTGATTGATCAGTAAGAATTCTACCACACCGTTTCTCGCATCGATCACTTTTTCACTGGTTATGTTTTTAACGACCATGCCATCCATAACATTTGTTCTGCACGATGCGACCAGTTTGGGCATTGGTCTCGGATCGGCAGAAGAACCCGCAGCCACTTCCACAAGGCAGGTACGGCATTTGCCTCCGCTACCCTTTAACTTGCTGTAATAGCACATGGCGGGAGGAGCAACCTCACCACCTATCTGCCGTGCAGCGTTCAGGATAGAAGTGCCCGCTTCAACGTCGATAGTGATATTATCTATTGTTACTTTTATAAGTTTTTTTTCTTCAGCCATATATTCTTTTTCACGCATGGACTCAGGCAAGCCATGACAAACGTTTATATTTAATCCGTGCAATACCGTTGCAAGCCATCTTCGCCTTTCCCGGCACCTGATATCCTGTAATCTATACCAATATTTCGGCAGTTTGCAACGGATCAGCGTAATGAGCCAATCCAAAATTTCTGCGTAGGCACTCCTCAGGGTGTAACACGTGCCACTCAAATTCATCGCGGAAATGGCGTATAGCCGCTGCAACCGGCCATGCTGCTGCATCCCCCAACGGGCAAATGGTGTTTCCTTCGATCTTTCGCTGAATGTCCCACAACAGGTTTATGTCGCTGATCTTTCCTTTACCGTATTCTATATTCTTCAGGATCTTTTCCATCCAGCCTGTACCTTCCCGGCAGGGAGAACACTGACCGCAACTTTCATGATGATAAAAACGGGCTAAAGTAAGGGTATGCCGCACAACGCACTGGTCTTCATCAAGTACAATAAAACCACCTGAACCCATCATTGAGCCCGTAGCAAAACCACCATCCGAGAGGCTCTCATAATTCATAATCCTCGCCTCGCCCTTTGCCGTCTTCAACAACAAATTGGCAGGTAGAATCGGAACGGAAGAACCGCCCGGAATGCATGCCTTGAGCTTTTTACCATTGGGAATGCCACCGCAGAATTCGTCGCTATAAATGAATTCTTCTACTGAAATGGTCATATCAATTTCGAATACCCCTGGTTTATTAAGATTGCCACAAGCACTGATGAGCTTGGTACCGGTAGACTTCCCCACACCAATTTTGGCATATGCTTCACCGCCTTCATTTATGATCGGGACGATCGCGGCCAGCGTTTCTACATTGTTGACAACAGTAGGACAGTCCCATAAACCCTTAACTGCAGGGAAGGGAGGTTTGATGCGCGGCAAGCCTCTTTTTCCTTCAAGGCTTTCAAGTAAAGCTGTTTCTTCTCCGCAAATATAAGCACCTGCTCCCCGCTGCACATAAATTTCACAATCAAAGCCTGTTTGCAATATATTTTTTCCCAGCCACCCGTATTGTCTGGCTTCCGCAATTGCCTCTTCGAGAATATCTATAATCCACGCATACTCACCCCTTATATAAATATATGTTCTGTTGCTTCCTAACGCAAACGATGAAACGATCAGACCTTCAATCAGCAAGTGCGGAAGAAACTCCATCAAATACCTGTCTTTAAAGGTACCCGGCTCGCTTTCATCTGCATTGCATACAAGATAGCGGGGTACACCTTCTGGTTTTGCCAGGAAGCTCCATTTCATTCCTGCAGGAAACCCAGCTCCGCCCCGGCCACGAAGCCCGCTTTTCTTTACTTCTTCAACGATATCTGCGGGGCTCATTTTAAATGCCTTTTCAACACTGCGGTAGCCGCCCTCCCTCCGGTAGACATCATACGAACGAATGCCTTCGATGTCTGCCTTTTCTAATAATAACTTTCTGCCCATTCGTCTTACCTGTTAATTATCGTGTACCAATTTCTTTATTCTTACTTCAATTTTATCATTGTTACTGCTTTCATATGCCGAAGATTACAACCGGAAGTTCCGTTATGAATTCTTCTTCTCACAATTGAACATCCAGTTTATCCCGAATTTATCGGTAAGCATCCCGAACCGGGCACCCCAGAAGGCGTCCTGCAAAGGCATGGTAACCTTCCCGCCCTGAGACAGTTTATTAAAAATCGCTTCCATCTGTGATGTATCTTCTATATCGATTGACAAATGTACATTTCCATTCCCGGAAAGCGCCTGTCCCGGCATAGAATCGCTGACCATGATAACATTGTCTCCAAATACAAGGGTTGAATGCATTATTTTGCTTTTATAGTCGTCAGGTGACGGCACAGGAGCCTCACCATACCGTTGCATTCCCTTCACTTCACCACCGAAGCAATCTGCATACATATTTAATGCTTCTTCGGCATTACCCGGGTACAGGATATAAGGATTGAGTTTCATGATTGATGATTTTAAGCTATACACTAATTTACGTTATACATTACGGCCTTCCTCCGGCACTCATCTATAATCGCATCAATTTTTTCAAGTGTTAAATGCTCCCGGAAACCAGGCCCTAACTGCATCATCGGCGCATACCCGCATGCACCGAGGCATTCTACGGTTTTTAAAGTAAACACGCCGTCAGCAGTAGTGTCCCCTACGCCAATTCCAAGCTTTTTTTTGATGTATTCAATAATACCATCACTCCCATTGATCATGCACGGGCCTGTGTGGCAGACTTCAAATACGTACTTGCCAACAGGCTTAAGATTATACATGGAATAAAAAGACGCCACTTCGTAAACCTCAATAGGTTCCAATTTTAACAGGGCAGCTACGTAATCCATAACGGGCACGTCAAGCCATCCGCCAAATTCATCCTGTGCCAGATGAAGAACCGGAAGCAAGGCACTTTTCTCTTTTCCTTCGGGAAAGCGCGCCTTTAGTTCCTCTACCTTCTTTAATTTGTCTTCAGAAAATTGCATAACGGCGATTGAAATTGAAAAAAATGCCCCGGATCACCAACCTAAGTTCATATACCATCAGAGAGTATCATTATCCATCCATTTCTCCTGCGATCAGGTTGAGGCTGCTCATCGTAACAATAGCATCGCTGAGCATACTTCCCTTGATCAGTTCTCCATAGGCCTGGTAGTAAATAAAACATGGCCTTCTGAAATGCAAACGGTATGGTGTTCTCCCACCATCACTGATGAGATAAAAGCCCAGTTCACCATTGCCCCCTTCTACTGAATGGTATACTTCACCGGCAGGTATATCTGTTTCTCCCATAACGATCTTAAAATGATAGATCAGCGCTTCCATTTTTGTATAAACATCCTCTTTTTCCGGCAGGTAATATTCAGGCACATCCGCATGAAAAACTTCTGCATCAGCACCCTTGAACTCCTGCACTTTTCTGTATGCCTGCTCAATTATACTCAACGATTGTTTCATCTCTTCATTCCGCACCATAAAACGGTCATAATTATCGCCGGTTTTACCCACGGGTATGATAAAGTCAAAATCTTCGTAACTGCTATAGGGGCTATGAACCCTCACGTCATAATCTACTCCGGCGGCTCTTAAATTTGGGCCGGTAAATCCGTAATTCAGGGCGCGCTCCGCAGTAATACCACCTGTACCAATGGTTCGCTCCATAAATATACGGTTACGCATGAAGAGATTATTGAATTCATTCAGCACCTCAGGGTACTCGTCAAGAAACTTTTCAAGCTTTTCAAATGATGTATTTGTAAAATTGCGCTCAAAACCGCCAATCCTTCCTATATTGGTTGTTAACCTTGATCCGCAAACTTCCTCGTAGATTTCATAGATAAGCTCGCGATATTGCATCACATACAGGAACCCCGTATACGCGCCGGTATCTACCCCTACTATGGAGTTGCAGATCAAATGATCTGATATACGGGCAAGCTCCATGATAATTACACGCAGGTAGTCTACCCTTTTTGGCAACTTCAGACCGAGTAATTTTTCACAGGTCTGATGCCATCCCATATTATTGATAGGGGAGGAACAATAATTCATCCTGTCAGTGAGGGGAGTGATCTGGTAAAGCGGCCGGCGTTCGGCAATTTTTTCAAACGCCCGGTGAATGTAACCGATCGTTTGTTCGGTATTAACGATACGTTCACCATCAAGCTCAAGCACATTTTGAAATACACCATGCGTAGCAGGGTGTGTAGGCCCGAGATTCAGCGTAGTCGTCGTTTTCTCGATACTTCCTTCCGGTAATTTTATATGATGATCCGACATAATAATGCTTTTAAGCCAGACCCGGATTCTCCGGGCTTGTTGCTGCTTACCATCATAGAATACCTACCCTCTTCCAAACATTACGTCATCTTTATCGATCCGGGTTTGGTCTTCCAGCGGAAATTCTTTTCTCATCGGAAAGTAGTCCATCTCTTCAACATTCTGAATGCGTTTCAGATTTGGGTGTCCAATAAAATTTACCCCATAAAAGTCATAGGTTTCCCTTTCCATCCAGTTGGCGCATTCATATAATTTTGTGGCGGTAAATACATCCGGCTGATTTATGTCTGAAAAAACTTTCAGTCTTAACCGAATATTGTCTACCAGGTTATGGAGATGATAAACAACGGCCATTTCTTCTCCTTTTCTGTCAGGATAGTGAACTGCACATAAGGTAGTTAAGAACCTGAAACGTAACTGTTCGTCTTCAAAAAGGAAATGAAGAATTTTCAGGTTCATTTCCTTTGGCGCCGTAAACGTCAGCAACCCATATGGCTCTTCCCAGTCAGTGACCTGATCGGCGAATTTTTCCGTTAACCTGGCGCGTACGATATCGTTAGTCAGAGACATTCAGTGATCGGGCTTTTTGGTGAACTAAATACCGTCATTTTGCTATTGAATCCCATAGCTACTCATCAATTCTTTGTAGCGGTCGCTGTTCCTTCTTCGTAAGCTTTCCTGGCCAATCACGTCCTGTATCTTCATTATTCCATCGAGGATAGCTTCCGGCCGTGGCGGGCAGCCAGGCACATAAACGTCAACGGGAATGATCTGGTCGATCCCCTGCAGCACAGAATAAGTATCGAAGATACCCCCGCTGCAGGCACATGCCCCTACAGAAAGCACCCAGCGAGGCTCCGCCATTTGCAGATACACCTGCCGGAGAACAGGGCCCATTTTTTTTGCTATGGTGCCCATCACCATCAGCAGGTCGCATTGCCTGGGAGAGAACCCGATTCTCTCTGCTCCAAACCGCGCAAGATCATAATGCGATCCCATAGTAGCCATAAATTCAATGCCGCAGCATGAGGTCGCAAAAGGAAGAGGCCAGATGGAGTTTTTCCTCGCCAAACCAACGAGGTCACTCAACTTAGTCGTGAAAAAACCTTCACCCGTATGCCCCGGAGGCGCCTCAGCTATATTTATGGGTTTGCCACCTTCATTTTTTATATTGTATTGTACCGGACGTGCCATAATTGATTTTTTTCATTAAATTTTTTACAATAACATAACGTTTACCGCTTTGTTAATGTACCTGCCTGTTCTAACATAAAATTCACAACCAGATAATCCCTTTAATTTAGTCTTCCCACCGAAGAGCACCTTTTTTTATGATATAGACGAATCCCGAAAGAAAGAACGATATAAACATTAATACCGCTATAAAACCGTGCCAGCCCAATGCCCTGAAATTTACAGCATAGGGGTAAAAAAATATTACCTCCACATCAAATAAAACAAACAGAATGGCCACAAGAAAATACTTTATTGCCATAGGCTGGCGTGCATTGCCAATACTTTCAATGCCGCTCTCGAAGTTCTCGAGCTTATCACTGGTTGTTCGCTTTGGACCAAGGTAATGGGTAATTCCCATCATGGCACCGATAAAAATTACTGCAAATATCAGTTGAATTCCGATAGGCAGATAATTCATTGAACTATTTGCTTCCATGGTATTCACCTGCAATAAAAAAAAATGCATAAAGTCGGGGATTATCAGGAACAAAAGTAAGGGAGCGGGGGCAATTTACCATTTGAATTAAATATCATAAAATTAAAATCCCCCGCTGTGCCGGGCATGCAGGGGATTTAGTACTGTTGTTTTTTAAGCCTAAGCAGCCTTTTTCTTTGGTTTGGCGGCTGAAGGCTTGGTTTTTTTTGCCGGAGTTTTTGCAGCCGGAGCCTGTCTTTGGGCCGCCGGCGGCTTCCGCAGGATTTCAATATATTGTTTTGCACTTGCATTCTCAGGGTCAAGCGTAAGTATGCTCTCTAATGAAGCAATGGCAGAATCTTTATCTTTAGCAACGTTGGCATAATAGCTTGCCAGGTATCCATGTGCCTGTACAAGCTGTGCCTTATATTGATCCTTCACGGTGTCAGCATATGCAATTAATCTTTTGTATGGCTCCACGGCAGTACCCTTCTCCTGGGTTGTGTCCTGTGCGGCAGCAGATCTTGCACACCATAAATATCCAAATATTTCTGTAGAATATTTCTGAGAGTAAACACCGCAAAAAATACTATCCGCTGCAGCGTAGTTCCCGGCCTGGTAATGGGCAAAGCCCAAATCATATAGGTCACGGTTTGTAGGATCCTTTTTCGTACTGTAAACCTTTTGCAACCACCGGGCTTCTTCAGCACGGTTACCGATTCTGTTGGCAAAAGCGGCAGCATTGGCCATCAGTTCAAGTTTAGACTGCATTGCAGTGTCAAGTTCAACAGCCGTTTCGTAACTGGCGAAAGCTTCTGCTTCATTACCCGGGAACTGGCCTAATACTTTAGCTCTGAAAACGTAATCCTGTGGTACAAAATCTTCCTTCCTTTGCTTAGCGAAGTACTGATCAAGATAATTTTTTGCGTTAACAGAATCTTTTAACTCATCATAGCTATAAGCGATAAGCTTGTAATAACGCAAATCCGCCTTGTCGCCGAGTTGGGTAATTTTGGCTTTTGCCTCATCTAAAGCCCCCTGAAAGTTGCGGGAAGCAAAAAGAATACTTGTCTTTTCATATTCATTCGAAGGTTTGGCATCAGCCACGGCCAGATATTTGTCAAAATATTCTTTAGCCTTATTAATGTCGCGGTTGAACCAGTAATAATATAGTTCAAAAAAAGCCGGAGCATAATTGGGATCCAGTTGAATGGCTTCCTGAAACGCGGGAAGAAAGTACTCAGGATTATTTTGGGTCAGGTAAACCTTACCGATCTCGTATTTGGCCGCAGCAAGCTTTGGGTCTATGGACAAAGCTTTTTGAAGCGCCGTTACAGCACCGCCTCCATCGATATTTTTACGATATGCCTGCCCTAAACGCAGAAAGCTTTCCGCATTTCTAATGTCCTTCTTTTGCGTGCCAAGGGCGTTCAACTTTTCAATAGCATATGTTGCATCACCCCGCAGCGCATTAACATTGGCTTTAGCAATTGCATTATAAACATTGATATCCTTTCCTTTTGTCAAACTCAAGGCAGTTTCAAAACGCTGACGGGCATCATCTGTCTTGTTTTCCATCAACTCAATCTGCCCCATTCCAACCAATATTAAAGGTGCGTTTCCATTGGCAGCGAGGGTTTTTTGATATAGCGCCTTTGCTGCAACAGAATCTTTAAATTCTTTTTCAAGCAATGTCTGACCCAGCCAATATACCGCGTCTATATTATTGGGATTTGCAGCAACCGCTTTTTCAAATTGATCCCTGGCACTGTTATATCTCTCGTAATAATAGGCTCGCCTGCCCTGATCTACGTTCTGGGCAAGTAATTCTTTACCCGCCAAACCCGCTAATAATAATAATGATACACATACTTGTTTCTTCATAATCACTTCCATTTTAGAGTTTGTAAATGTATTAAAAACAATTAAATACTATTCATTAATTCCTGCATTTCTTACTTCAAACGACATCTGTGCAGGCCATAAATAAGCTCTCCGGAAAATGAGCTGACCTCTCTCGTAGTTCAGGAAATTTACAAATCCACTGCCGAGCCCTTTGAAATTTTCCTTCAATACATAGTGCAAACCCCGCACCAAAGGATACCTTCGCATAGCAATATTTGCCTGATATGGCTTAACGTAAGTAGTAGGCTCGCAGGTGGTGCACTCCAATGACGCAATTTTAACTTTTTGTAAAAAGCTCAACTGAGTGGGATCTTCTTTGTTGCCGATCCAGCTTACCCCTACAAATCCGATCGCATTTGTGTTGTTCGACACATAATCAATCACCCCTTCGCTTGATGTGGCAGCCATGACGTTTTTGCCGAATTGCTGCCCTTTTAAGAAAGAATCCATCGCATAACGAACGGTACTGGTGGCACTCAATCCATCCATCACTACATTATATTTATACCCGCTTGTCCCTTTCACCATTGATCTTATATCCGCCATATCGAATACAGAATCCTTTGCCTGGTTATTTACGATAACCGCAATAGCATCATAGGCAATCTTGCCTTGCGCCGCATTATACCGCAAGGTATCCTGCAATATCTTCTCCTCGCGTTCTTTAAGTGCCCGGGTGATCAGGATCAGACGAATGCTGTCGTTAAAAAGGTCTCTCAGGCATTCAGCTTCAGGTTTGTAATGAGCTATTATTTTCGCATTCGGATATGAAGCCTCAAAAACCCGGATTTGTGAGTCGATAATTGGTTTAAACGACTCATCTACGCTAATATGAATCCTGCCACTTGTAGTGGTTTCACCCTGTGTACTCACTTGTCCATTATTACCGCAGCCCGATAACATCAACCAAATAAAAAACCCGCCCGCCACCTTGTATGATCTGAATTTCAGCACTTGCTTACCCGTCTTCTTTATGAATAATAATCTTTTTTATACCCCCGGTACACCCTCCATGCGCCGTATACGATGCACATGCCAGCGAAAAAATAACGGAAAACAGGCTCAATATTAAAGGACACACCGATTCTGTCTGAAACAGCAAAAAAAATGCCCATGCTAAAAATAATCAGTCCCATTCCATAGTCCAATACAGAACGCATGAGCACATAATTCTTTTTTCTTTTTTCCCTAAGATCTGTTTCCATACCCTTTCTTTAAACTTTCTTCCCATCCGTTAATGCTGCGGACAGCAATGAGCAGCAGTCGAATCTGGTTTAGCAAGATAATAAAATAATCATGTAGGTTAAATATAAAAAAATCAAAATATAAAAAAGGCGCAACTTAATGAGGTATGAGGTATGAGGTATGGGGTATGGGAGTCAAATGCTGAAGTTCTCAATCAGGTTTATTTTGCCAAAGAGCTGTCGCAGCCTGCGCCGGGGTTATATTTGCTACGATATCTAGAAAATCTATAGATTTTACTATCACAATGCACCATGATTTTCCATTAACTAATAACATGACTAAACCCAGTTTACCCCAGGGCACCCGCGATTTTGGGCCCGAAACGGTTCGCAAGCGAAATTATATATTGCAAACAATCAGAAACGTATTTGAAGCTTACGGCTTTGTACCACTGGAAACTCCTGCGATGGAGTACCTTGACACACTACTGGGAAAATACGGCGAGGAGGGAGACAAACTTATCTTCAAAATTCTCAATAATGGCCTGAGTGATCCGAAACATACAGATAAGGCGAAGGCCGCATTTGAGAACGTGATTCAGGGAAAGAATGATAAAAATCTCACAGAGAAAGCGCTAAAATACGACCTGACCATCCCCTTTGCCCGATACGTGGCGATGAATCACGGCGTTCTCCATTTTCCATTCAAGCGCTACCAGATTCAGCCGGTCTGGAGAGCCGACCGCCCGCAGAAAGGTCGATACCGTGAATTTTACCAGTGCGATGCTGACGTGGCAGGAAGCAATTCCCTGACCAGCGAAGTAGAACTGATACATATGTATCATGATGTGTTTACCCGGTTGCAAATCTTTGACCACAGATTACAGATCAACAACAGAAAGATCCTGACTGGCGTCATGCAAGTTTGCGGTTTAGAATCGCTGGAAAGAAAAATTCTCGTTATTATCGATAAAACGGATAAAATCGGAAAAGAAGGTGTTCGAAAAGAATTGGAGAACGAGGGCATCCCTTCCGAAAATCTGGAAAAGCTTTTACGCATTTATTCTTATTCAGGCTTGAACCACGAAACAATCTCATTTCTGCAGGAAGCGTTAAAAGGCTCTGAAACAGGTCTGAAAGGAGTATCCGAAATATCTTACATCCTCGAAAGACTTGATTATTATGAAACGCCGTCTCTCCAGTCAGGTATTTCACTCGATCTTACCCTCGCCCGGGGTCTCGAGTATTACACAGGAACGATATTAGAGGCGCGGGCGCCGGCAGCGGTGAAAATCGGCAGTATAGGCGGAGGGGGCCGCTATGATGACCTAACGGGGCTATTTGGTTTGGCAGGGATGCCTGGCGTCGGCATTTCGTTTGGTGTAGACCGGATCTACGATGTGATAGAAGAGCTGCTTCTTTTTCCTGAAAGCATCCACGTTGGCACGCAGGTGCTTTTCCTGAATAGCGGGGAGCGGGCGGAACGGCCTGTGACCAGGGTGATGCAAAAACTTCGCAATAAAGGTATCCGTTGTGAAATGTTCCATGAGCAATCCAAACCAGAGAAGCAGTATAAATATGCTGAGAAAAAGAACATACCCTTCGTGGTTAAAGACATTGCAGATGAGGCATGTACCATCAAAAACATAAAAACCGGAGATCAAATAACGATGACGATTGATAACCTGTTAACAATGACTTTTTAGCAAATTTCCAGTCGCCTGCGTTAAGGGTACCGTACTAAACGCCTACAACCGTTCATAAACTACAGCGGCTCCCTGGCCAACCCCAACGCACATGGCGGCAAGCCCAAACCTTACTTTCCGCCGCTTCATTTCATACAGGAGGGTAGTTGAGATGCGTAATCCGCTGCTCCCAAGAGGGTGTCCGATAGCGATGGATCCGCCATTTACATTTACCCTGCTGACATCCAATTCAAGGTCGCGGATACAGGCCAGGGACTGCGAAGCAAAAGCCTCATTTATTTCTACCAGGTCAATGTCCTTAACTTTCAATCCGGCCCTTACTATCGCTTTTTGAGAAGCCATTACCGGCCCTATTCCCATAATTGACGGGTCAACGCCGGCCACTGCCATGGACACAACCCTTGCTAAAGGCGTAAGATTATACAGCTTTACAGCTTCCTCACTGGCCAATAACATGGCACCGGCGCCATCATTGATGCCGCTGGAGTTGCCTGCTGTAACGGTACCTCCTTTTACAAAGGCCGGCTTAAGCCCGGCAAGATTTTCCATTGTAATCTGGCGGGGGTGTTCATCGTTGGAGAAAATAGTTTCCGGAGAAATTGCAACAGGGATGATCTCTTCCTTCCATTTACCGGAATGAAGCGCATCAAAATACTTTGCATGACTGTTACAGGCAAAACGGTCCTGTTCCTCCCGTGAGATATTCCATAACCTGGCTATATTTTCTGCTGTTTCACCCATGCTGTAAGGATAATACATCTCTGCCAGCTTTTCGTTTGTAAAACGCCATCCAATGGTAGAGTCATAAATCTCCGTTTTCCTGCTCCATGCCCCGTCATTTTTAGCCATTACAAAAGGAGCCCTGGTCATACTTTCCACGCCACAGGCAATATAAAGTTCTCCCTCCCCGCATATCAGTGCCCGCGACGTATCCATGATTGCCTGCAAGCCACTGGCACATAAACGGTTAACGGTGTTGCCGGCTATGCTTACGGGCAACCCTGCGAGCAAAGAAGCCATCCTGGCAACATTTCGGTTGTCTTCTCCGCTCTGATTGGCAGCTCCTGCAATGACATCTTCTATGGCTTTAACATCAATACCCTTGTTCCGGTCTATTAAAGTCCTGATGGCCAGGGCCAGCAGGTCATCGGGCCTTATGCCGCTTAATGCGCCGCCATACCTGGCAACCGCGGTTCTCGCACTGTCAATAATGTAAGCAGTTTTCATCTTTATATGGCTTTGCTTGCGGTGGAAGTTATGCAGGTTATCATAGCCAGGTATCTGAAATCCAGGAATAATTCATAACATTCATCAGGGTTCGCCGGTTTGCCTTTAAGAAAATCCAATTCACCAGAATGGCGGAGGCAAAATGCCGCGTATTGTTAAATTGCTTTCACATCAACAAACAAAACTGTAAATGGCTGATTTGAAAGTATCTTTGCCGTTATGTCAACCGGGCAAAAAAACATAAGGCATTTAACCTTAAACGAACTTAATCAATACTTTGAAGCGCTGGGCGAAAAGAAATTCAGAGCCAAACAGGTTTACGAATGGCTGTGGCAGAAACATGCCTTCAGTTTTGAGGCTATGACTAACCTGAGCAAGGAATTAAGAACGAAGCTCTCTGACAACTTTTCCTTACCTGCATTAACCATCGATGCTACACAGCACTCCCTGGATGGTACCATTAAAAGCAGGTTTAAAACACATGACGGTCATCTGGTAGAAGGGGTGCTTATACCGGTCGAGTCCAGGCACACCGCCTGCGTCAGTTCGCAAATTGGCTGTTCCCTTAGCTGCAAATTTTGCGCAACCGGTTATATGGAAAGAAAAAGGAATCTTGATTTCGACGAAATTTACGATGAGGTTGTCCTGATCAATCAGCAGGCGGAGAAAACATTTCAGAAGAAATTAAGCAACATTGTTTTTATGGGGATGGGTGAGCCTTTGCTTAATTACAAGAATGTGTTGAGGGCTATTGAAAGGATTACTTCGCCGGATGGACTTGCCATGAGTGCCAGACGGATAACGGTCTCTACCGCAGGCATCGCAAAAATGATCAGGCAATTGGGGGATGACAAAGTAAGGTTTAACCTCGCATTATCTCTTCACGCCACCAACGACATGAAGCGTAACGAAATCATGCCCATCAATGAAACAAATAATATCAAAGCCCTCATAGAAGCTTTAAATTATTTCTATCAGCAAACAGGCAACGAGATAACGTTTGAATATATACTTTTCAAAGACTTTAATGATTCACTCAGGGATGCGGACGAATTGATAAAGATATTCAGGCAGGTTCCCGCGGGCCTGGTCAACATTATTGAATATAACCCGATAGACGAGGCTAAATTTCAAAAACCCGAAGAGGAGAAGGTGGAAAGATTTATGAATCACCTCTCTAAAAACAGGGTGAACGCAACGCTGAGGAGAAGCCGGGGGAGAGATATTGACGCGGCGTGTGGCCAGTTGGCAAATAAAGAAACTTTACAGGACATACCTGATACCGGTGGTCACTCCTGACTACCCTTATCTCGCAAGTGAACAGAGCGCGCGAAAATTAATGCATTCCACGGGCAATTTGGTACCCGATCCTTCATACTGTTGTAAAACAGCAAAATTTCAGACATGAGCAAGAACTCCCAATTCGAAAAATTTATCAATAAAACGCGCGGCAGCGCCATAAAGGAACAAATAAAGCAGGAAAAGAAAACTGCAAAAAAGGAACGCGCCCAGGCCATTGAAAAACGTTTTGAGGAAAAAAGACGATTAAAGGAAGAAAGCAGCCGGCCTAACGCAACCCGTACCCGGCAACCAGGCTTCGGACGTAAAGAACCCGGAAGCAGAAACGGCGGAAAAAAACCGGATAACGCCAAAGATATAAACCCCCATGCCTTAAAAAAGGATGACCGTTCCGTAAACCAGCCGCCCGAAACCTTATCGATGCCAGTGAACAAATATATAGCCCATAGCGGGATATGCTCGAGAAGGGATGCGGCGGAACTGGTTAAAAAAGGGGAAGTAACGATTAATGGGAAAGTTGTTAGTGACCCCGGCACGAAAATCATGGAAAATGACGTAGTGAAAGTAAAAGGGAAGAAAATTATCCCTACCCGTAATTACGTCTATATTTTGCTGAATAAGCCGAAAGATTATATCACTACCACCGAAGATCCGCAGGGCAGAAGGACAGTATTGGACCTGATCCGCCAGGCTACCACCGAACGCGTTTACCCGATCGGGAGGCTTGACAGAAATACTTCCGGAGTGCTGTTGTTCACCAATGACGGAGAACTGGCCCAAAACCTTTCGCATCCGAAAAATGAGATCAAAAAAATATACGAAGTCAGGCTGGACAAAATCCTTTCCAAAAACGACTTCGACCAGATCATTAACGGAGTAACGCTTGAAGACGGCTTTATCGCTCCTGATGCGCTTGCTTACGCCGATGCCAAAGATAAGAGTGTGATAGGTATCGAAATACATAGCGGGCGCAACCGCATCGTCAGACGGATTTTTGAGAAGTTCGGCTATGATGTAACAGGCCTCGACCGGGTAATGTATGCCGGACTTACAAAGAAAAATGTTCAACGTGGCAAGTGGCGGTTTCTTTCAGAAAGAGAGATCAGGATACTTAAGCACTTTAATAAAGAAACGGCGAAAAAACATCAGTGATCATGATGAGGAATGAACAGGAGATTATTTTTGAAGATGATGATCTTATCGTTTTGAACAAGCCTGCCGGCATGCTATCGATCCCCGATCGAATGCAGTCTGCTACTTCATTAAAGGAAATTCTCATTCGTCAGTATGGCAATATCTTTACTGTACACCGTCTTGACAAAGACACCAGCGGCGTTATCGTTTTTGCTAAAAACGAAGAAGCTCATCAAAGCCTCTCCCGGCAGTTTGAGAACAGGGAAACGGAAAAATATTATTCGGGTCTTGTAATGGGCAGCCTTGCCACCAAAGCCGGCCTTATTGATGTACCCGTAGTTGAGCATCCCGTTAAAAAAGGTTTAATGGTTACTTCCCCCAAGGGAAAAAGTTCCGTAACTGAATATGAAGTACAGGAAGAATTTGGCCAGATCACACACATCAATTTTAAAATCCTCACCGGCAGAACACACCAGATACGGGTTCACATGAAATATCTTGGCCATCCGATTTTGTGTGACGAAATGTACGGTAACGGTAAACCGGTATTACTATCTTCCTTAAAAAAGAGATTCAATTTATCCCGGAACGAAGAGGAAGAGCGGCCGATTTTAAAACGGCTGGGATTGCATTCCAGAAGATTGGTATTTAAAGACCTTACGGGTACTGTGAGGCATTTTGAAGCGCCATTGGCCAAAGACATGAAAGCCCTGCTTCAGCAACTAAGGAAATTGAAAGAATAGCAATGCAGGGATTTTGTATCTAGTTTTCTTATCACCGCCGTGATGTTCCCTAAAATAACAGCCGTTATTTAGAGATTATCGATTGGAGCTGCCTGCATGTTCGCGACCCGGTTTCCCTGAGAAGGAATCCGATCCAATCGAAGATGCAATCTTTAGTATGAAACCCAGGTAAGCGGAAGGCGGCGAATGTAAATATTTAGATTTTAGATTTGCGGCAGCATATCTGTCCAGACTTCTGTTCTTCTTAATTGATCCTTCACATCTGTAATCGCAAACCTAAAATCTAAATATTCTCTCATTCTCCTGTGCCATCAGTCTGCATTCGGCTGAGGAGTATAACGCAGGTAAGGTTTTACAACCTTTACACCTTTCGGAAATTTTTGAATCGCTTCTTCGGTAGAGATCGCAGGAACAACAATTACGTCCTCTCCTTCTTTCCAGTCGGCGGGCGTTGCCACACTATAATTTGCAGTTAATTGTAAGGAATCAATAACACGCAATACTTCGGAAAAATTCCTTCCCGTAGACGCAGGGTACACGATCATCAGCTTTATTTTTTTATCGGGCCCGATAATGAACAATGACCTTACCGTAGCGGTAGCTGAAGCATTGGGGTGAATCATTTCGTATAATTCAGCCACGTTCCTGTCTTCGTCTGCTATGAGGGGGAAATCAACTGTAACCTGTTGTGTTTCGTTAATGTCATTCCTCCAGCCGAAATGTTTATCAAGAGGGTCAACACTTACCGCGAGCACCTTTACGTCGCGTTTTTGAAATTCATCTTTTAACGAAGCGGTTTTGCCTAACTCCGTAGTGCATACGGGAGTATAATCCGCCGGGTGAGAAAACAACACACCCCAGCTGTTTCCAAGATATTCATGAAAGTCAATATCGCCTTCTGTTGTGCTCGCCTGGAAATTGGGAGCCGTATCTCCTAATTGTAAACTCATAAATTGAATTTTATTTACGGTCAAAGGTATTACATTCCTACAAACTTAATAGAGTAATAAAACTACTTGCCGCCAGCTTTTGTTAAAATTGTTTTTCCAAACCGGTTTTTTACATCATCGATGGCTTTGTACAATTTAGCCTTCTTTTCATGATTATCAAAGAGGTTTGTCTGCAAGGCCTCTTCGGTGAGTTCACTCAGGCGGACGCCCAGCAAACGGACTGGTTGTCTTTTTTTATACAGCTTTTGAAACAGCTCCTTCGCGCGGGGGATCAGTTCATCATCATAAAACGTATACGGTATCGTTGTCTGCCTGGATGTGGTTTCAAAGTCCGGATACCGGATCTTGATCGCAATACAACCAGCCATTTTATTATCCTGCCTTAGTTCAAAAGCTATCTTTTCAGTCATGCGCACCAATTCTGTCAGCAGTTGCTCTTCGCTGCCAATGTTGGTTTCAAAAGTGTTTTCGGTTGATACCGATTTGGCTTCGTGCCAGGCAATGACCTGGCCGGTATGAATTCCCTGCGACTTGTTCCACAAATCAACACCATAATTGCCAAAATGGTGCTCCAACAACCTCGCCCCTTTTTGGTTTAATTCCCCGATGGTCTCCACTCCTATTTCCATCAGGGCGCGGTAAGTATGGGCGCCCACCCCTGGTATCTTATCGACTTTTAACCGGTGCAGGAATTCCATTTCGTGGCCGGGCCGTATATAAAGGTGACCATTAGGCTTTGCCTCATTTGTAGCCATCTTGGCAATCATTTTGTTACACGCTAAACCCACCGATATCGGCAACCCGGTTTCACTGATGATACGGTTCCGAAGCTTCCCTGTCCACTCATAAGGATCAAAATATTTGTCCATTCCGGTAAGGTCAAGGTAAAATTCATCAATGGAGGCTTTCTCAAAAAGGGGAGCTTCGCCGGCAATGATTTCGGTCACCCACCGCGAATATTTGCTGTAATTGCTGCGGCTCCCGCTTAATACAATTGCTGCCGGACATAAACGCATGGCGGTTTTCATCGGCATGGCCGAATGTATTCCATAACTACGGGCTTCATAACTGCATGCCGCTACAACACCCCGTTCATTATGCCCGCCTACAATAAGCGGCTTTCCCTTTAATGACGGGTCACCAAGGCATTCGACGGAAACAAAAAATGCATCCAGGTCAAAATGGGCGATATACCGTGGTGTAACATTGGCCATTTGCGTGGTAATTTACTAATTTATTTAGTAAATACAAAATGGAATCTTGTGTTCAATCTCTTAATTTTATTTTTATGAATCTGGCATGGTTAAACACGGGTATTTCACCACTTAAAGACCTTATAGATTTTTTGTACAGGAAATCACAAACCAACGACGTACAAAAAAGACAGGTTATTATGGAGCTGCGCAACAACCTGAACGTTTTCAAAAATGGATTTATAAATGAGGTTTCCTATGATACCATGATCGACCATCTTTCAAACGAAGCCATTCAGCAGGCTTTTAAGATCAATTTTATTTTTAGCAAACTGAAATGCGGCACTATTGAAACCATACATATATATGATGACAGGAATAAGAAGTATACCGGCTGGACAACTGAAAGGCTCATTGATAAAATCGACGAAAAAACCGTTGAACTGAAAACCATAAAAAAAATGAACAACGGGTCTGTAAGAGAGGTAAAAAATAACATATCGCTGATGATAAGCAATCAGTATTATCGCATGAAATTGCTTGCCGATTTTATTAAAGATGAAAAATTCACCCCTGATGACACTGAATAGCAGCCAAGGCATATTTCAGATCCGAATAGTCCTGTCAGAATTAGTCAAAAGCCGGGCAGTTGCAGCGCATATGAACAGGAAGCCGATAAATTCTTTGCCTGTGAAATGCCTGATTATATAAAAATATCAAGGAGCCCATCAGGCAGGGTAACATGAACCTGCCTGTTTTTTTTATCTATTTTTTGCAGGCTTTCGGCATGTACCGGAATCAGCGCTTCTTTACCTCTATAATCAATTCTGCACAACACCTGGTGCGGTTGTTCTATAACTTCGAGGATTTCGCCAATGTTATCTCCTTCATTGATAATATCAAAACCAAGCAATGAAATGGATGCTGATTTGGCGGCATAGTTGTTAAAATCCTCTTCAGGCAGCCATACTTCTTTTCGCAGCAATTTCTTTGCTTCCTCTTTGAACGGTATGCCTTCCAATTTTAAATAAATTTCTTCGGCACTCTTTATTTTAGTGCCCTGAATAAAAAAAGGAAGCATTTCACCCTTGTTGATCTCGATAAAAATGGCTTCAAGACCTTTTAAAGACGTCTTTTTTCCAAGGTTATGAACCAATACCACTTCACCCTGTAATCCATAAGTGGCAACGATCTTGCCGATGCTGTTGTATGTTGTCATCGTAGAGATTTCTTCTTACCGGGTATAGCATTCGCGACCTTCAATATTTAAACTGGCATACCAGCTTTTCTCTCGCCTTTTTTCACCTATGTCGTCTCCTGGTCAAAAAAAATCCCGGTGAAAGTCACCGGGATGAGAAATTTTCTGGTAATTATCCTTCAGTATTACTATTTCCTTCCGGCTTTCTTTCCACTCTTCTCACGGGCGCCTGGTCTCGCCTGCCTGCATAACGCGATTTGCGGTGATCTTCCTGCTTGCGTTTGATCTGTGCTTCATGTTCAGTGCTCCATACCGTAAATTTTTGCATGGCAGCGGCATCATCAAACAGGCCTAACTTAACACCCCGCAAAAGGTGTTTTAAATACAATACTCCCTTAAAAGATAGGATTCTTCTTACGGTGTCTGTGGGTTGGGCTCCTTTGTGGAGCCATTCCAATGCTTTCTGACGGTCTAACTGGATGCTTGCGGGAACAGTCTGCGGATTGTAAGTACCGATTTTCTGGATGAATTTTCCATCGCGTGGTGCCCGTGCATCGGCTACCACAACAAAATAAAACGGCCGTTTTTTGGAGCCGTGCCGCTGTAATCTCATTTTAACTGGCATTTTAAATAGAAATTTAAATGCGTGAACAATAGGGTTTTCTTAATAGAAATTAAGGATGCAAAGGTAGCCATCCACCTGAATTTTCCAAATTATAAGGGAAAATATATGCAACTGGAATGGCAGAAACAGCCAGGGAATTAGTTATGATGCGCTTACTCTGCCTAACTATGGGCACTATCTGCCCCCCAGGCCCATTTTTCCACCCATAGGCATTTTATTCATCATTTTCATCATCTGCTTCATTTGCTCAAACTGCTTTAAAAACGCGTTTACCTCTGTGATATCTTTCCCACTTCCCTTCGCGAGGCGGTTTCTCCGGCTTAGGTCAATCACGTCCGGATTCACTCTTTCATATGGAGTCATCGAATTTATGATGGCTTCAATGCCCTTAAACGAATCATCGCTAATGTCAATATCTTTAATAGCCTTACCAATACCGGGTATCATACCCATAAGGTCTTTAAGATTTCCCATCTTTTTTATCTGCTCCAGCTGCTGCTTAAAATCCTCAAAGTCAAACTGATTCTTCCTGATCTTTTTTTCCAGCTTCCTGGCCTGCACTTCGTCAAACTGCTCCTGTGCTTTCTCTACGAGGGTAGTGATGTCACCCATGCCGAGGATACGCTGGGCCATCCTTTCAGGGTAAAAAACGTCCAATGTATCCATTTTTTCCCCGCTGCTTACAAATTTGATAGGCTTGTTAACGGTGTATTTAATGGAAAGTGCCGCGCCGCCTCTTGTATCACCATCGAGCTTCGTGAGCACCACGCCGCTGAAATCAAGCCGGTCATTAAATGTTTTTGCTGTGTTGACAGCGTCCTGTCCGGTCATCGAATCAACAACAAAGAGTATCTCCTGGGGTTCTACAGCGGATTTTATATTTGAGACCTCCATCATCATGGCCTCGTCTATCGCCAGGCGCCCTGCGGTATCAATAATAACAACATTCTTATTCTTGCTCTTAGCCTCCCGGATGGCATTTTGTGCTATCGTTACGGGGTTTTTTGTCTCGGGCTCACTGTATACATCCACATTGATCTGGGCTCCAAGAATTTTTAACTGGTCAATAGCTGCAGGGCGGTAAATGTCTGCGGCTACCAGCATTGGTGACAAACCCTTTTTCGTTTTAAGAAAATTAGCCAACTTGCCGCTAAACGTAGTTTTACCCGAACCCTGTAAGCCGGCGATAAGGATCACTGCGGGATTTCCTTTGGTAACGAGTTCACTTTCGCTTCCTCCCATCAGTTCCATCAATTCATCTTTCACCACCTTTACCATCAACTGGCCGGGGCTAATCGCCGTAATTACTTTCTCACCCAAAGCTTTTTCCTTTACCCTGTCGGTAAATTCCCTGGCGATTTTGTAGTTAACATCCGCGTCTACCAGCGCACGGCGTATGTCTTTTATCGTGGCGGCAATATTTAATTCGGTAAGTCTTCCTTCACCTTTTATTTGCTTGAAGGCCGTTTCAAGCCTTTCACTTAAACTTTCAAACATAAGATTGATGTTGTTTTAACAACTTTTAATATAGAACCAGTTCCGTTAATGGTTGTGTTTAAAATGATCCCCAATATCGCAAAAAAAAAGTGAATATAACATAGATGTCATATTCACTTATATCCTGCAAATGTAAACAGGCTGGTTTAATTCCGGAAATTTTAATCAGTATCCTAAAGTAAGCATAGATGATCTCCTGCTTACCAGGTTATACGCCCTGGCAGCGACGCAGCATGCGACGTCATGAAGACGGAGATAGCTTCCCTATCAACTTTTTATCCAAGGTAACAACGCAACATACTGCACCGGTTAGTAGTCCGAAGTTTTGTTATGGCTTTGTCTTTAATCTGGCGTACTCTCTCGCGGGTGAGATTATACCGCTCTCCAATGTCTTCCAGGCTCATCGGATGATCCATACCAATGCCAAAAAAGAAACAGATGACTTCTTTCTGCCTTTCGGTCAGCGCTGTCAATGACCTCCCAATTTCCTGTTTAAGGGATTCGTCATGTTCAACGAACCTTTCAGTTCTTTCCGCGTTCGGATTTTCAAGTACATCCATCAGGGTACTTTCTTCGCCTTCAGACAATGGCGTATCCATGCTTACGTGGCGGGCAGCAATGCCTAAAGTTGCGGATACTTCATCAGTATCAAGTTCCAGGATCTCGGCAAGTTCTTCGGGAGAGGGCTCTCTTTCGTATTCCTGCTCCAGTCGTGAATATGCTTTTTGAATCCGGTTGGTGAGGCCTACTTTATTCAGTGGCAGGCGAACGATACGTGACTGTTCTGCCAAAGCCTGCAAAATACTCTGACGGATCCACCATACGGCATAAGAGATAAATTTGAAACCACGGGTTTCATCGAATCGCTGTGCAGCTTTTATGAGCCCGAGATTTCCTTCATTGATCAGATCGGGCAAAGACAATCCCTGGTTCTGGTACTGTTTAGCCACTGAAACAACAAAACGGAGATTGGCTTTGGTCAATTTGTCAAGGGCACGCTGGTCGCCCTGTTTGATCCGGATAGCAAGCTTTACTTCCTCTTCCGGAGTGATCAATTCTACTCTGCCGATTTCCTGAAGGTATTTTTCAAGGCTTTGCGATTCACGATTGGTAATTGATTTCGTGATCTTGAGTTGGCGCATACTCATAGTTAAGGGTTTAGGGGTTATATGGGTTTAATAAAAACGGGTTAGCCACGGTTAATCCAAACAAAACGCAGAATACAGGATTTTCTTATTGATCACAAGGTCAAATCCACGGAGAGACAGGCAGGCAATGTAACAAAATCTCCAGCGAATTCCAAATGTTTTTGTGTAAACTGCTGTTAGTCAGGCTAAATATTGCCTTTTGTTTAAAATCTACACTTCGGTACTTTAACAAATAATATATAATTAAAATTTTGCAGGATAAAATAAATTTCTATTATTGCACTTACTTGAAAACATTTCAGAACCATTGAAACCGTAGATGAGCAAAAAACAACTTTTCACCCTGGAATATCCAGTCAGATGTTCACCTTCTATCCTATACGAATTTCTTAGTACACCTGCGGGATTACAGGAATGGTTTGCTGAGAAGGTTGATGAAAGAGACAGTGTTTTCAGTTTTTCCTGGGATGGCTCAGTTGATAAGGCGGAAGTGCTCGAGAGCGTAGATGATAAATCAATCCGGTTTCACTGGCTCCATTCGCCAAAAGACGAATTTTTTGAATTTAGTATCGAAAAGTCGGAAGTAACTAACCAGACCATCCTACTGGTAAAAGATTTTGCGGAAAAAAAAGAGATCAAAGACCAAAGCCAGTTGTGGAATTCACAATTGAAAGACTTGTTCCACCGCATTGGCAGTTAGCCTTGCAGCATCTTAAGCAACACCTGGAAATGCTTAAACAATTCTTCTTCCATTATTTCCCACTGGCCAAATTCTACTTTACCAGCAATTTTAAAAAAGGGCGCCGTGTTAAGCTGATTGCACAGCTTTTCTTCCGAAAAAAGGGATAATCCTTCATAATCCCGGCTCCTTACATTGTGATTCCATTCGTCGCCACTGAATGATACATAAAATCCATGATTTTGCAAAAGGGTCAGAACGGATATGACACGTGATGCAATCCTTTGCCCGGCTTTCCCTTTTACATGCAGGGTGATGCTGCAGAAATTTCCCCACCAGAACAGGGTACGGATTGCCTGTATATCCTCTTTTTGAAAACTGCGGGGATAATCAAGTATGAGGTAAGGCAGGCCCTGGTATTTTTCTCCCCTTGAAATTTTTGGGGCGGTAACGTTAAGCGTGTCGTACAATTGGGGCGTGTTAACCGTAATTTCTTCCTGCATTCTTTCCGCCAATACACCAAAGCCGTTACATATCTTTTCAATGACGTCGTTCTTTGTTAAAATCCATGCACCGTTTTGCACCAGTTGCAATTCATCTTCCGAAAGCTGTATTTTTGCCCTTTCCATAATTTATTCTTTTCGAAGCATTTAGTGGGTACTTCAGATATAGCGGTATGAACAAGTTAGTCAGTTTTGCATGAAGAAATTAGATAAGCTTATACTAAAAGCCTTTGTAGGCCCTTTTATCGCAACATTCTTTATAACGTTGTTTGTACTGGTGTTGCAATTCTTCTGGCTGTACATTGATGACCTTGTAGGCAAGGGGTTAGACCTTGTCACCATTCTAAAGCTGACGAGCTATGTCGGGGCTTATAATATTCCCCTGGCATTGCCGCTGGCGATCCTGATTTCCTCTATTATGACCTTTGGCAATCTCGGTGAAACTTTTGAGCTTGTCGCCATCAAATCCGCAGGTATACCCCTCATCAGGTTTATGCAGCCGCTGTTTATTGCTACCTTGTTCTTATGTGGCGGGGCTTTTATTTTTAATAACTCGCTGATTCCGGTTGCTACGTTGAAAATGAATACGCTGAAATATGATATCATCGTATCCAAACCGGCATTTGACATTAAAGAGGGTGTATTTTATGATAAGATAGAAGGGTTTGTAATTAAGGTAGGCAAGAAGGAAAAAGATGGTTCAACCATCAGAAATATTATCATCTACGAAAAGAACTTCGGTTTACAGGACAACATGGTGGTTGCCAACAGTGGCGAAATGAAGGTAAGCACAGACAAGCACTTCCTTGAATTTAACCTTAAAGATGGCTGGCGGTATGAGGAAAAGGGTGATCACATGACCACGAACACCGAATTTATCCGAATGGGATTTAAAGAGTACAAAAAAGTTTTTGACCTGAGCTCGTTTAAACTGAATAAAACCGAAGACAGCGTTTTCAAAAACAATCATCAGATGCTGAGCGTACGGCAGCTCGACAAGTCTATCGACTCGCTGGAAAAGTCCAGCGCGTTTTTCCGGCAAAAAATTACTTCCGAAATTTCACCATTTTTACCGTTCATGACTGTTTTGGACACCGCGTGGATAAACACGCCGACAACACAAATCCCGGCCACTAAGTCCGTAAAAGAAGTTATTCCTGACAGTGCACGGTCAGTGACCCTCGATCGTACCATTTCCCAGATCAATAATGTAAAATCCGCGATTGATCTGAATGCCGCCCAGTATCTCGAAAAACGCAAAGACCTTCGTCTTCACCTTATTGAGTGGCATAGAAAATTTACAATGTCAATCGCCTGCCTGGTGCTTTTCCTGATCGGGGCACCGCTTGGTTCTATTATTCGCAAAGGTGGATTGGGAACTCCACTCATATTTGCCGTTGCTTTTTTCGTAGTGTTCTTTCTTCTTAATAATTTCGGCAGCAAGCTGGTGAAGCAGGACGTGTTACAGCCTATTACGGGAATGTGGATGGCAACATTTATTCTTCTCCCTGTCGGCTTTTTTCTTACCTACAAAGCGATGCGTGACTCACAATTGCTTAACCAGGAATTTTATTTCCGCACATATAAAAAGATTGCTCCTTATATTGCCAGAATAAAATTGAAGAGCAAATCACCCGTAGTTAATTAACTTTAATTTCAAACTTAATTCCGATGTCGTTTTCAGATCATTCGAGGAGAAACTTTTTGAAAAATACGGCCAGGGCCGGTATCTTCCTTAGTGCCGGGTCGCTGGTTGGAAGCTCGATGCTTGAATCGTGTTCAACTTCAAAAAAGCCGGCCAGTTCTTCCTTGTTTAATACGCTTTACGAACAAGGCTCGCTTCCATATGCCTATAATGCCCTTGAGCCGTTTATAGATGCCGAGACGATGGAGATCCATTTTTCAAAACACGCCTCTTTATACCAGAAAAATTTAAAAGAGGCAGCACTGGCAGAAGGAGTAAATACCAGCAGGCCGCTTGAAGAAGTGTTCGGTAACGTCTCAAAATACTCTGCAAAGCTCCGAAATAATGGAGGCGGTCACTACAACCATGAATTGTACTGGAAATGTATGAAAAGTAAAGGAGAAGGAAATCCGGCCGGCGCATTGTCAGTGGCCATAGATCAAAACTTTAAAAGTTTTGCAGACTTCAAATCGCAATTTGCGGATGCGGGAAAGAACAGGTTTGGAAGCGGATGGGTCTGGCTGATCTCAGACCCGAATAAAAAACTCGTGATTGGCTCAACACCAAACCAGGATAATCCATTGATGGACGTTGCCGAAGTCAAGGGAATGCCCCTGCTTGGACTGGATGTTTGGGAGCATGCCTACTACCTAAAGTACCAAAACAAAAGGGCTGACTATATAGACGGCTGGTGGAATATAGTAAATTGGGACTTCATTCAAAAAAGGTACGAAGCACTGTAATGATGTAACCGGCGCAAGGTGCTTAAAGTACCCGAGGTGACCAATCAGGAAAAAGCCACCCATCTTCATCCAACCCGCCATACCCCATACCTCATACCTCATACCTCATACCCCATTGGATACCAGCTATACTAATCTGCGCGTGCAAAAATGGATTGTTACAGTAGCCATATTCCTGTTCGGGTTAAAAATGGCTGCCTACTTTCTCACCCGCTCCGTGGCGATCCTGACCGATGCGCTGGAAAGTACGGTGAACGTTGTTGCAGGTTTGATCGGGTTATACAGCTTACATGTATCTGCCAGGCCCCGTGATGAAAATCATCCCCATGGCCATGGAAAAGCGGAATTCATTTCGGCGGCAGTTGAAGGAACGCTGATCGGCATTGCAGGCCTTGTTATCATTTATGAATCCATACGAAACGTTATAGATCCCCGTCCTCTGCAGCAACTGGATTATGGGATTATCCTCATCGCCTTTTCCGCGATCATAAATTTTACGGCGGGGCATTATGCAGTCAGCCAGGGAAAGCTAAATGGTTCAATGGCTCTCGTGGCCAGTGGAAAACATTTAAAATCGGATACTTATTCTACCATAGGGATCATACTGGGCCTTGTGCTGATCTATTATACCGGCCTTACCCTGCTGGATAGCGTCGTTGCGATAATCTTCGGGTTTATTATCATTGTCACAGGATACCGGATCATACGCAGTTCAATCGCCGGCATTATGGACGAAGCAGATAAAGACCTGCTGACAAAAATGGTTGGCATGCTGAACCAGAATAAAAAAGAGAACTGGGTTGACCTTCATAAACTACGTGTGATTAAATACGGCAGCATCATACATGTAGACTGCCATTTAACCGTTCCCTGGTACCTTAACGTAAATGAAGCCCATAAGGAAGTTGAAGAACTAAGCACCCTTATCAAAAACGAATTTGGCGAATCAATGGAGCTGTTTGTTCATTCGGACGGCTGTTTGTATTCGCAATGTGCCCTGTGCAACAAACAAAACTGCCCGGTGAGGAAGCATGCCTTCAAACAAAGAATCGAGTGGACCCTTAACAATATTCTATCGGATAAAAAACACCAGTTAACATGAATTACAGGCAATTTGGTAAAACTGATTTGATGGTAAGTGAAGTTGGGTTTGGCGCATGGGCCATCGGTGGCCCCGCATGGGCAGGAAATATACCAATCGGATGGGGAGAAACCGATGATCATGAATCAATGATTGCCTTACGATCAGCTTTTGACCAGGGTATTAACTTTTATGATACTGCCGATTTTTATGGATTGGGGCATTCGGAAGAACTGATCGGTAAAGTGTTTGGTAATAATGAAAAAGTGATCATTGCCACGAAAGTCGGGCAGAAACCTGGAATTGCAAAACCGGTAGATATCGATTACAGCAAAGCGTATGTATTAAAGGCTTGCGAAGCATCATTAAAGCGGCTGCAGCGCGACCAACTTGACTATTACCAGTTACACGTGGCAAACATCGGACACCTGCAGCAGGGTGAATGTATTGAAGCTATGGAGTTATTGCAACAAAAAGGCTATATCCGCTATTGGGGAATCTCTCTTTCAACCTATAATCCTTTTCCCGAAGCCAATTACATGATGCAGCACCTGTGCGGGCATGGCGTTCAACTCGTATTTAACATTATCAACCAGGCTGCATTGCCCCTCTTTGCTGAGCTAAAAGAAAAGGGTTATGGCGTCATTGCCAGGATGCCTTTACAATTTGGCTTACTCGCCGGGAAATTCGATGACTCTACCCGCTTTGACGAAAACGACCACCGAAGCTTCAGGTTAACCCCGGAAATTATAAGGGAAGCTAATGAACTGCTGTCGGCATTGGGGCTTATATCCCAACGATACAACATCCCTAAAGCATTGTTCGCCCTCAGCTTTATTTTATCATTCCCGGAGGTTGGTGTGGTAATTCCGGGAATTCGTACCATTCAACAGGTTCTTGACAACACCCGGCAACCTGTAAGCCTTACGAATGACGAAAAGGTGCTTATCACCGGGATGTTTGAACCGGCCTTCAAAGCATTACTGCAGAAAATGCAGAAACTTGGGTAGACTGAGCCTGAGGTTAATGTCGTTATCTGCCTTTTCCGATTCATAAACAACTACATTTGTTTTAATCCTCATAATTGAAAAATATGTCATACACACAGGCATGGAAAGACTTTCAAAGGGAAAACAAGGACAGGTTCCTGGAGGAATTGCTTGAATTGCTGCGTATCCCAAGTGTGAGCGCAAGAAACGAACACAAGCCTGACATGCACAGATGCGCAGAAACCGTTAAACAACGGCTGCTTGAAGCTGGTGCGGACACGGCGACCGTGTACATGACCAAGGGCCACCCTGTTGTGTATGGGGAAAAAAAGGCAGGCTCAGACAAACCAACGGTACTGGTTTACGGCCATTATGATGTGCAGCCTGCTGATCCTCTTGAATTATGGCATAGTGGTCCTTTCGATCCGGTTGTAAAAGACGGGAAGATATATGCAAGGGGAGCCTGTGATGATAAGGGGCAGTTCTATATGCATTTCAAGGCTCTCGAAACGATGATAAAAACCGGATCCCTGCCGACCAGTATTAAGTTTATCATTGAAGGGGAAGAGGAAATTGGATCACCCAACCTGGCTGCATTTGTCACGGAAAATAAAGAATTATTAAAGACTGATGTAATACTCATTAGTGATACTTCGATGATAAGCATGGATACTCCTTCGCTCGATACCGGCGTTCGCGGGTTGTCGTATATACAGGTGGAAGTAACGGGGCCATCACGTGACCTTCACAGCGGGGTTTATGGTGGCGCGGTTGCCAACCCGATTACCGTGCTGGCAAAAATGATCGCCTCCTGTCATGATCACAAGAACCGCGTTAGCATACCAGGTTTTTATGACGATGTGGTGGAAGCTGCACCGGGTGAACGCAAGATCATGGCACAGGCGCCTTATGATGAGCAAGCCTATAAATCTGACCTTGGAGTGGAAGAACTTTGGGGTGAAGAAGGATACTCAACAAATGAAAGAACGGGCATCAGGCCCACCCTCGAAGTTAATGGCATATGGGGCGGGTACACGGGAGAAGGCGCCAAGACGGTATTACCGTCGAAAGCGTATGCCAAAATATCGGCCAGGCTGGTCCCTAATCAATCTTCCGGCCTGATCACTCATAAATTACTTGAGCATTTCAGGCAAATCGCACCACCCGGCGTTACGGTGAAAGCAGAAGCGCACCATGGCGGAGAGCCGTATATGACACCTATCGACTCTGTGGCATACAAAGCGGCTGAGAAAGCTATAGAAGCCACGTTTGGAAGGAAACCAATACCGGTGCGTGGAGGCGGCAGCATTCCCATATGCGCATTGTTTGAAAAAGAATTGAATGTAAAGATTGTATTTTTAGGATTTGGGCTGGACAGCGATAATTTGCATTCGCCCAACGAAAAATTCGATGTGGCCAACTTCTACAAGGGCATTGAAACAATTCCCTATTTCCATCAGTATTTTGCAGAGATGCAAAATACTGATTGCTCAGGTGACGGCATTTGAATGGCAATAGCAAACACTTTAGCCTCGTGTTTGTATTCAAATCTCAACTAAATCGTAAAAACTAAAACATCAATCCAAAGACGACCCATACCCCACACTCAACACCTCATACCTCATACCTCATACCTCATACCCCATCCTAACCTCCCATGCCCTCTCCTGAAAAACTTCGCGTTGATAAATATCTGTGGGCTATCCGGATCTTCAAAACCCGCAGCCAGGCTGCCGAGGCATGCGAGAAAGGGAAAGTAAAATTAAACGGATCACCAGCTAAAGCAGCTAAACCGGTGAATGTCGGTGATGAGTTTGAAGTTAAAACGGAAGCAAGGCGCTGGTTGATTAAAGTAACTGCGCTGTCGTTTAACCGCATGAAATACGCAGAAGCTGTTAACTTTTACCTGGATATTACCCCCGAAGATGAAGTGCAGGCCGCCCGGTACCAGGCAACATCCTTTAACACAGGAAAGCGGCAAAGCAAGATCGGCCGTCCTACCAAGAAAGAACGCCGGGACCTCGATGATATCATAGGACAGTGATCACACGCACTCCCTACAACTCCCGTCGGTACTCAGGTTAACAACAATCATCCGACTGTCTCATTCATGTCAGGAAAACATATGCCAGAGGCGCTTACTTTTGTTCTGTCAGCATTATAGATCACAAAAATTGATTGTAATCTTTAACTTCTGATCCGGACGGCCCTGGAAACAACGACCTTTTTAACCCTTAAACAAAACCGGGAAGTTCGTGCATCAGAATAATAATGGTGGTAAGATATTACGAAAAGCTATACATACCGTGAAGACGATTCAATTAACATCCGAAAAAATAATAAAGAACATACAGAAAGAATTTTCTGATATTTATCCTTTTTTGAAAGTTGAATTTTTCAGGAAGGGTTACAGCAAAAAAAAATTCTTTCAACAGAAGCAAAACCTGCCTGGTGAACTCTCACTCGGTACAGCCTCCGGGAGAAATAAAAACGGCATGCTTGAGATCATATCTTCCATGACGGGCAAAGAGCTTGAAAAAAAATGTGATGAAGAATTTGGCGTTTATATTAAGGTCTACAGGAAATCGGGTAACCTCTGGCTTGAGATTACGATCACTGACGACTGGACTATGAAGCAACAAAACGATTACGGCAGCGAGATCTTATTCACCAGCTAACCGTGTGTAAGGCCTTCATCAATACAGCAGGCTGTCAAGCTTTTCAGGATTCAGAATACGAATCTTACCGTCTTTTACCTCGATGAGCTTTTCTGATTTGAAATCGCTCAAGGTACGAATCAGCGATTCAGTGGCTGTTCCGACATAGCGGGCTATGTCATCGCGTGAAATATCTATCGCCTGTTCGTTTGGCTTGTTGGCATTCAATTTTAACTGGATATTTACGAGTGCTTTTGCGATACGTTTACGCAGGGAGCTGTATGCCAGGTTCAACATGCGCTCTTCCTGATCCCTTACATTTTTAGAGATGAGCTTTATGAATTTGCCCGCAATAGTAAGATCGCCCGACACTGCTTCCAAAAATTTGTCCTTCGGTATAAGGATCACTTCAGCTTCTTCAAGCACTTCAGCGTTGTCGTCGTAAACCTTGTTTTCCAGTAAAGCCAGATACCCTATAAAATCGCCTTCGGTAAACAAATTAATGATGTATTCTTTTCCATCATCATTTTCCTTATAAGCCTTCACCTTTCCCTTTTTGAGATAATACACATATTTAGGGCGGTTATTTTCACTGTACAAAAACTGCTTTTTCGAAATTTTTTCCGACTCATATTGAGACAAATTCATGGTAAACACACCCGACCCGCATAAGTCTTTCATCAGTGCATTGGCACCGCTCTCACCGGGAGTATACTTGCCCTGAAGAATATTATACTTTTTAATCCTGATCTCAATTGCATTCAGCAATTCAATATCGTCAAAAGGTTTCGTAATAAAGTCGTCGGCGCCCATTTCCATGCCTTTACGGAAATCAGCGCGTTCAGCTTTAGCGGTAAGAAAAATAAAAGGTATGTATTCTGTTTCGGAATTTTTTCTCAGCATGTGCAAAACTCCATAACCGTCTAACTCGGGCATCATGATGTCGCAAATAATCAGGGATGGTTTCTCCTTAACTGCAAGCTCAACCCCCCTTTTACCGTTTTCCGCAGTCAATGTAACATATCCTGCAAGCATTAGTATTTCTGCAATATTCTCTCGAATTTCATTGTGATCATCAATTATTAGGATCGTATTCATAGGGGTTTGATAGTAAAGTGCAAAGTTATTCAGATAACCGCAACTTCATAATGCCTGAATATTTAGATTCATCTTGTGAGACTTAATTCAGTTTTATTTGGGAAAAGCACTTACTACATGCTACAAGTTTTACTTAGCTGCTTGCGTACCCGGCATTTTTGGTAAGGGTATATTTCTGCATTGCATGCAGAAAAGTTCTGATTAAACTCAGGCAAACCGTGTCAGTTAATGGCAGCTTTATGCATTTCCTGCAAGTTAGGCAGGCCAACATTGAAGGTAGTACCTTCATTCAATTCGCTTGATAACGTTATCTGCCCTTCCAGCATGTCAACGTATCTTTTTACAATATGCAAACCAAGACCTGTACCCTGGATATTAACGACATTTCTGCCCCGGTAAAATGTAGAGAATAAATGCTGCATATCCTCGAACGGAATTCCTATTCCTTTGTCTTTTACCTGGATGATCAATTTTGAACCTGAATTTATTACGGCAATGTATATGGGCTGATGTTCTGCTGAAAATTTGATGGCATTACTGATAAGATTGATCAAAATATTTTTCAACAGCCGTTTGTCGGTGAAAAATGCGTACTGCCCATCAAAAGAAAGCTCTATTTCCTGGCCTGCCTTGCAACCGCTTTTCATTTCATCGATGATATCGTTTAAAAAATCCTTTACATCAAAGTCATCAATTTTTGTAAAAACCCTCCCTTCCTCCAGTTTGCCGAGGCTTAAAAAATCTTCCAGTAAATCATTCAGATGCTTTACTGAATCTTTAATCCTTCGGGTATGCTTTTCACGTTTGTCATGGTCTTCAGCTTTTGGATATTTAGAGATTAACAAAGCAGACGACAATACGGTACTCAGTGGTGTCCGGAACTCATGCGAGGCCATTGATACAAAGCGGGATTTAATTTCATTCAGTTCCTTTTCTTTATTAAGCGCTTCGCTCAATTCCATTTGAGACCGCTCAAGTTCCTGCAGCGCTTCCCTAAGGATCAGCGTTCGTTCCGTGACCTTATTTTCCAGTTCAACATTCATCTGCCGGATGGCACGGGTGATCTTTTCCATCTGCTCATTCTGGCCTACGAGCCTTCTCTCCGATTCCTTTCGTTTCGATATATCTGTGATAAATACAAGAACAAACAGTTCCTCATTCATCTGGTAATTGACCAGGCTTACTTCCACTTCGAACTTCAGCCCATCCTTCTTTAACCCCAAAAGGTCTCTCTTTTGTGCTAACCCATGACTGCTTAACGTGTCTTGGAACCCGGGCTGATGTTGAAATTCCGCTGATATAAACGTTTCAGGGATCAGCTCCTGGATTTGCCTGCCGATCATCTCGTCATCTTCGTAACTAAATAATCGCTGAACCTCCGGATTCACCAACCGGATTGTGCCACCCCGGTCGCAAAGCACAATGCCTTCGGCTGCAAACTGAAATAAGACTTTCATCTGCAGTCGTTCACTTTCGATTTCACGATATAATCTTTTGATATGCAGAACAACCAACGTGGTAAGAAAAGCCATGGCAAAACCAAGCAATTGCGGAATAAGCACCACGCTCTTAAGCCAGTCTTCCCTTTGCAGATACGTTACCATAATTATTGACAGGGCCAGCGATGCAAAGACGTATGTATACACATCATGTTTCAGAAAGATGGTCAGCAAAATAATTAATAAGAATCCTGTGTTGAAATAGATAAGATTTGGCGAGAAAAACTTTCCAAAACCGATAGCCAGCGTGGCAGCTATGCAGAATAGCAGGATAAGTGATGGCTTCATTTTATGCATAAATGCATGGATATTGGTTGGGTAAAGCTAACCTAATTTAAGAACCACCACAAGTATAATTATAACCGGCAGCCCAGGCATTCAGGGAAAGGTGAAGGAATTATATTTGTGCCATGAAAATTGATATCCTTTGTGTTGTTCCAGAACTTCTCGAAAGCCCTTTTTCCCATTCCATTCTTAAAAGAGCAAGGGAAAAAGAATTGTTGGAAGTGAACGTTTATAACCTGCGTAACTATACCACCCTCAAACACGGACAGGTAGACGACTACCAGTTTGGCGGAGGCGCAGGAATGGTGATGATGGCCGAACCCCTCGTAAACGCTATTGAAACCCTGCAACGAACAACCACTTATGACGAGATAATCTTTTTAACCCCCGATGGTGACTTGTTCAACCAAAAAACGGCTAACCAATTATCTCTGAAAAATGACTTATTACTGATCTGCGGTCATTATAAAGGTATTGACGAGCGTGTAAGGAAGCACTTTGTTACCAAAGAAATATCCGTTGGTGATTATGTATTAAGCGGAGGAGAATTGGCTGCAGCCATTTTGGTTGACGCTGTCGGCAGGCTTATCCCGGGAGTTTTAAATGACGAAACTTCAGCCCTTACCGATTCCTTTCAGGATAATCTGCTTGCTCCGCCTGTTTACACCAGGCCTGCAAATTTCCGGGGGTGGAAAGTACCGGACGTGCTGTTAAGTGGCGATCCGAAATCAATACATGAATGGAGACATGAGCAATCACTTGTCAGAACTTTGCAAAGAAGGCCCGACCTGCTGCAGGATTAACACATTCAGGCCGGAATGTCAATGTCATTCATGCAAAGGCGGGGAAAGCCTCCGGTTAATCTGCATCCGCGTTCTTTTTCACGTATAAAAATTCCGCGAAACCCAGAAGATCCCAGAAGTTATTACCCTCCATCCTTCCTGCCTTAACAAGAGAAAGAATAATGCGCACAGGCATGGCAAGAATATAAAACCAGTTGCGACGCGTGCCGGACTTTATTACGGTGCAATTATTTCTAGTAAAGACCCTTGTTAACTCAGGCACCGAATATAACCTCACATGCGAAGCATCATCATAAAAGTTTAAAGAACCATACATGGAGGGCAATCTGGTACTTTGTTTTCCGGGATATTCAACATAGAAAATACCACCGGGTTTAAGTTTTTTTATCAACCCTTCAATTACAAGATCGCCATTAAACAAATGCTCGATCACGTGAGCCATCAGGATAGCATCAAAAAAACGATCGGGTATAATTGAAAAATCGAGAGTAGTGAGGTCCATTTCATAAAAGTCTTTCATCACCCGGAAGTCTTCCTCGCTGTTGTTGTAATGTTTGTCGATATCAAGTCCGTAATACTGGCAAAGGGGGAATATCCTGTGTATACGGGAAGCGGAATGATTGCCGGCGCCTACGTCGAGCAGGCGAAAGGGTTTTTTTCCAAAGGAACGTTTGAGAAAGCTGAACTTAAAATTTATCGATGCTCTGACTAAACTGGCTAACGTCATTCAATAAAATTTTTGTGAAGATGAAGAACCCAGAGACGCGCACGCGGATACAAAATGATTTTTGTAGCTCTTTATGAATGTTGCCGGGGATATCTGAGCAGGCATATGGTCAGCTGAACAGATACTCGACATCTTCTTTGGTAAGCTTTTTTACAAAGCCTGCTTCATTACTAACGAGGTCATCTGCAAGCCCTTTTTTCTTTTCCTGCAGCCGGAGTATTTTCTCTTCCACCGTATCCTTACATATCATTTTGTAGGCAAAAACTTTTTTGTTCTGGCCTATCCTGTGTGTACGGTCGATAGCCTGTTGTTCAGACGCAGGGTTCCACCAGGGATCAACGAGGTAAACATAGTCGGCGGAAGTCAGGTTCAGTCCAACTCCTCCGGCTTTCAGGCTGATTAAGAAAACCCTGATGCCATCATCTTCCTGGAATTGCTTAACCAACTGCTTTCTTTGCATGGCAGAAGAACTTCCATCGAGGTAAAGGTATGATATGCCATGGCTGATCAGGGTTTCTTCAACAAGTTTCAGCATGGTTACAAATTGCGAAAACACCAGCGCCTTATGCCGCCCGGTATTTTCTTCTATTTCCCTGATGAGCTCTTCGAGCTTGGTGCTTGTGTTTGGGTATTTCTCTTCTTCATTAAGAATGGCCGGACTATCGCAAATCTGACGCAACTTTGTTAAGCCCTCCAGGATGTAAATACTGCTTTTGCCCAAGCCATCTCCTTTGATACGATTAAAAATGCTTTGCCTGTAATACTCTTTGAAGCTGTTATAGATTTTTCTCTGTTCAGTATTCATTTCGCACCAAAGTACCGTTTCTGTCTTGTCCGGAAGGTCGCCAGCCACCTGTTCCTTTGTGCGGCGAAGAAGGAATGGATAGATCAGTTGCTTTAAACGTGCCATTTTCTCCTTATCGCCATTTTTATCGATTGGCTGCGCATATTCTGTTTTGAAAAAATCCTGGCTGCCCAGCATGCCGGGATTCAGGAACTGCATCTGGGCGTAAAGGTCGAAAGTATTGTTCTGAACCGGTGTTCCGCTTAGTACAAAACGATTTCTCGCCCTCAGCAATTGAACAGCTTTTGCTGTTTGTGAGGCCGGATTTTTTATCGTCTGGCTTTCATCAAGGATGATATATCCGAAAAGATATTCACAGAAATGCCTCAGGTCGTTGCGGACAGTTCCATAACTGGTGATGATGATGTTATTGCCGGAGAATACATCTTTATTAAATTCTCTTCCCAATCCGTAGTAAATGGAGTATGATAATCCGGGAGCAAACTTATCCAGTTCGGTTTGCCAGTTATACATTAGCGATGTGGGGCAGATAACCAGGTGCGTTTCGCCGGGGTATTTTTCAACAATGTGCTGAAGGAAGGTAATTGTTTGCAAGGTCTTTCCAAGTCCCATATCATCTGCCAGGCAGCCACCCCATAACATATCATCGAGAAGGCACATCCATTCAAACCCAGCCACCTGGTAATCACGCATTACCGCATTCACTTTGGCGGGAAGAGGGTAAGCATGGCTGTTACCGATCATCTTCAGGCGCCTCATCTTTTCTTCAAGTTCTTGCTGCAAAGTGGTATCATTCAATTGCTGCTGAAGCTCATGCAATACAGTCCAGTTAAATTTAGAAACTTTTAATTTTCCCTGCTTTAACTCACCCATCTTCATTAGAGTAGCATATTTATCTATCCACTCCTGCGGAAGCATGCCAAGAGAGCCATCACCCAACAGGATATAATTCTGTTTGTTAATTATAGCTTTACGAAGTTCCTGTAATGGCACAACGATATCTCCGTAGGTAACTTCGATGGTAAGGTCAAACCAGTCATTACCGCTGCTGTTGTGCAATGTAAAAGTTGGTGTATTTGGATTATACTTAAACTTTTTGAGCTCGTTAATGCCATAAACAGGAATATTCAGCTCAAGCAATTTGTTATAAAAAACGAGGAACCAACTCTTGTGAAGGGCTTCCGTGAAATTAAGATAAAAATATGCGTTGGCTTGATAGGTAAACCTTGGATGCAAACTTTTTATTGTATCAATGAGTAACTTTTCATCTTCTTTGCGGCGGAGAATCCGGTAAAAGACAGAACCATTTTGAATAATCGTTTGCTTTTCTTCCCAGTCTTCCACTTCCATCCCTGAATACTCCCATTTTAGCCTTATCAGCAGGAAGCTTTCATTAAGTTCACTTAGATATACCTTACCCTGAGGTTCCGACTCTACGATTTCACTCTGAATAACGTCACCAAAGTCGAAGGAATACTTTTCGGCAAGCGGCATTACCACATTTTGAAGGAAAGAGGATAGCTCGCTCTCATGGATCATGATAAAGCCTGCCTTAAAAACCTGTATCGTTGACATGTCTCCTTTCTTTGAAAGGAAGTATTCATTACGGCTTCTCAGGCAGAAATGAACGATCTCAAATTCCTGCAGCGGGTACAGGATATTGTTCAATATTACGAAGCATTGCAGCCGGAGGAAATTATTTTCCTTCGATAATTTGAAATGCAGCAAAGGAGTAAATTCGCTTATTGAAGCCGGCTGTATATTCGTGTTGATAAATTTCTGCCCTTCCGGCAAATGGAAAAGATTTTTTACAGCGGGCATGTACGGCTTTAATTCAAGGAATGTATCATAGAACCTGTTTCTTATAATGCTGTATTGTTTTTCCTGCAACAGGGCAAAGGGATTTCCGGCATGGTTCACATAATGATTTCCACTGGGAAAGAGAATATCTAATAAGGCCTGATCAGTTATTTTTTTCAAAATTGAAACAATCTGTTCCGGGAGCCCAAACAAGTTTGAAAGGCTTTCGTCGTTATGTAAAGCCATTCGCTTAAAGCTTTTCCTTCCTTTTCTATCAGATACCAAAAGTGGCTCAATTGTGAAGCCGCCCTTTGAAGCGTTATTAAGATTTATCAGGAGGCCGACATCGTACGCTTCACTATGTAAGGGAACTTTACCGGGATCAACAGCGAATACTTTTTTGGGCTTGCCTAACATTTCATTTATTTTTTGCAGGTTTGCTGAATGGCCTGTCCTTAATAAGTAGGCGGGATGATCCGCGATCACCAATTGCCCGTCATGATCTATATTATACGTAAATTCTTTTGCCAGGGGATCCTCAGGCTTAAGTCCGAATTGACTTAACAACGCCTTCTTTTCTTCAAGTTGATCATCATACCTGTAAAAATAAAAGGGAGACCTGTGGTTACTTATAAAAAGTAGCACGGCCATGGCATGCTGGCATAGTTCATCCGGCTTTAACCTGCCGCAACCACACGATACGGTTAGTGTATGCTTATCCTTGTATGTTACGGTGGCTTTATCCTTTCTTCTGAAAACACCTGTAATCTTTTTTTCTTCTTCTATTTCCTCAAATTCCGACTGGTAATCAGTCATTAAAACATATCCTTCATTGATCCTGAAGCCTGGGGCATAGGGCTGTACCTGTACAAAATCGATTTTACTTAAAGGAAAATCAAAACCGGCAAATTTTTTCGCAGAATCAGATTTAACTACGGCCTGCATAGGCACAACACGTCCTTTACCCGGGGCATTGCTTCCATTTTTTCCGCCGCCGTTTTTGAGAAGTGCTAACCATTTCAACGAAACTGCAACCTGGTGTTTACATATTTCACCGTTTTCTTCAGCATTTTGGCACGAACAAATACCCTCTACCCAAAAAGACCTGGGATAGTACACCAATTCCGTTTTATACATCACCCCGTTACCGGAACCGGGAACATTCATAACAAACTTACGGGGTTTGTTAATAACGATCTGATCATCGCTTAAAAGCTTACCTACTGCTTTGGCCCGTTTTATAACCGTCTCGGCTGCATCGCCTGCGAACTCCTTCAGGTCACGAATGATGTCTTTCATTATGGGTCAAAACTAAAATAATAAAACGGGTAAAATCGCTCAGGTAAGATAAAATCTGTCTACATTTTCTTCACGCACGACGCAAATCCCGCGCAAAATGCGGGAGAAAAATCAAAGAGACGGGCCAGGGAGCAGAAGTGATTTTATTAACATCCGGATAGCTGTATTATCTGGCGGGAAGAATCATCGTCTCTATAAACAATCCGGGTCTGAAATTAGAAAAGCTAAATGTTTACTACCCCTGCGCTTACCCGCATTTATCCCGGTTGCTTCAATCCGATGACGGGTACCTGCTTTTCACGTATAAGTTTGTTTAATTGCGGCACTTCAACCGTAAGTACTTTTTTGAACCTGCTCAGTTCTTCATCACAGCGTGCAGCAAGATCTGCATATACTTCTTTTACCTGTTTACCGGGCGCAAAGTTGCCACTGTTAGCTGCGTCGAAAACACCACTTAACTTATCGTTCAGCTTTATCGGATAGTTCAGCACATCCTGCCCGCTTTTAGCCTTTGTCTGATAAAGGTTTTCTTCAATAGCACTTAAATGTTTATTGATGCTGTCTGCCATCTGCCTGATATCCACGGCCTGATCTTTAGGCAACCTCCCGGTAAGATCGGCGATTTGGCCTCGTATCGCGCGGATGTCTTTAATTGTTTTCTGTACCTCATTAAATTTTGCCATTACGGCTAAAAGAAAATCACGCTGTGCTTCATAATCTTCCTGTGTCGTTTTGTAGTTGGGATCGGCGATAATCCTGAAACCGGTTTCCACGGAGTCTTTGCCGCTCTTAATCCGGGCAAAGTAATTGCCAGGCACCGCTTTGATTCTACCGGGCACCCCGTTCCATAAGATCATACCTTCAATTTTTTCAGCTAAGGGGTAATTCATGTCCCAGGCAAACTGGTTCATACCGCTGGTAAATTCCACTTTGTTACTTATCGAATCTGAAGAGAATGCCTTGATAAGCTTATGATCTTTATCAAAGATGCTTATGCTGACCTTTGTAGAATCATTGACGTCTTTCAAAAAATAATTAATTACCGTTCCCGGTAGCGGGTTCTTGCCTTCATGTGGATTATCCGGCGCCGTTGATACTTCCATCCGGTAAGAAGGATTGACATCAAACACATGAAGATCTTTGGATACGATCTTATCACTAACCTGTTGCAATATGCTAAGGTCATCCAGTATATACAACGACCGCCCCTGCGTTGCAACGATAAGGTCATTTTCTTTAATCGCAAGATCGGTAACCGGCACCTGCGGCAGATTCAACTGAAAATTCTGCCAGCTTAAGCCATCATCATAACTTATGTACATACCATATTCTGTTCCGGCATATAATAATCCGGGCCGCTTTCTATCTGCTCTTAATGCCCTGGTGAAATGCATATTATTAATCCCATTGGTGATCAACCTCCAGGTTTTTCCATAGTCTTCGGTTTTATAAACGTATGGAGTAAAGTCATCACTTTTATAGCGCGTACCGGCAAAATACGCGGCGCCTTTTTTAAAGGGATCGATTTCAACACAGTTCCACATCATCCATGGCGGACAATTCACAGGGGTAACATTTTGCCATTTCTTTCCACCATCGGTACTCATGTGAATGAGGCCGTCGTCACTTCCGGCCCATAGCAGATTCTTTTCAAGCCAGGATTCTGTTGCCGTGAAGATGGTACAGTAATACTCTACGGATGTATTGTCTTTTGTGATCGGCCCGCCGCTGGAAGCCTGCTTTATCTTGTCATTTGTAGTCAGGTCAGGTGAAACGGCATCCCAGCTCTGGCCTTCATTTTCGGATGAGAAAAGGACATTGCCTGCAGCATAAATTTTCTTTGGGTTATGAGGAGAAAAAAAGATGGGAAAGTTCCATTGGAAGCGATACTTCAGAACATCTGCACCCGCACCCATCGGGTTGTCGGGCCATACGCTGATGGCGCGGTTCTCGCCTGTTTTATGGTCGAGCCTTGACAAATAACCTCCGTAATTGCCTCCATATACGATGTCAGGATTCAGGGGATCGGCAACAACGTAACCTGATTCGGCGCCCGCGGTAGGTTCCCAATCTCTGTCCGTAATGGAGCCTCCGTAAGTTCTGCTTCTGATCCTTAAGGTAGAGTTGTCCTGTTGGGCGCCCAGTACCCGGTAGGGGAACGCGTTATCAGTAGTAACCCGGTAAATCTGTGCAGTTGGCTGGTTCATGTATGTGCTCCAGCTACCGCCATTGTCAAAACTCACCTGCGCACCTCCGTCATCCGCCACTATCATCCTTTTGCCGTCTTCAGGATCGATCCACAGGTCATGGTGATCACCATGAGGGGTAGGTACCGCAGTGAATGTTTTTCCGCCATTCCCGCTTTTCATGAGGGCTACGTTAAGAGCCCAGACTTCGTCCTGATCTTTTGGGTCTACAAATACTTTTGTGTAGTACCAGGCGCGCTGGCGGATATTGTTATCTGTGCTTGCCAGCGTCCATGTTTCTCCTGCGTCATCACTTTTATAGAGGCCTCCGGAGGCATTCTCTATCAGAGAATAAACCCGGTCAGGGTTAGATGCGGCTACCGCCACTCCAACGATACCCCAGGTTCCTTTAGGCATTCCCTTTTTGGCGGAAATATTTTTCCATGTGTCTCCGCCATCCACACTCTTCCATAAGCCACTGCCCTCCCCGCCACTCTCGAGACTATACGGGGTGCGGAGCACCCGCCACATTCCTGCATAAAATACGTTGGGATTGCCGGGCTCCATTACCAGGTCGGAGGCTCCGGTCTGGTCATTGATGAACAGAACCTGTTTCCAGTTTTTTCCGCCGTCAACACTCTTAAAGACGCCGCGTTGCCGGTTTGGCCCAAACAAATGGCCTGTTACCGCTACCCACAACATTTCCGGGTTGCGGGGATGGATCACAATGCGAATGATGTGCCTCCCATCCTTTAAGCCGATGTTTTTCCACGACCTGCCCGCATCATCACTTCGCCACATCCCGCCTAATCCCTCACTTACATTGCCCCTCATGGTGTTCTCACCCTCTCCCGCGTATATTATATTTTCGTCGCCGGGTGCAACAGCCACCGCCCCGATCGTGCTTCCGAAATATTTATCAGAGATATTTTTCCAGGTGCTGCCGCCGTCAGTGGTCTTCCATACACCGCCACCGGTAGCTCCGAAATAAAAAACATTTTTGCTTTTGTAACTCCCTGCAACAGCCGCACTTCTTCCTCCCCGCCAGGGGCCGATCAGGCGGTATTTTGTTTTAGAAAACAGGATGGAATCCTTTGCAGGAGAAGTAATGGAGAAGCCGGGTTTTCTTTTTTGGGCTGGTACAGAAAAAGCGGTCAGTAAAATAATAACCAAAAGTAAATTTCGCATATGATCATTAGAAAAATGAAAATTACGAAATCATTTATTGACAATGCCGCAGATCCACAGATTTTCTGTGCTTCTGCGGCATGCCACTCTCTGTAAAACTTCTACTTTAACACCTCAATGACTTGTGTTGTACCTGAAAACCTGACTGCTAATGAAAGCACACAGCACCCACAGGCATAGTACTTTATTGTAAGATGCTCTTCGGTTGTTACGCCGTTGACCTTTACTGATAAGGGCGCCCGGTCTAATCCGGGAATCCGGATGTCAAGGGTTCGCTCGTCCGGCCTTCCCTTAAACAAACCACCATCTGAAGAGATGTGAATGCTGAAGCTGTGTTCTTTTACAACCGCTTTGAAATGCAACAGTTCGTACAAGCCCCTTTCAAAAGAAAGGTTGGTTTTGCCATCATCATCGTACATGGTAAAGGATGAATCGCATGCATCAGGATAGTAAGTGACCTGTAAACTATCGGACACGTAATGCTCCATATTGTTTAACCCCGGCCGGGTTGGTATGAATGCACCTGCCTTTACGTATAAAGGGATATTTTCAATACTGACCTTTTCAGTTATCCACCGGCCTCCCCTGATCTTTGTATTTGAAAGATAATCATACCAGTCTCCGCGTGGAAGAAACAACGTCCTTTCCACGGCTCCCTGCTGTAAAACGGGGGCAACAAGGATGGCATCACCCCACATGTACTGGTCTTCCGCCTTAAGCAGGTCGTGATCAGTTGTGTTATCATAAAACATAGGCCTGGTAAGCGGCTTACCCTGCCTGGCCTGCTGGTACGCCAGGGTATAATTGTAAGGCAGCAGGTTATAGCGAAGCTGTATATATTTTTTTACGATCGTCTTATATGGGTCAGGATAAAACACAGGTTCGCTTTCTATACTGGCAACGGAAGTATCAAGGTCTTCCAGTGCGGTTCCATGAGGTCTGAACACGGGTGTAAAAGCCGCAAACTGTAACCACCTGGTATATAATTCAGGATCTTTATGCCCCATGGCGAAACCGCCGGCATCTGCGTGTATGTACGGAACACCGCTGATGCTCATGCCAAGCATAACAGGCATCTGTGCCCGAAAACCGCTCCAGTTGCGACCTACATCTCCACTCCACGGAAATACACTATAACGCTGGCTTCCTGCGTATCCTGAGCGGTTAAGATTAAAGAGCCGGGTGTCAGGATAATCCTCCTGATATTTTTCGAACAACATCTTATTCCAGTAGTGTGCGTAAATGTTATGCACTTCACCTGAGGCGAACAAACGGCTGAATCCGAAATCTTTCAGATTATGCTGCATGTCGGCAGGATGCGTTTCAGGTTCGCCGAGATCGCCCCACCACCCGGCCACACCATTGTCAATTTGGGCTTTATACTTTTTCCAAAACCAATCCTGTGCATCCTTTCGGAACATATCCAGTAATCCACCTTCGCCAAAATAAAAGTTCTTTAAGACATAAGGTTCCCCCGCCTGGTTCAGAGCATGGAATTTTTTTGACTCATTATAATTCTTCGACGCTTTCAGTACATACGGTTCTGCAATAAGCACAGTATTTATTCCCGCCTTCTTAAGCTCGCTGATCATACCTTTCGGGTCAGGCCATTTTTCGCTGTTAACCCATTCAAGGTTTCCCATCGTGTTTTTTATACTGTCGCCAAACCAGAACAGATCGAGGATCACAGCATCCACAGGGAAATTCTCCTGCTTCATGGCGGCAACAGTTTCCATTAGCTGGTTCCTGCTACGATACCCGAAACGGCTCATCAGGTTGCCAAAAACCCAGCGGGCAGGTATGGGCTGCCTGCCCACCAGCGCTGAATAACGCGTTAAAATTTCATCGGGGTTTTTACCGTTGATGATGTAAAAAGTCAGTTCGCCGCTGGTAAAGCCGGCTTCGAGGATACCGTTATCCTTATTTCCAATATCGAGGTATCCCCTCGAAGGGTTGTCGAAAAATATACCATACCCTTTTGATGATATTATGAAAGGAACAGAATAATTCAGATTCCGCTCTCCCTCCCCATAACCGAAGGCCGGACTGTTGTTGAGGCTGAAGCCATGCCCACGCCTGTTAAGGGGCAATGCTCTTTCACCGCCTCCGAATATTAATTCACCGTCCTGTAAATTGAATTTAAATCCCCTGTACTCATGTTCTGCAAAATATTGCACTGCTACATTACTATCATGGCCGTCAAACTGGTAGGAATACTTTTCTTCGCTTTTTGAAATTCTTGCAACCTTCCTGAAGTCCGGAGTTTTTTTATCGTGGTGCAGGGCGCTGATTATCTGCGAATGGTTCTGGATGACAGCATTTGACAACTGTTCATCCTTGCGGTATCCGGCCGGATGAAAGGTAGTTTTGATGACATTATCGCCAAATAATTGAAATATCCACCTTCCGTTGGTCGTGGGGTGATTGATTCTGCCGGTATCTTTTGAAAAGCCTGGTAAAGATTGCTCAAGACGAATGGGTTCCAGGGAAACCAGGGGTAAAAACATAAACATGCTACGAGTTTTCATTGAGTGATAGCTACAGTGTTACAACAATCAGACCTTTGTTCCGGATCGCTGTAAACCGGTGAAAATACCGGTCAAACAGTTAAATTTTTTCCCAGTTTGAAAAAAAAATTCTCATAATTGTACTGCGTTGATAAGAAAATACAGGTAACTCATCGCAACGCCGGGCGTTCAATGACCATAACCTTTTAGAATTTAAACCATCTTTGTTAGATCCAAACACAAATCACTTAGTCATGACAGTTATAACGGCTCAGGTTGTTGACATTTTCGAAAGGCGGATATATCCTGCCGTAGTCACGGTTCACAATAAAAAAATCGCAAGGATTGATCCGCTGATTTCCGTTAACGCACTATCAGCAGAAGATATTCCTTCCACCTTTATGCTGCCCGGATTTATTGACGCGCATGTTCATATCGAAAGCGCCATGCTTATCCCGGCAGAATTCGCCCGGCTTGCCGTAGTTCATGGAACGGTGGCAACGGTAAGCGATCCACATGAGATTGCTAATGTATGTGGTGTGCAGGGTGTTGATTTTATGATTGAAAACGGAAAGACGGTTCCTTTCAAATTCTATTTTGGCGCGCCGAGTTGCGTTCCGGCTACTCCTTTTGAAACGGCAGGAGGATCATTGGATGCCGGGGAGGTGTTGAAACTATTGGAAAGGCCCGATATACATTACCTGAGCGAAATGATGAACTTCCCCGGGGTGTTGAATAACGACGCGGAAGTGCTAAAAAAAATTAAGGCTGCCAGAAAGCTGAATAAGCCCGTTGACGGGCATGCGCCAGGCCTGAGAGGCGCCCGGGCACAGGCCTATATTAACGTTGGCATCAGCACAGATCATGAATGTTTTACCCGGGATGAAGCTCTTGACAAGCTTCAGGCAGGCATGAAGATCATCATACGGGAAGGCAGCGCCGCAAAAAACTTTGAAGCGCTGGCTGATCTTTTAAATGACCACCCCGACGACATGATGTTTTGCAGCGATGACAAACATCCGGACAGCCTTGTAGAGGGGCATATTAACCTGCTTTGTGCAAGAGCGGTGGATAAAGGCATTGACGTTTTTCATGTGCTGAAAGCCGCCTGCATAAACCCGGTTTTGCACTACAATCTCGATGTGGGACTGCTGCGCGAAGGAGATGCTGCCGATTTTATTGTTGTAAACGACCTGAAAAATTTTGGCATACTTCAAACTTACATAAACGGAGAACTGGTTGCCAATGAAGGACGATCAATGATAAAACCTCACCTGACGAGCATCGGGGGCACTCAGCCTGCTTTTGCCAACAATTTCACCTGCAACCCTAAGATGGCATCCGATTTCGTGTTTCGCCCTCGTGATTTTGACGGAGAGGGTTTGCAGCCGGTGATCGAGGCATTGGAAGGACAATTGATCACCAACAAAATAGCGTGTAAACCCCGGATATCCGACCACAATATTATCAGCGACCCGGACAGCGACATCCTGAAAATCGTTGTGGTAAACCGGTATGCGGATGCACCCGTTGCAAAAGCCCTTGTGAAAAATTTCGGTTTAAAGCAGGGCGCCATAGCATCTTCGGTATCACACGACTCTCACAATATTATAGCTGTAGGAACAGATGATGATAGTCTTTGCAGAGCTGTAAATATTGTTATTGACCAGAAGGGCGGCATCTGTTGCGTGGGCCCGGTACCATCATCCCAAAACAATGCTGCGGAATACAGAGAATTGGTGCTTCCCCTACCTGTGGCAGGCTTAATGAGTGCTGATGACGGATACCAGGTAGCACGGGAATATACGTCTATTGATGCAATGGCAAAAGCAATCGGTTCACAGCTTGCGGCTCCCTTTATGACGCTTTCTTTCATGGCATTGCTTGTTATCCCGCACCTGAAACTAAGTGATAAAGGTTTGTTTGATGGTGACGCATTCAAACTGATGCTCCCGTAAGATCAAAAGAAAGGAAGCAGGAAAACAATATGCAGACCGATACGATGCATGGTATATACCAAGCAAGGGATAAAATAGTGATTTGTATTTTAAAGAAAGAGGGGCAATTTTGCAAAAGCCAAATCACAAATATGCCCACTCTTTCATTCAAAATCAGCGAAGCCGAAATTGAGAAGCTAAGTTATGAACGATATGCTTTTCCACAGCCAATTATACAAAAAAGAATTTTTGCAGTATATCTAAAGATGGCATTTAACTATACTAATAAATCAATTGGATTAATCACCGGGCTTCATTATAATATGGTTGCCTTTTGGATAAGTGTGTATAAAGAAAAAGGCTTTAACGGCCTGCTGTCCAATAACTATGGCACCAATAGAAGCGAGTTGGAAAATCATGCTGAAAGTATATTAGATTCTTTCTTGCAACGGCTTCCCATGAATGCAGCAGAGGCGGTGCAACGAATCAGTGAGATGACCGGTATTAACAGAAGTGAACAGCAGGTGAGAAGCTTTATGAAAAGGCATGGGTTAAGGTTTATTAAATGCGGGCACATCCCTTCAAAAGCGGATAACGACCAACAGCGCCAATGGGTAGAAACGGAGCTGAAACCGGTTATAGAAGCTGCGCAGAAAGAACAAGTACATTTGTTTTTTTGCGATGCAGCACATTTTGTATTACAACCATTTCTTTGTTCGCTGTGGTGTGCCTTTCGTGTTTTTATCAAAGCTTCTGCTGGCAGGAATCGCATAAATGTATTAGGTGCTGTAAATGCCATTACAAAAGAAGTGATTACCATTACCAATACCACTTATATTACATCAGGAACTCTTATTGATTTTCTAAAATTATTAAAAGAGAAATTTGCCGATAAACCTATTGCAATCGTACTTGATAATGCCCGGTATCAACATTGCTTTTTAGTAACAACTTTTGCCAAATCATTAGGTATTCATCTGCTTTTTCTACCGCCCTAATCTCCCAATCTTAATATTATAGAGAGGTTATGGAAATTTACAAAGAAAGAAATTTTGTATGCAAAGTATTATGACAAACCAAAATTATTTCATGAGGCAATCCAAAATTTTTTTGAGGGAATTAACCAAAACTTTAAAACGCAACTATCATCATTACTTACCCTAAAATTCCAATTCTTTGACAAAAAAAATTCACTAATTTATCCCTTGTGAAGTATAG
>JBGSYC010000025.1:0-37510 GCA_041751095.1 Flavihumibacter sp.
AAACTATATGTACATGCAACTGATAAATACTGTGGCTGCCCTTACGTGTATTCTGCATACCACAAATTTAGCAGAGATTTGTAGAAGCTAAAGCCTTGCCCTAAAGGGCATAGCTTGAACTACCGTGTTGAGACCAGTCAACTGCTTTAAGTTACCGACCATTTTCCAGAATAATAAGGATGAAACCAACGTTTGATTAAGCTCCAAATAGAAACTCGTGTAAGCGTATAAGATCCCGGCTTACTTCCTCCGCTCCGGCGCGTCCCGCGCATGCAGCCCGCACAGATACGATCACTTTTTTGTTGCAGGCCTGGTAAAGAAACGATGCATAAACAACAGCTGATAATGTACGCCATTGCTCCAGTAATTCCAGTTGTGCGACCCGGGCCTGGTGATATAGTCATGCGGAATATTCCGGTTCATTAACTGCTGATGAAGCTGTTCATTTACTTTAAAAAAGAAGTCTTCCGTTCCGCAATCGATGATCAACGCCAAAGCGTTTGGAGTTAGCAGGTGAAGCATGTTCACCACCGTATTCTTTTCCCAGTTCTCCGGATTTTGTGCGTAGGCGCCAAGCCTCAGCGCCAAGTCCCAGTTAGCCGGGAAAGGACGGATATCCACGCCACCACTCATGCTGCCCGCCACACCAAACACATCCTGGTGCTTAAAAGCAAGAAAGAGAGCGCCATGCCCGCCCATACTTAACCCGGTGATCCCACGGGCTAAGCGATCTTTCCGGGTTTTATAATGCTGGTCGATCCATGATACCAGTTCATGCGAAACAAAACGGTCATACCTGAACGCAGCGTCTACCGGACTGTCATAATACCAGCTCCTGTCGCCATCCGGGCAAACGATAATAAACCCGAAAGCATCTGCATCCTGCTTTATTGCGGGTACATTGCGTGTCCACGTTGCATACGTATCTCCGAAGCCGTGAAGGAGATACACTACCGGGTAGTCTCTTCCCGCAGCATAACCCGCCGGGGTAACAACAACGGCTTTTATATTCTTGCTCATGGCGGAGCTCGGTACGTTTACAGTATCAACATCAGCCGCATAAACAGTTTGAAAGGAGAACAATAATCCTGACAAAAGACTAAGAAGCCGGTATGATTTCATGCTCACTTTTTAAAGGCTGAAAGTAGAGGTATTGCAATTCATTTGGCGCGTCGACAGGGCAGACGGGATATTTCACTTTGCTTACACATGTTTACAATGTCCGCTTCTCCCCTTTGCCATTAACCACTTCGATCTTTTTCATTAACCCGTTGCGGCAAAAAACCCGGGAGGACTGTGATAAAAAAGAAGAACCATACGCAATTTCTTCCTTACGCGTACGTCCATCCGAAAATGTGATCAGCACAAATTTGTCATCTGCCCCGAGGCGAACCGGCTTTGCAGGAACCCTGGATTTAAAGACCTTTAACACGTCGCGGTTTTGAGACGCAGCCATCAGGTAACTACTGTCGTGACCGATCAATTTTACCATCGCCTTTGCATCTCCGGGAAGAAAAAGGCCGCTTTGCCGGATAGTCTGGGGTGTAAAATTTCCCTTGCCGTTGCCTGACAACAATAATCCGTTCAGCGCATCATACCGGCCATTAGAAGTTTCCGTTCCGAAATCATTACCACACAGCGCAACGTCGAGGTTTCCATCCTGGTCAAAATCATCCACTACCATTCCGTAAACGGGCGCTAATTGTGCCGCGTCAGGCAGGGGTGAAATTTTAAATTTCCCATCCGACAGATTTTCAATGTAACTACTCTTAAAATTATTGGCCTTAAGAACCAGCACACCTTTCAATTCCTCCTCCTCAAATAGCTCGTGAATGCCCGCCTGCCCGAACGTTTTATAGGTGAGGAAGCGCTTTTTAAGTGCAGGGAGCTGTTCCACGACTTCATCCCGGGAATGAGCAGGAAATTCTCTGAGCTTTCCGTTTTCTGCGGGCAGGTAAACCACCGGAACCGCATCGATGCTTTTGTTCTTATCAAAATCCTTCACATAAATACTTACGGGATGTTGATCAGAAGCCTTGTAGAAAGAATTCGTCCCCAGGTTGCCTGCGATGTAATCAATATCGCCGTCGTTATCAAAATCTCCTGCCGCTATACTGTTCCACCATCCCGTTTGTTTTTGAATACCGGTTAAGGCAGTCATATCCTCAAGCTTTCCCTTGTTGTTTTTCAGGATGGTTAAGGGCATCCACTCCCCTGCCAGCATCAGATCATCCCAGCCATCGTTGTCATAATCTGTCCAGAGTGCATCGCAAATCATACCTATATTCCGTAAACGCGGCGCCGTTTCTGAGGTGATATCGGTAAATTTAACCAGCCCCGGCTTTGAATCATTCCGGTAAATAACACTGCTTGCAGGCAGCGGGTATTGTCCGGGCACCAGCCTGCCTCCCACAAACAGATCAAGATCGCCGTCGTTATCAAAATCGGAAGCCTTTACACAACTTTTACTGGTGTAATTGATTGGAATGGCATCACTCTCAAAAACGAATTTTCCCTTTCCATCATTCGTATACAATCTATCCTGGAAATTTTTGCTGTCGGGTACAAATTCATTGCTGCCATTGGCGATATAAAGGTCGAGGTCTTTATCATTATCCGCGTCAAATAATAAGATACCCATGTTCTCAGGCCTGCGTGCGTCGGCCCCTGTCAGAAGAGGAAGCTTCGTTTCTGAAAAATTACCTTTTACCTGCTGCAGAAGAATTGTTGCAGGGTAATCCCCCGTGCCACCGATTACCATATCGTCGAGGCCATTTCCATCCAGGTCTCCTGAGGCCAGTGCAGGCCCATATTGCGATAGTTTATGCGGTAGTAATCTCTGCACATTAAAATCGATATAATCCATCTCCTGGTGCCGGTAACGAATGCCTGTAGCATCCGTCACGTCAGTAAACGTCCGGTTTGCATTTGCGTTGAATCCATCAAAAGCATGGGTGAGATCTGCAGCTTCCATGGTAACCTCCAGTCGCTGGTTAGCCGCGACATCTCTTAGCAACTGCTTTTTGCCTCCCGGCCAAACGACGATCACGGAATCAACAGTTGAAACATCTCCTAAACCAAAGTGGGCAGTATTCCCCGTCCAGGAAAGATAACCCCGGCAGGGATTATTCTCATACACCTGTAACTGGCCTTTGTTGTAATGTATTTCGGCATATGCCCCAAGGCCGTTTATGTTGTTTTTATCGCCTTTGAAACGGAGTTGAAGAAAATTTGCAGAAACTTTTCCAGTCCTGTTAAGCGTATTTTTGTACACGAATGCTTCATCGTTGATGTTATTCACTACATAATCAAGGTCACCATCATTATCAAGATCCGCATATACGGCGCCGTTAGAGAAGGAAGGCGTCTGTAATCCCCATTCGGTGGATACGTCTTCAAACCGGAGATTTCCCTTATTCATAAAGGCATAATTCGGTATTCTGATCTGGGGCATTTGTTCGATGAGCTCCTGCTTGGTAACGATGTTTTTCAATGTTACCCGGTAAGATGCGAAATCATGATCGGTAACGTCGCGCGGGTAACCGTTTGTGATGATGATATCGCGTAACCCGTCGTTGTTAAAATCAGCCAGGGATGGATTCCAGCTCCAGTCCGTTTCAGCAACGCCCGAAAAAAAACTGATGTCGCTAAATACCGGGTCGCCAATGGAATCATTGGCATAAACAACAGGACCCTGGTTAAGCTGCAAAGTATTGCGAACATATTGCGGCATATAATCACCGAAGATCATGCTTTGATAGATATAATAATTCCCCGCGTTCATGTTCTTCTTTTTGCGGAAATTATCAGCCGGGTTCATATCAACCGCAATGATGTCTGCAAGGCCGTCGTTGTTAATATCAGCCACATCATTGCCCATGGCATTCTGGGAGGTATGTTTAAACACTTTGCGTACCTTATCTGAGAACGTGCCATCTTTATTATTGATGTATAACAGGTCGCTGCTAAAAAAATCATTGGTTACATAAATATCCTTCCACCCGTCTTTATTGATATCCGCCACTGCCAGTCCAAGGCCATAGCCATGCTCTTTAATGCCCGCCTTTTCCGACACGTCTGTAAAGACCGGGTGCCCGAGTGAATCGCTCCAGTCGTTCCGGAATAATTTGTCCACGTCAGATCTTAAGGTATCTCCCCTGTCGTTAGACATAAACTGAACACCGCTTCGCTGGGCAAGCTTGGTAGTCAGCAGGTACATATCAAGGTCGCCGTCATTGTCATAATCGAAGAAAGTTGAATGAACAGAATAGCTTGTATCGGCAAGATGATATTCTTCCGCCATTTCTTTAAAAAACGGGAGCTTTTCCGCGTTTAGTCCCTGGTTGATGTATAGCAGGTTTTTTCTTTCCTGCGGGTTTTTCCGGATGGTGTTGCACACATAAATGTCTTCCCACCCGTCGTTATTGATATCAATCACCGAGGCTCCGTTGGCCCACCTGCCCTGTCCGCCAACCTGTGCTTTACCGGTGATATCTTCAAACTCAAATTCACCTTTGTTCAGGTACAATTTATTTGATCCAAGGCTTGCTGTGAAATAGAGGTCTGGCAAATTATCGTTGTTAAAATCCCCTACAGCAACTCCTCCCCCATTGTACAGGAACTCAAGGTCTATTGGATTGATAGAATCGTTCTCGGTGACCTTATTGTTAAAACGAATGCCGGAATGTGAGGAAGATACTTTCTCAAACAAAGCGGGTTCGCGGCACCCGGAAAGTACCAATAAGTAAACGCCCGCTACCATGCATACGCCGATTGCCCGATGAAGCATCCTGCAGATTATGGAAACTTTATTGCTTGCGGATTTTACTCCCGGATAAATACGAGTAAAAACAGCTTTATCGCTAAAGGCAGGACTTTGTTTCATATAGCAATTCTCGTTCGTGATGAAACCTTTCAGATGTTCACCCGCCTGCGAAACAGGGATACGTATGAATTTTGATGATGGTTAAAATTACAATTGCTTGTCGATATGCCGGGCTTTTTTCTCCAGGAGACGCTTTTTTATTATTGCTGATTGTACAATTTTCACTTTTTGTTAAGGCAGCCACCAAAGTTTTAGCTGCTTCAAAGAAAATTGCAACTGCCCCTGCGAACAACGCAACCTGGCAGCACTAACCCGATCTTAAGCTTACACCGCATCGCGCTGGTAGTTACTCCTGCAACGGTCGCTGTAATGTTCATAGGCATCCGGTTATTGGGGAAACTCCGGCACTATCCGAACCTCATCTGGTTTGAATTCTACTTCTATGGAGAGCAGGGCACGAAATTGTTTGTAGCCGGCTTTACCGGGAAAGAAAGCATGGAGAAATAAACGCGGTTTGCCATCAGGTCCTTTCACCAGAGACGGATGACCTGGCGCCAGCCAACGCGCTGAAGACTGCAGAATGGGCGTTTGCATTTTACGGTAAGGGCCTAAGGGATCGTCCGCTATAGCTACACCGATGCCATAAAGGTTGGTGGAGAAGTCGTTTCCGGCATAGAACAGGTAATACCTGTTTTCCTGCTTCGTCACCCACATTCCCTCAACAAGGTGTGCCTCCCATGAAAGATCGTTTTCTATAATCCGGGTTACCTCGCCCACGAGACCTGATCCATCACGGGATAGCCGCTGGGCGAAGATGGGTGTTTTCATGTAATGAAGCACAGAGAGGATTTCTGTCTGCGTACGTTGAGGCTGGGCGTTCATCAATGCACGCAGCCGCTCAAAAAAACCGGCATAAACATCTGTAACGGCTTCGATAAAAATCTGTATGGCCTGGAAGCGTTCCATTGGTTCCAGCATCCGGGCCCAGGGCCAGAAGGTAACCATGAAAGATGCCGTTACCTGGTCTTTTGTGTGTGGGAAAAGTTCAGCGATAAAACCGGGGTTCCCGTACAATAGTTCAAGAAGGCGGGCCGGCCATACGTCGTTGTTATCTTCTTTCCAGAACAGGTATGCGTCTTCATTATCGGCGACAAAAACGTGGGGATCGATGGTATTCCCCCTAAGAATGGGGAACGCATCAGGGATAAAGGGGCCCGAAGGTTGTGCGGATCTTGCCGCGCCGATACACAGTTCGTGGTTATCTTTATCACGGCTTACAAAATAAATCCTGTATTCGTTTTCAATCCGGTGCATCTCAGGGGCCCAGTAATCGCTGACGCCCAAGCCTTCCGAAGCCCATTCCGGCTTGCGGTCCCGGGGAAAAATATAACCCACAAATTCCCAGTCTGCCAGATTTTTTGAACGGATGATCGGAAAGGCATCAGGGGCGTCATTAGACGTTACCACAAGGTAATACCACGTTTCCCCGCTCTCGTTACCCTCTACCTTTATTACCGCGGGGTCTCCATATCCGTAAATCATACCCGGCGCAATGTTATCCAGGAGCACCTCCCGGTATGTTACCGCGAACGTTGGCTTTTCAGCGGGTTGCCGGTTTCGGGGAAGACGCAATCCGAAATCTGAGGCCACTTCAGAAAAAAAATCCAGGTAGGCCTTATGATCCCGCCCCTCGAGGTGGTGGAGACACATCTTCGTAATACCGGTGTCAGGGTCTTTGCCCTTGATAATAAAAGAGGGCTTGAAATCCACCGGTGGTAACGCCCCTTGTATGATCACGGTGAAAGGGAAAGGAACGCCCTCCCACGAGGTCAGCATCATATCCCCGCTCCGGGGGGAATTGGTGTGGTCTCCGGTCTGTATCATTATGATTGCAATGTTAATCAGGTCTTTCCGCCGCAATTCAGGCGATAGAAGCTGCGGTTTCTGCTGCAGAAATATCGTAAAGTGACTCGTTATAGATACATTGCCCATCCCTGATGACCAAAAGCTGAGGAGATTCATGGGGCACTCCGAATTGCCTTGCTATGGTATCTGAAATATCCCTGTGCTCCAGCAGATCCAGGAAATACACGCAAGAAACCCCCGGTATTTTATGCGCCTCCAGCTCAAACTCGGCTCTTACCCTCTTGCTTATAGAGCAGGTTGTATTGTGTTTAAAAATGACGTTTAAGCCGTTTGTTGCGCTGATTTCATCTATTTGCTCTTTTCTGTCCAGAGGTTTAAATTCCATAATTTCTAGTTTCGAAAGTTATATACCAATATCGTTCCTGCTTCCCTTATACAGGAAGATGATAGTAGATGAGCATCCCGGTTAACCCTTACAGGGGCATAATACCCTCGCGCTGCGGCCCGCAGTGTTTAGGAAACCCCGGTAATTTATTCCCTGAAATAAGCTAAATCAGTGAGTTTGCCGTGTACCTTTGTCAATGGAACTACCGTTGTCGTAAACCTTAAAATGTCATATGAAAAACTCCAGCATTGATCAGCCTTTAACACCAGGCCTCCAGAATACCGTTGCCGGCGTATCCCACAGGAATGAAGTAACCACATCACCCACCTACGAAGTAGCTCACATTATGGGTGGGCTGTATGGAGATGGTTTTATTGGTTTAAAACATGCTTTCAGCCGCGAGTTCATCAGCCAATTGCATGGAGACGTGTTGGCGGCGTATGCCGAAGCGCTAAAGCGGCCGGGCGGGGCGGTAGGCCGGGGTCCCAAACGTCATTATGTTGAGATACACCCGGAAGATATCAGGGGTTTTGTGGAGATCGCCATGCATCCATGGGTGGTAGCTGTGAGTGAGGCCGTATTGGGGCCGGAATATAAAATCGTGGAAATTGGTTTTGATGTGCCAAATCCCGGTGCTATGAACCAGCCGTGGCATCGTGACTTTCCTTCGCCGGAAGACACTATTTCGGGCAGGAGGCTGAATTCGCTTGCTTTTAACCTGACAACTGTAGACGTATACGAAGATATGGGTCCGTTTGAGATCGCTCCCGGCACCCAATGGGATCTCCCGGAAGGTTTTGATCATGAGATGTTCCCGCCAAAAACAAACTATCACCGGTACCAGCAGCGCGCGCAAACCAAGATGCCCATGATGGGTGATATTTCAGCCAGATCAGCGCTTACCATTCACCGCGGCACGGCCAATCGCTCCGACAAACAGCGGCCCGCGCTTGTGCTTGGTGTTGACGCTCCGGGGGGTATTAACGCGGAGCGCCATGACCTGCAGATCACCAGGCCTTTTTATGAAACCCTCCCACAAAGCCTGAAACAACACCTTACCTTCAGGTTGGTAGATGAACTTGTACCGATCGTTCAGGCACATACTATTGAAGGGCTGATGATGGGCGAAGCATGAGGGCAAGATTACGGGGGAGAATAAAGCTTCTGTAATGTGCTGAAAACATTTCATATCTTTTCAGGAACGCTTTGTTGACCCTAAACCTGATTATTTCGCCCTGATCAGTTTGAACATCAATCTCAATTTGAGACCTGAATTCCATTATCTGGAAGAAATCAAAGCATCATCAAAGCTATTTACGTATAAAATGCCATTGGCACGTTGTTAGCCAAACAGATAATAGGTTTTTCATAGGATATTGGATTTAAAACGGAGCTGGATTTCTATCCTGGCTCCTTTTTTATTTAGCGGTCATCAGCCCTGAATAAAAAACCTTCCGGCGTCGAACACCTTTGTTACATTCAAACCCTTCCGTTTGGATATTCGTTATACCGGGGTGGACAATTAGCCGTATATTATTTGACGTTCTGACCTAAAAGAAAAGAAAAAAAATCTCTATAATTGTATCGGGAATTTTGGCGGTATCCGTGTGGCAAATATCCTTTTCATTACCCCATCCAACCGGTTTATTTCTTCAGGACGAGGAAATGTATACACTGTTTTCTATTGAGCACCACGTATCAAATTTTGGCAATGGAGGGTACAGAAATCTTTGACGGTCTCAAATCGATATTGAAGCATTACGAAGAGAACCTTTTGGTCGTTCACAGTAAGCCAGACAATTACTATCTCCATACGCCTCCGACAGACAAAAATAAAAAAGGTGGGTTTTTTTTGGAGCAGCGCAACTGAAGAAAAACTATGTTTCTTTTCACCTGATGCCGGTTTATTGTTACCCCGACTTGCTTGCAACGATAAGCGAAGACTTAAGAAAGCACATGCAGGGCAAATCTTGTTTTAACTTTACCAAAACAGACAGCAACCTTTTCCACGAACTCCAGACACTCACCAAAACCTGCTTCGACAGGTACAAGTCATTGAACAAGGTATAGTGCTTACAAACATCATTGCCTAAGGAGGTATGAGGTATGAGGTTTGAGGCTTGTGGTAGGACGAGTAGGAGGTTAGACAACGGTAATTAACTTTTGGTATTAACATAAACACACCCCATGCCCTATACACCATACCAGTCACTTATTTGAGTTAACTTCCCCTGAAATATTCTTTTATGGAAAAGAGCACCAGAGATGTCAGTCGCAAAAGTTTTATCAAATCAGTGACAACGCTTACCACCGGATTGTCCGGGTTTGTTTTATTGCCTCAATCTGCCTATGCAAAGCAAGAGACGCCGCCGGGTGAAAGTATCCATATTGTAGGACCAAAGCAGGGATTTTCAACTCAGATCGGAACACTTGTTTCTATGATGAACTGGATGCGGAATACCGTTTTGCAGTCGGTTTTAAACATGAAAAAGGAGGAACTTGACTATCTGCACGACGCAAAGTCAAACACGATAGGCGCGATGCTTTTACATTTAGCTGCTACTGAGACTTTCTACCAGGTGAATACCTTTAAGGGGAGAAATGATTTTAATTCAAATGAAAAAGCAACATGGGGGGCTGCCATGAACCTTGGTGATGAAGGCCGCAAAATGATCCGAAGAAACAACCTGGATCATTACCTTACGGTTATGAAGGATACCCGGGAAAAAACTTTAGCAGAGTTTAAAAAACGTGATGACAAGTGGTTAATGGCAGTAGACCCTCATTTTTTTGGCAATCAGCCGACCAATAACTATTGTAAGTGGTTCCATGTTTGCGAGCATGAATCAAACCATAACGGGCAGATTAAGTGGATTAAAAGCAGGTTGCCCGGTGCAAAGGGTGATAATGATTAATACATATTATCCGTGGAAGTATGTTACTTCCGGTGAATCATCAACGCCATTTGAGGAAAGATTGCCGGAGGGAACCTGGCTTAAATGCATTTCGCCATTGGACCAGGTCGCTAATCTCCTTTTATCTACAGGGCCTTTTGCGCGCGAAGCCTGCCTGCGCCTTTATCCTCCCTGATCGACTTAAGGAGCTCTTCCATTTCTTTCAGCTGTTTTGGATTTTCTGAAGCAAGGTTTTTTCTTTCACCGATATCTGTTTTCAGGTTATACAACTGGGGTTGAAGGTCATAACCCGTTTCGATGTTTGTCTCGCCCAAAATCCTGGGCCCCTTGCCCGGTTCAATGTACTTCCAGTCTCCCTTCAATATGGAGAGGGTACCATTCACCGCATGTTCAACAAGATTGATACGGCTGGTGTTGGATTTACCTAAAAGAACATTGAGCGCATCATAACTGTCGGGGGCATCATTTCCGGATATTTTCTGACCAGTGAGCCTGGCAAATGATGCATAGAAATCAAGTTGGCTTGTCAACGCATCTGAAACAGTACCTGGTTTTATTTTACCCGGCCAACTGATGATTAACGGAACCCTTGTACCCGCATCGAAAGCGCTGTACTTCCCTCCTCTTAACGGGCCGGAAGGCGTATGCCCGTTAAGTTTGGTAACGGCTTCATCCACGTATCCGTCATCGAGCACAGGCCCGTTATCGCTGGTAAAAATGAAGATCGTATTATTCGTAAGTTTTAACCTGTCAAGAGTTTTGGCAACCTCGCCCACAGTCCAGTCGAGCTGCAGCAATGCATCACCTCTCGCACCCATTCCACTTTTTCCAACAAACCTCGAGTGAGGGATTCTGGGCACATGTATATCGTGTGTAGCCAGGTAAACAAAAAAAGGACGGCTCTTTTCCTTTTCTATGAAATTGATCGTCCTGTCCGTCAAAACATCTGCAAGGTCTTCATCTATCCACCGCGCTTTTTTACCTCCTGTCATCCACCCGATGCGGCTGACACCATTTATGATCGTATGATCGTGGCCGTGAGAGGGTTTGACTTTCAGCAGCTCCGGATTTTCGCGGCCGGTCGGTTCGCTGCCTATTTTCTGCTTGTAATTAACCTGGATGGGATCTGCAGGATCAAGGTCGACGATGCGGTGATTTTCAAGATAAACACAAGGAACCCTGTCGCCGGTTGCAGGCATAATGAAGCAGTAGTTAAAACCGATCTCCAAAGGCCCCGGTTTGATATCCCCGTTCCAGTCAGGTCCGCCGGCCGGCCCTAACCCAAGATGCCATTTTCCGATTGCAGCAGTTGTATAGCCGGCCTTTTGCAACATGCCCGGCAATGTGGTTATATCTGTTGGAATAATAAGCGCCGCATCGCCAGGCGCAATATTTGTCCCTTGTTTGCGCCACGCATATTTACCGGTAAGGATTGAGAAACGGGAAGGCGTACACGTAGATGACGAGGCATGGGCATTTGTAAACCTAAGCCCCTGCCCGGCCAGCTTATCAATGTTCGGCGTTTTTATTTTTGTTGCGCCATACGCACCAATGTCGCCATAACCAACATCATCGGTATAAATAAGGACGATATTCGGTTTTTGCGGCGCTTGTGCCATCAACAGCAATGTTTGAAGCAGGAAAGCTGACAGGAGAAAAAATGTTTTAATCATCGGCATAGACTTAAATAACACGGTTATTGACTTGATTTTTGAAACAATACTATCGTTTAATATGCTGTTTTCTGATTTTCTTACGATTTAATTTAGGCGGCCTAAAACCCCCGTCCGCTTTTATATGCATGGAAGCTGCGATTGAAGTCAATTCAGCCACCATCGTACACAAACCGGGTTTTCATTTTTCGCATGGTATGCGTTTTAAGGTCTTTAAAAACTGCTTCTATAATATGATTTCCCCCCGAAGGCCTTGGAAGGGAAAATAAATAATAACTGTCTGCGACAGCGCCCTGCTTATCCTTTTTTTCTACATACTCCGCCTTTGCTTCAACATTATCGATCTTTAGATTTTCAAGTACCATCAGGGGTTCCTTAAGGGTTTGCCTTACCCCGGCCCACCTGCATCTTATTCTTATATTCACACCACTGGCAGGTCGTGCAACTTCAAAAGAATCTTTATAGCTGACCACAGTAATGGCCGCCCCGGGCCTGTTCAGCTCACGGGTTCCCTCCTTCCACCATTTCCAGGTGTCTTCCCGCGAACGCATAAAGGATTGTACGCCCGGTGCTCCGCCCAGCATTCTCGTTTTAAAACCACTTACACTGTCATGTCTTACTGCAACTACCCGGTTGTTTTTTAAAGCATCCATCATAGATTCATAGCTGTTATTTTTCGCCAGGAACAATGTTCTATAGCCGGCAAGTTCGTCTCCCCACCACCATGACTCTGTTCCATGCGCATCCTGCAATGCGACAAAGGGAAGCTGGTGGCGATACTCATGTAACCATGGAAGCCAGAATGAAAAATTCTGACCGAAATGAATGGTACTGATTGCCGCATACCCACCTTTTTGTACAGATTCGTCCAGGATGATCCTTCCCATGGGTTCATTGTTCGTTACCTGCATGATCAGCGCACCGTTATTTTTCAGCAGCGGTTCTATAAAAGATTGCCTGTACGTTTGCCAGGAAGTGCCGTCAAGATCTATTTTTTTCGTTAAACCCGCAGGCGCAATGTAATCCATGATATGGCTGAAACTGCCATGCCCGGGTATCGTTACTGTTTTACCGTATGCTTCATCAGCCTGGAAAAATATTACCCGCACTTTTCTTTCATCTGCTATTTTCTGAGCAGCTTTTCTCCATGCCGGATTGGAATTCTTTGCCCCCCAAAGATGAATACGTAAACTGTCTGCCAGCATCACCGCTTCGGAGGGACTTCCTGTGCCACTGGCCTCAAACTGAACCGTAAACACTTTTAGGCCGGACAGATCTGCACTTTTTTTTGCAGGACGACCCGGGAAATCAGCGGTTTCCAATGCCGGAAAAGCATTCATCGTTTTTAACGCATCGATCGCATAATAAGTCGACATCGGAGTAGACGGCAATCCCGGACGGTTTCCGAATCCTCCGTCATCGTTACGCAGGGAAACAAGATAACGGATACATGCCTTCTTATCCGAAGGTTCTGCAGATAACAATTGTAAAGCTTTTATGGCGGCCCATGTATAAGCAACTTCATCATTGCCCCCGGTCAGTGGATCCGGCTGGTGCGTAAAACCTCCGTTTTTCAACTGGCATGATTTTATCCAACCGGTTGTTTGTTGTTGTTTTTCATCGTCAGCGCGGATGATTTGCCGCCATCCATATAAGCCCCAGTAAGTGTTTAAGATATTACCGTCTCCTCCATCTGATGCAGGCGCATTGTTGAAACTTCCGTTCTCTCTCCTCCTCGATCGCAGGTAGCCTGCATAGTGGTCTGTTACATCCTGTACAGAAGCGTTCAGTAAACTGCGGCAAACAGGTGTCATCATCTCCTGGAGGAACACCGGGTAACCATGGTCTTCAAAGTTGGAGACTTTATTGTTTTGGGGCTTCCAGGCAACCACTTCTTTTTCAAACGATGATATATCTCCGTTCAGCCATTTAAGGCTTTGCATTTGCTGGAAAACAAGATCGCGTTCTTCGGTGCCGCTGGGCCCCGCTTCTATATTCTTACCTCGCTGCGGATGATGGGTGTTTATAAAAGCAATAAGCTTTTCCCTGTTTGCGGGAAGCTTATCCAGGTAATACAATATGCCCGTAACAGCAAACGTTGGCGTTAAGTGCGCGTCAGGCTGATCTTCCCAGCCATAACCGCCGGCGTCTTTAGCAAGGTTTTTTTCTATATAGCCTAATGTTGCCTGCTGCCAGGAAGGCTGCGCTCTTAAACAAAGAGGCGCAACAGCTGCAATATGCAACATGATCAGTATACAGCAAATGTTATGTTTTGTAGAAATCATATAAGCGTCGGATGTCGGATGCCGGATTTCGGATGTCGGACGATTCCACCGAAATGCAACATCCAATATCATGGTGGGTTGGCTTCGGTTAGTGTAATTACCACAAACTTACCTGGCCCCGGGCATACGCGTTTCTCTTTGCGGGTACCCCTTTCTCAATAAAGCCGACAATTCTGCAACCGTTGACGCGAATTTAGGCTCCAAAGCAATATTGGTTATTTCGCCTTTGTCGTTTTCTTCATCATACAATTCTTTCCCGGCTTTTCCTTCGTCCCATTCAGTATATCTCCACCTTTCGGTACGCACACTCCGTCCCATTATGTCGCCCCTTGCCACCTGGGTAAACGCCGGCCTGTTCCAGACAGCGTTCGGATTTCTTAATAACGGCTTAAGGCTCATGCCGGAAAGTTTGTGTGTCACCGGCAGACCGCATAGATCAGCAAGGGTGGGATAAAGATCAATCAGCCCTACTGTCCGTTGCGAAACTTTTCCTGCCACGCCTCCGGGCACAGAAATAATCATTGGCACTCTTGCTGAGTTTTCAAAAAGGCTTTGTTTCATCCATTGGCCATGCTCGCCAAGATTATACCCATGGTCGCTCCATAGCACGATAACCGTATTATCAGATAATTTCAGACTGTCAAGCGCATCCAACAGCCTGCCCATTTGCGCGTCCATAAATGATATTGCAGCATGATAACCCTGAATGGCTTCTTTACGTTTAGCTTCGCTTAGACCCCAGTTGGCGGGCTTTGTAAAAAAGGCGGCCTGCGGAATATCATCAAGGTCATTTGCCGGTTCATTGGGAAGATTGATCTTACCGACAGGATACATATTAAAATATTTTTTTGGAGCTACATATGGAGTATGTGGCCTGAAAAAACCAACCGCAAGAAAAAATGGCTTTTGGTTAATTTCAGTCAATAGCCTGATTGCCTCAGTTGCCACTTTGCCATCGGTCTGCTCTTCGTCCGTGCCCTCTGCTGAAAGAAACGACAGCGCTGATCCGAGACCGCGTGCCGGGGTTAAATTCTGTACCTTGCTTTGCTCCGCTTTATCTCTTCCGATCGGGTTTACTCTTTGATCCCATGACAGGGAATCGTCGAGTCCGTTAGTACCAATGTCACCCGGAACGCCATAATGAAATATCTTGCCGACCCTCGCAGAATGATAGCCGTTTTTTCTGAATAGCTGGGGCAGGGTTACAATATCCGGATGAGTCTGGCGGATGGTCTTCACGTTGTCAAAGACCTTTGTTTCATCCGGATTGAGACCTGCAAGTAAGGAAGTCCTGCTTGGGTTGCATAAGGGAAACTGGCAATAGGCACGGTTAAATGTAATTCCCCTTTTTGCAAGGCGCTCAAAATTTGGCGTATTCATCTGGCTATTGCCGTAAATGCTGAGATCATTGTTGCAATCATCTGTAGCAATAAAGAGAACATTTAATTTGCGCGGCGGTGTGGCTGTACGCGTCGGTTTAAACGATAAAAAGCTGAACATTACCAGCCCGGATATTCCCAAAGAAAGAACGGCTATAGCTCCACGTCGCGAACGAAAGATTTTTCTGGTATTCATTTAAAAAGATTTAGTCAGAGAAATATTAGCCCTACCACGATGAATTTTTCTATGATCGACGTGGTAAAGCTTTCAGCGAAACTTGTTTTTTTATCGTCACAAAAAATTCAGTCACTATCTTTTGCACATCTGAATCCAAGGTTATCAGACCCGCTGTTTACCTCACCCTTTCCCCGGCTGCCCGGCCTGTACCTGACACAGTACTGATCACTGCATATAAAAGATCCTCCCCGCTGAACACGTTTCACCGCACCAGGCTCATCAGGATCAAAGCTATCAGATGGCCCTTTCGGATTATCTGCAGGACTTTCCTGGTAGTAATCCAGGCGGTAGAAATCCTGGCACCACTCCCATACATTACCGTCCATATCATACAAGCCATAGCCATTCGGTGCAAAAGATTTAACCGGCGCTATGCCGATAAAACCATCCTCGGCGGTATTTCTGCGCGGGAAATCACCCTGGTAAATATTCGCTACCCATTTGCCACCGGGTTTCAGCTCATTCCCCCAATAATATTTCTGACCGGCTCGTTTCCCCAGCGCTGCATATTCCCATTCGGCTTCCGTGGGTAATCTCTTCCCGGCCCATTGCGCATAGGCCAGGGCATCCGTATAACTGACATGGACAACCGGGGCATTTTCAATCCCCTGCAGGTTGCTTTGCGGTCCAAACGGATGCTTCCAACTTGCACCGGGCACATATTTCCACCACTGCAATGGGTTGTCTAAACTAACGGGTTGGTCAGGTGCGGAAAAAACCCCCGACCCGGGTACCAGGCTTTCAACGGGCACACCAGGGAAGTCCTTCGGGTCTAAATTCCGTTCAGCCACAGTTATATAATCCGTCGCTTTCACAAACTGTTCAAACTGGGCATTTGTAACCTCATGTTCATCCATCCAAAATCCTTTCAGCGTAACCTTGTGAACAGGACGCGCATCAGGAAAGGCAGGATCATCAGTTCCCATTTGAAAGCTTCCTGCAGGAATGTGAACCATTTTTGCCGGAACAACATTGGCTGCAGCTGTTTGTACCGCAGTTGAATTTTTCGGTGTGCTCTGCTCCTGTTCTTTTTGCCTGCAACAAATCAACACAGGCAGTGAAGCGATAAAACACGTTACCATTATATTTTTTACAGCCATCAATTAATCTTTAAATCCGTCATTTTAATTTTGGATTGATATTGGTTTCCGTTTGAGGGATCGGCCACTGGTAATCAGTCGGGGCTCTGAAGTTACGGGTGGTTACAAACCACCTGCTGAACGGATCAACTGTGTTGCCTTTTCTCCGGATAGGCTTTATTGTACCCGGAAAAGGAGCTCCATAAAAATCTGCTTTTAACACCCTGTCAGCTATTTTCCACCTGAGCAGGTCCCAATAACGGATACCCTCAAACGCCGTTTCTATCCTGCGCTCTTTGCGAAGGATATCTCTTAACAGGGCCGGGTTGGTCTGTGTTATTGGGGGCATATTTACAGATGCCCTGCCCCGAACCCGGTTAATTGTTGCATTTAGCAGGGCCTGATCAATTGCCTGGCCGGCTTCGAGCTTTGTCTCAAGATAGCTTAACAATATTTCGGCGTACCGGATTACCGGGAGGTTACCGCCATAATTTAACAGATTTCCGGAGAACCCTTCATCGAGGAACTTCCTGATTCCGTAACCTGTCTGGGTGGTTTGCTTTCCCGCTCCTAACTGGTCGGGCGCCGCGGATGAATCAGGATGGGTAATGTATTTCCCTTTAAAAGACTGACCGTTAAAAAGGATATTAAACTTTAAGCGCGGGTCCCGGTTTTTTGTAGGATCCTTTGCATCATACAACGGGCTTGTAAATGAAAACGGCGTTCCGTTGGTAAAATCATAGGCCTCCACGATACTTCCTAAAGGGCAGAATATATGCCAGCCTGCGTCTACTGCAGGCCATAAGTGCTGGTTCATACCATTGGCAGCAAGATTTTCGACAAATTCAACACTAAAGATATTTTCTGTGCTGTTTTCGTTACGGATAATAAACAGGCCTGAATAATCGGGGTCTATTGTATTATCGCCGAAGTCAATAATCGTTTTATACGTAACAGCGGCTTCCGCGTTTTTGCCTTCCGCTATTTGCAGGCGTCCGAGGAACGCCAGTGCTGCCTGTTTTGAAACACGTCCTCTTTCAGCAGCGGGTATGTCCTTAAAACGGGGGAGATCATTTGCAGCCTCCGTCAATTCTGTTAAGGTAAAATTTACTACTTCCGCCCTGGGGGTTTTGTCGAGGGTATTGGCTTCTTCCTTTGTAAGCAATCCTTTCACCAGCGGAACCGAGCCCCAGTACTGCGACATATAGAAATACTGGCAGGCCCTTATAAACCGCACTTCTGCCTTCATTCTTTTCTTTTTGTTTTCATCCATTGGCACCTGGTCGATATTGGCAAGGAAGTCGTTACACCTCGCGATCCGCGCGTAACTCTGCGACCAGTACTGGCTTAACACTGCTATATTGGAGGTGAGGGTTCCGTTGCTCAATTTATTAAATACAGAGTTATCGCCTCTTCTGTCGTAAGCATTGTCGGTTGCAAACTCCATGAATAATAACCCTGCGTAAGACCACCAATCCGTTGGATTCGCATTGGCCGCTGTTACAGAAATATTGCCTCTGTAAACACCGGTTAAAGCCAACATTGCGTTGCCTTCGCTTTTCCAGAAAGTTGCGGCATCAAACTGGTCCAATGGAGACTGGTTAAGCTCTTTCCCGCAGGAGCCGCATATTAAAAAGATAAAAGAAGCGAACAGCCAGTATTTAGATCTGTTTTGTGCGTTCATATGTTTAAAGATTACTTTCTTAAAAATTGATATTTAAGCCAAATGTGTAATTCCTCAGCAAGGGGTAATAGTCACCTGTAGCAGTAATTGAATTTGAATCGTCTGCCGGCGCATTGTCTGTTCCAACTTCCGGATCCCAACCCTTCCTGTAGTTGCTGACCAGAAACAGGTTCTCTCCGCTTGCGTAGATCCTTACACCGGTTATCCGCATTCTCCTGGTAACGGAAGCAGGTAGTGTGTAACCTACCTGTACGTTTTTGCCCCTCAGGTATGATCCGTCAAGAACCCAGTAAGACGACAACAGGGTATTGGGAGTGCCGGCATTTGTTACCTGTTCTAACCTCGGGTAGCCGGCATTACGCCTCGGGTTCTCTTTAGTCCATCTTTCCTCCATTTGCCATCGTTGAATCGAACCGAAATTATTAAAGGCGATGCCCGCGTATCCGGCCATGTAGTTTTTTGTACCGCCCACTCCCTGCAACAACATGCTAAAATCAAAGCCTTTATAATCCAGGCCTATAGTTAAACCAAATGTATACTTTGGGATGTTGCTTCCAAGAATAACACGGTCATACGTGGCATCCACCTTTCCATCGGGTTTGCCATCGGGGCCGCTGATATCTTTATAACGTATATCACCGGGCTGCGCCGAAGGATTTATGGCAGTCTGGCTGAAGTAACTTTTTACATCGTCTGCGTCGGTAAACATGCCATCAGCGATGTAACCATAATAAACCTGCATCGAAGATCCGATAAACAATGAACTTCCATTTCCGATCATTCCATTTGGCTGGGTTATATTGCCTACTCCCAGGTCAAGAACCTTGTTATTGATGATCGAAAAGTTTGCATTCAATTTGTAATTGAAGCTGCCCACATGGTTGTTATGACCTAAAAGAAACTCCCACCCTTTATTGCTCAGCTTCCCGGTATTCTGTTTTGACAGGTTAAACCCAAGGGTATTTGAAACACTGCCGCCAGGACTGAACAGAATATCATACGTATACCGGTCGAAATAAGTAGCTGATAAAGTCAGCTTGTTTTTAAATGCACCCAGTTCCACACCGACATCCTTTGTACGGGTTGACTCCCAATGCAGGTTCGGGTCGGTGATTGTAATACGGGCAACGCCCTGGTTTATCGATCCGCCAAACGGGTACGAATAAGTAGTGTTGCCATTCTGCAGGATATACGTATTCTGGTAAGGATAATTTGGGATATTCTGGTTGCCAAGAACGCCTAAAGAAGCCTTTAGCTTTAGCTCACTGATCCAGGAAAAATTATCCTGAATAAAACGCTCCTGGCTTATCCTGTAGCCCACCGCCGCTGAAGGGAAATATGCGAATTTTTTGGAAGCAGGAAACCTCGATGACCCATCTCTTCTGATTACGCCTTCTACCAAATACTTATTTGCATAACTATAGTTAAGCCTTCCGAAAAACGATTCAAGCGCCCATTCGCTTCCTGTGCCGGTAGATTGCTGGTTATCGGGTGAACCTACATTCAATTGTGTAAGCTCATTACCGGGCAGCCTGTTTCTGTACGCAGAGGTGGTTTCAAAAACATTGTCTTCAAAGGAATAACCTGCCAGGGCGCTTACATGGTGTATGCCGAATTGCCTGGAGTATTCCGCCAGCCCCTGTAAGGTATAATATTGTGTTTCGCTATTGGTGATCCTCAGTTCATTTGGCTCAAGGGTTATATTCTGATTAATGATCTGGGAAGCAGAAAATACTTTTCTTTTTGTATTGATCTGGTTAAAGGCAGAAACCAGAGACAGCTTAACGCCCGGTATAACCTTATAATCCAATCTGACATTCGCATTCAGATTGGCAGAATTGTTCATAAGAAAAGATTCGCTTTCGAGGAATGAAATGGGGGTTCCCTTTTGTACCACACCTGTCCCGAAATACCCGTTCGACAACCTCCCGGCGTAGGTAGACGGGTATCTGACAGCGGTGTTTATGATGCCTGTTACACCATCGCTTCCGTCTAAGGTGGCCGGCTGAGCAGGTTCCTTATCATTGGCCTTTATGGCAGACAGGCGGGTAGTCAGGTCAAGTTTGCTGTTTAATGAACTTTTCATGTTAAGCCGGATGTTGTAGCGGTTATAATTGTTCTTTACAACTAGGCCATCCTGGAATAAATACCCAAACGATAAGTTATATTGTGTATTGGCAGATCCGCTGCTGATGGATAAGTTATGACTGGTTTGTAAACCACTCTTGGAAAATACGGCTTTTAAGAAATTTGTATTCGGATAGTTATCCGGGTCGGATCCATCCCTGTACTTCCGGATGTCATCTTCGGTATACGTTAACCCGGCAGCCTCATTAAACATCCTGGCATAATCCCAGGAATCAACATACTGCGGGAAAGCTGTCGGCTGTTGAAAGCCGGTGTAACCATTATAGGATATCTTCATCGTTCCTGACCTGCCCGATTTTGTGGTAACAAGGATAACTCCATTGGCGGCCCGGGATCCATAAATTGCAGCTGAAGAGGCATCTTTTAAAACAGAGATGCTCTCAACGTCGTTCGGATCTATATTGTCCATTGTGCCGGGAATTCCGTCTACAATCACCAAAGCGCCAGAGGTTGCGCCGAAAGACCCAACTCCGCGAACGTTAATAACACCCGCGCTGGCACCAGGCTGACCAGTGCGTTGAATGACGGTGACACCTGCCATTTGCCCCGCTAAAGCATTGGATAACTGGGTAACCGGGCGGTCTCTTAATTGTGCTGCTGATACCTGTGATATGGATCCGATAATATTTTCCCGCTTCTGCGTTCCGTATCCCACAACAACTACCTGTTGCATTTCTTCGGCAGAGCTTTCCAGTTGTATCGTGATAGAAGACCTGTTTCCTACAACAATTTCCTTTGTCTGGAAACCAACAGAGCTAAGGACTAAAACAGCATTTTGATTTGAAACACTTAATGAAAAAGATCCGTCTTCGCGCGACGTAGTTCCGTTAGTGGTTCCCTTCTCTTTAATGCTTACGCCACTAAGCCCATTACCTGCTGCATCAGCAATGCGCCCGGTAATGGCAACATTAAGGATGGCAGCGCGGTCACGCTGATGCAGATCACCCGCGTTTGTAGCCGCAAGGATCTGGCCGCTACCGGTTACTTCCGCACCTAAACATAGTAAGACCAGGAGAGACAAATGTTTAAAAATTTCCATGGTGTGTGTTTTGGTTATGACAATCTTTATTGCATTTTTTTGAAAGACAGACTTAACTGTACTAACCTTCCCCGTTTAAAGCCCCTGCATGCGGCCGTTTTACGAATATGAAAATGCCTGACTGATGCGCCTTTCGCTGCATGATAAAGAGGCCATGATGAAATCCCCAACCAGGCTCTCCTGTGTTTACATGTTCTCTTTCATACGGCAACGATCAACACATCGGAATTTTCTCCCTTGGCCTGCACCTTATGTTTCACAGTCATTCTCGAAGTTCCGGGTTCACCAACCCTTATGGTATACAGCCCTTCGGCAAATACTTTTGGTTTGAAACTGTTTCCTTTTATTCTAAGCGAATACACCATCTCCTGTGTCTCTTCATCTATAATCTCAATCAACTGGTCTTTAGGTCCGGTTACCTTTATTTCGGGTAACCACGCTTCGGCCTTACGGCCATAATTTTCTGATTGTAATACCGTGACAGGCCAACCCGGATATTGCCCTTCCGGTTTCTCGCGGGGGTCCACGTACCTGGGCCAGCATTCCGTATGGATGGTGCGTTTTGCCTTGTTGAAAGTAACAATGCCGTAACCTGTTGCCCGGTCGTACATTACTGCCGGCTTTAACCCTGATAACGAGGGATTAGCCACGGCATAAACAGTCATCCTGTTTCCGAAACCATCAAGGAAGTTTCCCGTGTAGGAAGCTTTTCCAGGCAGGGGCTGGTGATTTGCCACCGGGGGCCACCAGCGACGCGGAAAAATATTATTTAATGCAGGCCCGGCAAATGCAAAGCCCGAATCTTCAAAAGAATCTATTCCGTAATGAACCATGCTGGCCAGATGCTGATCACCCGCGATATGAAATGCAAAGCACTTCCTAAGGATCTTAAGCGCTTCATCTCGCCCTGCCTGAGGCCATCCGTTCGAATCCATATCTGCGTTTGGGGCGTCTCCGGTAACATATTCTCCAGGCTCGGGTATCGGAAGCCTTGGCGTAATTGAATCACTTGTGCTGCCTTTCGGAAGCGTTGATACGGTACAAAAATTGGTTTGGGATAGAACAGCCTTCATTTCAATCCGGTCATGCCAGTCGGAGGCCCACTCACGTAAAAATTTTAGCTGGCGCTCACCAAGAAGCTGCGCTTTGATATCCCGGTACTTTCTGATATCAAAATTGAGGTTCTGCATGAACCCATTTTGGATTCTGGCTTCCTCCGGCAAAACATTTTTCGGCGCAGACTTAAATTTCCTGTCTTCAAGGATAGCAAAGCTGATCCCTGCGTAGTTCCATTTTGTATAGTATACGCCGATGCCCTGCTTAACCGGGGTGGGGTCGTAAGGGTCGGGTAAATGACTTGTTTGCGTAAACTGCACCATGTTTACCCATTCGGCGGGCATTTTGTAGCCTCCCTGGTCTTGTGCGTCGTAAGCAAATCCCTTGTCTGTGGGCGCATGTTTTCCCCCTTCGCCCCAAACATTACCATGGTACACATCATGATCATCGGGTATGATGGCGCAGGGGATATGACGGAATACCTCACGGTACGACCAACCGAACATGAGCCATTTACGAAGATAATCCAAGAAGGCTTTTTCAAGCGGGTGTGTCTGTATGCGAAAACCGCCTGTTGCTTCATAAAACTGGTCGCCCAGGAAAACGGCCACGTCGGGCTTGTGTTTACCTACATGTGGGGCTATCTCCGTATCAGGGAAGCCGAAATCGCCATTACAGCTAAACACGGCAAGTTTTAATTGTTCAGCCTTAAGCGGTTCGGCAGCAATGGTACCTTCATAAAAATACTCCCTCACCTTGTTCCGCAATGGAAGAACCAGCTTAACCCGGTAAGGAGTGTCGCCGGCAGGCGCCCAGTTTTCAACTTTAAAATTGACACATCTTGCCTGCGGATGCAGCTTTCCTTTTTGGATGGTCTGCCAGTTATTTTTGCTGCGAACCTGCAAAACGATACTGGAGCCGGGAATGGTCTCCACAGGAACTGCCTGAGCCGTTAGCTTTAATACCTTTTTATGCAGCGTATATTGTGCAAAACAGACCGGGCCATAGACCTGGCTGGAATTGTATTGTATTTTTGGGCCTTTGATGCTCCATTGAGAAAATACAGCAGATGGACTTTCCGTGTCATGCCTTCCCGGAGTACCTTCCGGGGCAGTATTATTTTTATTACCGGTATTGCCTTTTAGCGGCAGGCCCGAAGGCGTAATACCTAAATTTTCTTCAGCTTCATTTGCATAATGCACTACCAATGCAATGTTGCCGGTAAGTTTTTCTGCAGCAATATCATTCACGGTAAGCTCGTCTATTAAAGAGTTGTTGCCTGCATGCACAACAGATAATCTGAGTTGATAATTACTGTTTACCGGGGCCGCCTTCAAAACGAAAATTAATTCATCGGGAATGTTGATTTGCTTCTGACCTTTCACTGTTCCGATGAATAGATTTCCGGAGGTAGTGATCCCTGCATCCAGCCCTTCGCCAAAAACAGCTGCACAACGATAATCCCCGTTCCGCCCGCTTGCTTTGGCGCCGAGCCTGAACCCGGCATACTGATTTTCAGCCGCCGCTGTTCCGCCAGGAACAAGTCGCAAACGAACACTGGTTTCAAAGCCCTGTAAACCCGCACTAAGCTGGGTGGTTAAACAATGTAAGGTCCGGTTTCTTCCCTGTACCAAACATTCCAGTTTTCCGCCACGGATACGCCAATCCTGCAAACGGTTACCCCAGAACTCCGGGCCTGCCCAGTTCATATCCGGCCAATCGGTCCAGTCTGCGATAAAATTGTGGTTGTTTGTTAGATCCGGGATGCTGTTTCCGGTACTTGCTTCACGTCCATTGGTTTTCAATAACAGCCCGGGTGCTGCGACTGTAAGGGCAAGCGTCTTTATCGATTTTCTTCGATCCATTTAATTTTGGTTATCCGGCTTTTTACAAGTACCGGGCGTATCTGCGGAGGTATTTTCAACTTACAAAAAATATCGGAAAGCTGCCGGTCTTTGCTCTATTATCCTTTTTGTTTCTTTTCTGTGCTAAAGATATATCATTTATGTGCCTTAGGGAATTAGATTATTATTAATTACCTGAGCTGCATGAGGCCAAGGCATTCCGGATTTTGAGGCTGTGACTCCGCAATTGATGAGGCGCCGGTAAAATTACCCTGTCAAAGGGAAAAAATTATTTTTATGTCTGAATAAAATCCGGCTTGTGAAATAATTCCGATATTGACGTACCGAAAATTATTCCCGGCAATACGCTGCCGTAAAAATCCGGCAATGGTAAAGTTGCATATCGTTAAAATGATCCCTAAAAAATGACAAAACTTTTTTATTGTTGCCACACCATTGCAGTTATTGCTGTGTTTGTTTGTCTTTGCAACTGCACAGAAAGATCAAAAGCCCGGCCAAAGGCTGCTACCCGGGAATCCAACTATTATAGCGAAGCAGATTTTAAATCCGTTGACAAAATCAATACGCATGTTCATATCCGTATAACGGACACATCCTTTCTTCAGTTAGCAGCGGAATATAATTTCCGGGTGTTGAATATAAGCGTAAACTCCCCATCTTCACCGCCGCTCGAAAAACAGGAAGGTATCGGAATCGGGCTTATCAAAAATTTTCCCGAACGGGTTTCTTATGCAACCACCTTTACGGTAAAGAACTGGGGCAACGAGGCGTGGCAGTCAATAACCGTCAACCACCTGAAACAGTCGTTCGACAGGGGCGCCATAGCAGTGAAAATATGGAAAAATATAGGCATGGCATTAAAAGACACGAACGGAAAATTTTTGATGATTGATGATCCGCGCTTTGATCCCGTTATTGATTTCATCGAAAAAAATAATAAAACGCTTGTTGGCCATTTGGGCGAGCCGAAGAATTGCTGGTTGCCGATAGAAAAAATGACGGTAAGTGGCGACAAAGATTACTTCAGCACACATCCCCAGTACCATGTGTACCTTCATCCGGAATATCCATCATATGAAGATCTGATCAATTCAAAAGACCGGATGCTTGACAAGCATCCTCAACTGCGGTTCGTTGGCGCTCACTTAGCAAGCCTCGAATGGAGCGTGGATGAGTTGGCCGGGAGACTGGATAAATACCCGAATATGGCGGTGGATATGGCAGAACGCATTTCTCATTTTCAGTATCAGGCCGTAAGGGACTGGCAGAAAGTGCATGACTTTTTTATGAAGTACCAGGACCGGCTGATTTACGCCACCGACCAAAGAGTCGATTCATTACAGGAACCTTCAGAACGGAACAGCCAGGCACTGGAAAGCTGGCTCCGCCATTGGAAATTCTTTATCTCGGACGAAAAGATGAAGGTGCCTAAAGTTGGAGATGAGTTCAGGGGATTAAAGCTGCCGCGTGAAGTGGTTGATAAAATATATCGCACCAATGCAGAGAAATGGTTCCCGGGGATAGCAGGATCGCATTCAGGCCAGGAAAGATTTTGAAACCTGTAACTTATTCCGGCCGATCATTTATTTAAACAAAACATTACTTAAAGTACCCCTATATGGTTAATGAAAAAGCCGCAACTTTCACAACGTTGTTACAGAAGAGCGCCTATATTACCGGGGTGGGTGCAAGGGATGCCCTCGAAGCCAAAATGATCGAGCGCGCAGGATTTGATTTTATCTGGGCGAGCGGCTTTTGTATCTCGGCATCTTACGGGCTTCCGGATGCCAGTCTGCTTTCGATGAAACATTTTATCGAAGAAGCGCGGGCAATGAATGAGGCTGTCAGTATTCCAATCATATTCGACGGCGATACCGGCTATGGCAATGCGATTAACGTAATATATCTAACGAGGCTGCTTGATGAAGCGGGCATGGCGGCTATGTGCCTTGAAGACAAACGCTTTCCAAAAGACACAAGCCTTTTAGCCGGAGGTCGCCAGGAACTGATAGATGCAGGGGAATTCGCCGGCAAGATCAGGGCCGCAAAAGATGCGCAAAGGAGTAAAGATTTCATCGTCATCGCGCGCACGGAAGCTTTGATCGCAGGAATGGGGCAGGAAGAAGCCATGATCAGGGCAACGCATTATGCCGAAGCAGGCGCCGATTGTATTTTTATTCATTCCAAAAGCAAAACGCCTGATGAGATCATTCATTTTGTACAGTCATGGCAAAGCCCTGTTCCACTGGTTCTTGTGCCTACTTCTTACCCCGCGCTCACGGAAGATAAAATAGAAGCACTGGGCAAAGTGAAAATCATTATCTATGCCAACCAGCTACTCAGAGCTGCTATAAAAGCAAGCCAGGAAGTGCTAACCGAAATAAAACGTTCGAAAGGAATTCATAAAGTGGAAGATACGATCGCTTCTCTTGACGAAGTATTTGACCTGCAGGACATTAAAAGAATGAAGGAAAACGAGAACAGGTATTTATAACAATCTCACTGGTTTTTATGAACAGGAAAGTTGGCATAATAGGTTTTGGGACACTCGGTACCGTTATAGCGACTATTTTAAAAAGCTCAGGTACACCATTCGGGGTGTATGACATACTGTTGAACGACCCGGCACATATGGAAGCCATTCTAAACAGGGCAACAGAACATAACGCACCTGTGATGGATCTGCCGCAATTGATCCGGGAATGCACTTACCTCGTCTCCACGGTCACCACCATGGTAGCGGAAACAGTAGCAACCCAATGCCTGCCCTACTTAAGGGAAGGTCAAACGTTTATCGACTGTAACTCTACAGCACCTGACGTTAAAATCAACATCCGGCGAATTATTCAATCCGGTCAGGCTGATTTTGTAGAAGGGGTGATCCTTAATGCGGTTAATCCCGGAGATTCTTCGTTGGATATCTTAATCGGAGGAGAAAAAGGCGAAGCTGCCACTGATTTCCTGCAAGCCATCAATATCCGGGCAACGTTCTATTCGCATGAGGTGGGTAAAGCCTCTATGTTCAAAATGCTTAGAAGCATTTTTTCAAAGGGCGTAGAAGCGCTGCTTTTGGAAACGATGGTCACAGCGAAAATAGCAGGCATAGAAACGTCGTTATGGAAAGAGATCACTGCGTTTATGGACAGCAAATCATTTGCGGTAATCGGCGAAACCTGGATCAAATCACACGCTCATGCGTATGAACGCCGGTACCATGAGATGCAACAGGTTATTGAAACAATGCAGCAGATCGGCACTACCCCGATACTTTCCCTGGCAACGCTTCAATATTTTAAACAATCGGTGGATGCAGATCTCAAATCTCATTTTTACAGGCCTCCATCCACTGCCGGTGAAGTAATAACGGCTATCGCCGGATATGCAGGTGCAAAGGAGAATGAGCGTTAGCCGGCATGCATCCACTCAAAACATTCGGCCACTAAAAAGTCAATTTGAGCTAATGAACATTTTGCAGGATTTTAGATTATCCCAGGCTGCTGTACCTCTGGCCGTTGACCATGATGAAGTTGATGCAAAATACCGTTACTGGAGAAAGCGCATCCTCTACAGTATTTTTGTTGGCTATGCTTTTTATTACTTCTGCCGGGTGAATATTTCCATGGCTTTGCCATACATGCAAAAGGATCTGAACTTTAATAAATTTCAACTCGGGTTGATTGTATCGGTATTGCAGATCACCTATGGCATCGGGAAATTTTTAAACGGGATAATAGCTGACAGATCTAATCCACGATATGTGATGACCATAGGATTGTTTTGTTCAGGGCTGGCGAATTTATTTTTTGGCTTTAATTCGATGCTTTGGGTGTTGATGATGATCTGGGGCCTGAACGGATGGTTTCAAAGCATGGGATTTCCGGCCGGGGCCCGGCTACTTAGCCATTGGTATACCCCAAAAGAATATGGCAGGATCTGGGGAATCTTCGGATGTTCGCACCAGGCAGGGGCTGCTATCATATTCATCGCCGGTGGATATTTGGTTCTTCTTGGATGGCAATATACTTTTATCGTGCCTTCATTGCTGGCATTCCTTGCTGCTATTTTCCTGTTTAACAGGCTCAGCGATATACCTGAACACGTGGGTCTGCCACCAGTAGAAGAATACAAGGGTGAAATGCTTCATAGTCTCGCGCCGGCACGGGTAAAAAAGCCAAAGTTCTTTAATGAAGCTTTATTTAAAAATGTACTGGCAAATAAATTTGTGTGGCTTACGGCCTTTGGGAATATGTTTTTGTATATCGTAAGATATGGCCTTGTAACGTGGACGCCGTTATTTATCAGTGCCAACAAGGGGGTAAATGTTACAAAAGCAGGATGGGTGCTTGCTGCATTTGAACTGGTAGGAATTGCCGGAATGCTTATGGCAGGCTATATTTCTGATAACACTTTCAGGGCAAGGCGGGGACCGACAATGTCTATCTATATGGGTCTGCTTGCAGTTTGCATCTATTTGTTCTGGATTACACCTTATGGAAATACTTTCCTGATCATCCTTATTCTTGCATTTTCGGGGTTTCTTGTTTACGGCCCTTTGATGCTGGTAAGCGTGGCCGCAGCAACTTATGCAGGAAAGAAGTCTGCTGCGAGCGCCTCTGGTTTTACAGGTTTTTGGGGCTATGCCGGCGCAACGATTTCGGGTGTGGGCGTTGGCGCTACCGCTGAGTATTTTGGATGGAAAGGTGCATTTTTGATGATCCTGGTCTCTGCCCTGCTGAGTGCGATTTTTTTCGCATTGACATGGAAGGCAACACCATATATTTCGGACGAGGATAAAAGTTATACCTCAGGGTAGCTCTTTTGTCGCAAGCTTATTTTTATGCTTCTGTCAAAATCATCTGAAGTAATTGGCATTAGTGATATAATCATCTCACCCCAGTTGTTTCACATGCTGAAAAGCCTGGTTTTAATAAAATCAAATCGTTTTTATTCCAGCGGGTTTTCGATACATCGGCCGGGAAAAATAAAACCTGCTGTTTGTTAACGCAATAGAATTTTCACCTACTTTTAGTCTGCTTTCAAATTTTAATCAACGACGGTTTGCAGCGTTTAGTCTGCTGTATTCATACGTATTACTCAACTAATTTTCCCGGTATTTTAAATACATCATTATCCTGACTAATTCCTTTTAAAATTCACCACTTATGAGATATCGTGCCTGCCGCAGGTTATCATGGATTTCCAGCAAAGCCGCCATCGCAGTATTGCTCTATTTCTCTTGTTTTAATGTTCGCTTATTGGCAAATGACCGGGAATTCCCCGGATCCGGAAACGCGTTTGTTCCTGCCACCGGTATTTCTTTTTATCCTGAAAGTACAACCACCCGTATTCCCGACCCGATAACAGTATCAGGGAAAGTTACCGGCGCCAATGGTGAAGGCCTGGCGGATGTAAGTGTTGTTGTGAAAGGGACATCCATAGGAACAACCACGGCTAAAAACGGAACCTTCAGCCTTACTGTCAACGACAACCAGGGTACCCTGATAATTTCCAATGTAGGCTTTTTAACCCGGGAAACAGCCTTTAGCGGCCCGCAACCGGTAAACATCATTCTTTCTGAAGACAACAAAGCGCTGAACGAAGTGGTGGTGATGGGATACACCTCTAAAAACCAGGCGCAGCTGTCCAGTTCAGTTGCTACGGTAAGCGCTGAAGAACTTAAAGGCGTAACGGCCCCCAACCTGGGAAACTTGTTACAGGGCAAGGCCTCTGGCGTAATGGTTTCCGGGGGAAGCGGACAGCCCGGCGTTGCCCCGGTAATCCGGATCAGAGGTACCGGCTCAATAAGCGCGGGATCTGATCCTTTATATGTAGTGGATGGTGTGATCGGTGGAACGGCAAACCCGGGGGATATAGAATCGGTTACGGTGTTAAAAGATGCTGCAGCTACGGGCTTATATGGGTCGAGGGCCGCAAATGGCGTAATTGTCATTACCACCCGGTCTGGCAGATCGGGTAAAACCAGGATAAACTTTAATTCTTCCGCTGGAAACAGCTGGGTGTCAAGCGGGAATTTCGAAACCATGGATTCCCGGGAGTTCTATGACTTTCAACGTCCGATGTACGTGGATGATTATAATGGGAAAAGAGCCAGCTTTATAAATGTCTTAAAGCAAACAAACCCTAATCCTACTGAAGCACAAATCACAGCCTATCTTGCAAGCAGAGGTTTACCGGCCACCGCAGATGCATACGTTGATATTAACCTGCCCAAAAGTTTACTGGAAACCAACACAAACTGGAAGGACCTGGTTTTCCGGAACGGCGTTACCCAGAATTATGAACTCTCTGCTTCCGGTGGCACTGAAAGAACCCGTTTTTACATCGGCGGGAATTATTATAAAGAACAGGGAACAGTTACTGTCACCGACTATAAAAGGTATAATGTAAGAATGAACCTCGAGCATAAGATCAATGACAGGCTTACGGTTACCGGCCGTTTAAATGGACGAATGGATTATACCATTTTCGATTCGCCGCAGGAACGCCCGGCCCTTCACCAGGCCTTCCGGAATCTGCCCTGGGATAATCCGTATAATCCCGACGGGACGGTACGAACAGGACAGGAACAAAACTGGAGAGGGCGGGAACGAACCAATTTCCTTTTCTATCTTCCATTAAACTATTCGAACGCAAGAGGAAACAGCATTCAGGGAGACATCGTGTTAAACTACAATATCAATAGCTGGCTTAGTTTTTCGACTACCAGCCGGGTAGACCTTAAAAACGACAGGTTTGAAACCTATGCTGATCCTAAAACACCAACTGGTTCTCTGAGAAAAGGTTTGTTGACAAACAATATCGTTTATACCCAGTCAATGCTCAATTCCAATCTATTAAAAGCATCACGGGATTTTGGAGCACATCGCGTTAGTGGAATTTTAGGAGCTGAATTTCAAACCAACTATGGCGATAATACGCTTGCCCAGGGTGGTGGAGTACCATCCGGACTGGAAATCATGGATGTTGCTGCAACACCTGTTGGCGTTACCGGCTCTAAATACAAAAGTGCTTTTAATTCATACTTTTCACAGGCAGACTATAGTTTGAACAATAAATATTTTGCAGTAGCCTCTTTTCGGCGGGATGGTTCATCGAAATTCGGGGCAAATAATCAGTATGGTAACTTTTGGTCGCTGGGCGGGTCATGGATCATTTCAAATGAACCCTTTATGCCGCAATCCGGATTGTTGTCGCTGTTAAAAGTACGGGGCAGCTATGGCACTACGGGCAATGCCAATATCCAGGATTTCATCACCCGTGCGCTATATACCTATACCCAATATGCCGGCCTTTCAGCGGCAATCGCTTCGAGACTGGCTAACCCGAACCTTACATGGGAAAAGGCTTATACCACAAATATAGGTATCGATATAAGCCTGCTTAAACGCGTAACCCTCTCAATAGATGCTTACCAGCGTGATAATAAAGATCTGCTCTTTGACGTGCCCCTGTCGTCGGCTTCCGGATTTACTACACAGATACAGAATATTGGAACGATCAGGAACAAGGGTGTAGATATCGAATTAAATACCGTAAATATAGACACCAAAACCTTTAAGTGGGAAACAAACCTGAACATCGGGTTCAATCGCAACAAAGTACTGTCTTTATACAACGGCCAATCAATAGACAACGGGTTAAGACGGGTAGTTGTGGGCGAGCCTTTAAGAACCTGGTTCATGCAGAAATGGGTGGGAGTGGATCCGCAGACCGGAAGACCCCTATGGGAACGGGTAACATACGATGCCAGCGGAGGCATATCAAAAACGGAAACAACCACCAATTATAACCTCGCAACCCTCCAGAAAGTGGGCAGAGCGAATCCAAAGTTTACCGGCGGATTTATCAATAACATATCCTACAAAAATATTAGTCTTAACGTTTTTTTCAATTTCGTCAGTGGAAACCAGCTGTATAACGCTGACCGCGAATCTATGGATGCTGATGGCGCTTATCCAACCAATGGCACCGTAGTATTAAAGAATGGATGGACCCGGTGGCAGAAACCGGGAGATATTGCTACTCATCCTTATCCGATACTGGGCGGCGGTGGCACCAATTCAAATAAACCATCTTCAAGGTACCTGGAAGATGGCAGCTATATCCGTTTGAGGAACCTCAGGCTTAATTATGAAATTGCGCCGGGCAAAATGCAAAAACTCAATATTGCGAACCTGAGTGTTTTTGTAACAGCCGATAACGTATATACCTGGACGAAGTTTTCGGGCCTTGATCCGGAGATAAATTTCGACAATGCCTTTGCTGACACCCCTTATCCTATCAGTAAAAAAATCCTTTTTGGTGTGAATGTCGGATTCTGAATATTAGCATTAAATTTATAGATATGAAAAATAATTTTCTCTGCCTGCTCGCTATAGCGTCTGCCCTGTTTTTATTCGCGTGCAAGCTAACCCTCGAACCGTATAATGGAAAATCAACAGAAGTAATACTCAGTACTGCCGAAGGGGTGGAAGCTGCCACATTAGGCAATTACAGCAACCTGAAAGGAAATGATTACGCCAAGAACCTGCACATTCTTACGGAATATCCCAGTGATAACCTCATCTTAAGTGGCACAACAACGAGTCATCTTTTTTTCGCCTATAACTATCAGCATATTGAAAATATGCTCCCTACCAGCCAGTTCTGGCTCCGTGCATACAAAGTCATTTATGGCGCAAACGTGATCATTGAGTCGGTTAAAGAAGGTCAGTCGCCTGCACTGAACCAACTGCTCGGAGAAAATTATTTCCTGAGAGCAATGGCTCACTTTGATCTGGTTAACCTTTTTGGAAGGCCATACTCGCAAGGCCAGGGTAACAACCCGGGAGTAATGATCAGAAAAGACGTTGATGTTTCTGCCCTGCCACCAAGAAGCACGGTTAAAGAAGTTTACGATTTCGTGATCTCTGACCTGACAAAGGCAGCGTCATTAATGACTGTATCCAAGACCAGCAGCTATGCCTCGAAAGAAGTTGCTTATGCGCTGTTATCACGGGTTTTCCTTTTTAAAGAAGATAATGCCAAAGCAATAGAATACGCCAATAAGGTAATTACTTCTCCCCGGTATTCACTGATGGCTACTGAACCCTACAAGAAGTATTTTACCATTGCCAACGAAAATAATCCCGAAACGATTTTCGCTATTAAGCATGTTGCCATTGACGACATGGCCAAAGCGGCGATAGGTTCATTGTATTATAGCCAGAATGGCGCAGGCTGGGGTGAGATGTATGCTTCCGAAACCTATCGGAATTTACTGGATAAGAATCCAACTGATGCACGTCAGAGTTTTGTGGAGCCTGTTTATGTAAAAAACGCCCAGGGCAATATTACCTATGATGCCGCCGGTAAGCCCGTGCTTGAAAAAAGAAACGGGTTTGCAAAATACTATATCAACAAATTCTCCTGGCAGGAGGGGCTTCAAACCCTGAGTTCGCCGGTATACCTCAGGCTTGCTGAACTATACCTGATCAGAGCTGAAGCAAATGCAAAACTGGGCAATGACCAGGCAGCTCTCGACGACGTTAACGTTATCAGGCGCCGCGCAGCGTTAACAGGAGATGCATTGTATAAGCCGGGTGATCTAAAAGGAAACTCATCAGTTTTAGCGGTAGTGCTGTTGGAGAAAAGGCTTGAACTCGCTTTCGAAGGGCAAAGAAAGTATGATCTCTTCAGGAATAATTTGCCCCTGGTACGCGATTACGCCGGCTATCACCTGCTAAGCGGACAGACCAGCCAGACGATACAACCCAACAGTCCAAGAGTGATTTATTTTGTACCACAGAAAGAAATCGTAGTAAATAAAAATCTTACACAGAATCCGTAAAGTGATTGGTGAATCGGGGATTCAAACACCTGCTAAGATAACGGTGTAACGTGAAAGAGTCAGCATATAGATAAGGCCGTTCGGGTATAGTAGAATACCATGTGTTCCTCTTTGTGACCTTTGTGTAAGCTTCGTGTTCTCTTTGTGCTACCTTTTTGGACACGAACACAACGAACCACAAAGTCACTGGTAATGGAGGGAATCACAGAAACGCCAATGTAGCCATCACCCGGGTGGTGAAGCGTATTCCAAAAAGAGAGGTCTCTTTTAGGTTCCTCACAGGGAGCGAAGACCCGGGTGATCATTCCCGGATAATAATATAAATTTTATCTATGCACAGACGCCGTTTTCTCATAAGCCAATTAGCTGCAGGCACCGGCCTGGTAATGGCGCCTTCCCTCGCTTTTGCCGGGAATGCTCCTGCCCCTGCGCAGACCCGGATCGGATTCATTGGCGTAGGTTTAAGAGGCACTAATCATTTGAAGAACCTTCTCAGGCGAAAAGATGTATTGATCCCTGCCATTTGCGATGTTGATCCTGAAAGAATAACAATTGCCCTTGACCTGATCTCAAAAGCTGGTTTCAAAAAACCTGAAACCTATACCAACGGCCCTGATGCATTCAGGCAAATGGTGACACGCAATGACCTTGACGGGATATTGATTGCCACACCATGGGAGTGGCATACTCCTATGGCGGTGGCAGCCATGAAAGCAGGCAAATGGCCCGGGATAGAAGTATCTGCTGCTACAACAATGGAAGAATGCTGGGATCTTGTAAACACATCAGAAGACACGCGCATCCCCTGCATGATACTGGAAAATTCCTGTTACCGGAGAGACGTGATGGCTGTATTGAATATGGTACGGCAGGGAGTACTTGGTGAATTAACGCATTGCCGTTGCGGATACCTTCACGATCTGCGGGCAATCAAGATAGCGCCCGGCGCGGAGTTTGGAGAAAAGGGCGCACATGAAGCCCGCTGGAGAACAAACCATTCAGTGCACCGCAATGGTGATCTCTATCCAACCCATGGAATCGGACCCATAGCTCACATCCTTGGCATCAACAGGGGAAACCGTTTTGTCTCCTTAACTTCCATGGCTACTAAATCCAGGTCGCTGCATGAATACATTGTAGCAAAGGGAGGTAAAGACCACCCTAATGCAAAAGTGCGCTTCAACCTCGGGGATGTGGTAACTACCCTTATCCAAACACAAAATGGCGAAACAATCGTCGTTACACACGACACAAACACACCGAGGCCAAAGCAGGACGACTATCATGTTCAAGGCACTAACGGCATATGGATGAAAAACAGCAACACCATGTATATCGAGGGAAAAAGTAAAGACCACAAAGGCGAGATGGCTGATGACTATCTGAATCAATACGATCACCCCCTCTGGAAGAAAGATGGAGACAAAACGGCAAACTCCGGGCATGCCGGCGGTAACGACTATTTCATCATCAATTCTTTCGTAGAGTCAGTCAAAAGAAAAATCCCGTTCCTCATCGATGTTTACGACGCCGCAGCCTGGAGCGCAATTAGTCCTTTATCAGAAATGTCTATCGCCAGTGGTTCCTCTCCACAGCTATTTCCTGATTTCACAAGGGGCAACTGGATCAACAGAAAACCTGTTTTTGGTTTGAATGATGACTATTAGATCATTTGAGCCCGGGGTGCGGTGCATTCAATCGTCGCATTCAACCTGAGCCTAAGGAGAGAGTTGAAAATGATAAGAATCTGGTTATTCATTTCAGTTCCGGTGTACACTGCCGTCAGCGTCATTCTAACATACTAATGGTTGTTGGGAATATTGCTATCATCAGGAATCACTTTTTCTTATCGGGCTTTGCCACGCTTTTTGAGTTGGAAGCAACCCTTGTAAATCTTGAAGGAACTTTTGTACAGCACGACAACTTCTTCGCCGCCGGACTTACCGGAGCTATGACTCTCTTTTTTGAAGAAATGATGGCACTGAAACGGGAGGGAGCTTTGGAAAAACATGCAGCTTTTTGCTGCTCCGGTTGCTTTTGCTGACCAGAGGCGGAGCCATAAAGGCTAATCAAAAACAGAAGCACGAAGCAAGTATATCTACAGGGGCCGATGAGCATATTTAAAATCTATGATACTATGAAAAGCGAAGGTAACGAAATTTCTGATTGTTTTTACCTGCCTCTTTACCAAATATCACTGGTGTTAAATTTTTTGTTAAACCTTTGCTTGATTATTAGAGATGCAGGACAAATCATTTTCACTTCAAGCAACATGGGATTGCCAGGAAACGCAGACATTCAAAGCCCCGCATATCGTATGACAAAAGCGGCTATTAATATGTACTGTATTCGGCTAATAATTTGTGTTTATGATTTTGAACAGTGCCGGTTATATACATTTCAAATTCATTTTTCCAGCTTTTTTTAATCAAAGCTTCGCGATGTTTTACTTCAAAAACGAGTGAAAATAGGACCGGGTATAGGTATTTGCCATAACATCATATTACGGTGCGCTGCACCTGTAAATATTAGGGATCGCTCTTCTACAAATATTACGGTGCTCTGCACCTTAATAATCCAGGTGGTCTGTTTTGCCTACAAATAATAGCGGTGCGCTGCACCTGTTATATTACGAAGCGCCTTTTTGTAAATACAAGGGGTTCGCATGTTATTTGTTGCTACAATCTTATAGTGGTGCAGCGCACCCGACTATTTGTAGAAAAATAAATGATTTCAAATCAGGTGCAGCGCACCGCAATATCTTTCACAACAGAACTTAATCTCCCTATCAACGACGCTCTGCATCTATAAATATCAGGGATCGCTCTTACAATGGTGCAGCGCACCAGGCTATTTGTAGAACTCCTGCAATACTAACACTCCAGCGTTTATTTTTCGCGCTTGTTGATGTAGTCAGCCTACATTTGTGAAACAACATCACCCCGACGAATACCAGGTAAGTATCTTTAGTAACATATTATGGATGCAAGGCGATTGAAATTTCACATTGCGTCATTATTGCAGCTGAAACGAAGATAAATACACCATTCAAAACATAAACCTTTGGTCATTCATGAAAACGAAACTAACGCTGATATTGCTGTTTATTCATGTAATCTCTTTTGCACAGCAAGGGCCGAACATCCTCTGGATAACATTTGAAGACACTTCGCCTCAGTTCATCGGTTGCTATGGCAACAGCGATGCCAAAACCCCCGTAATA
>JBGSYC010000026.1:0-2664 GCA_041751095.1 Flavihumibacter sp.
ATATCGCCTGCGATACTCGATTTTTGCCAGTGAAACCCCCTGAAGAACGAATTGTAACTGCTGCTGTGTAATGTTCATACTGCTGTCTGAGTTATCGCAAACGGGCAATTCATAAGTTCCCTGCTCCAGACGTTTGTAATAAAGAGCAAAGCCATCGCCTTCAAAAAGCAACAGCTTTATGTGAGTACGGTGCTTATTGAGGAATATAAATATATCGCCACTGCAGGCATTATGTCGCATGCAGGAACTAACGATCCCTGATAAACTATCAAATCCCTTCCGCATATCGGTAGGCGACCGATATAAGTAATACCGTACATTGGGCGAAAGATGTAGCATTGCTTAACTGATTAAAGCCTTCAGGTAATCCACACTTACCGGCTGATTAAAAATTATCCTATTACCATTTGGCAAATGCACTTCTATATTGCTCGCTGAGGGCACTAACGGCTGTAGCTGCACGAAGCTATTTGCAGCAGTAATTGGTACACGGGCACCAGCCTTTGGCTTTTTATAGCATTTATGCCAATAATAAAATACATGGGCAGGAATACTATGCTGTTGGTAGAAATCCTTTTGGCGCATACCGCTTTGTTCCCATTGCTTAATTAACGCCAGCATCGCATTTCGTTCTTCATTGCTTGCACGCATACTTGTACTTTTTTACAAATATCTAATGCTCCTACAAGCTTTCAAATAGCGGGATCGTCGGTGGCTTACTTATTAAACTTAAACCTACATGCTCTATGGAGTCAATTACTTTATTTCCGGTGATGCACAGAGGAACTGAGCAGATATTGGTAAGATGTGAGAATGTAAAAACCATTAATGATACGATCAGGAAGATCCGGGGTGTTAAATGGAGTCAGACGCATCATTCCTGGTATTTGCCATTAAATAAGGAAAACTATAATCGTATTTATCAGGCGCTACACCAGTTTGCAACTTTAAACACGGACGAACTTAGGAAATATTTATTAAAAAAAAACATGTCAAACTAACCGAAGTATCCAAAGACAGATTAATTCAATCAGTTTCGAAACCACCCGCTGAAGCTGCACCAGTTCCCATACCGTTAGCGCCTGAGCCCTCAACCGCATACCGGTTAAGTTACGAAAACCTGAAAAGTCTTGGAGATGCAATCGAGCAATTGACCCTTAAGGCATACAGCGGCAGTACCATTAGAACGTACCGGGGCGAATTGATGGTGTTTTTTCAGGCTATTGGCAAGATCCCGGCTGCAAGCTTAACTACTGATGACGTGAAGCGTTACCTGGTAAAGTGCTTAAATGAGGGCTTAAAAGAAAACTCGCTACATAGCAGGATCAATGCCCTAAAGTATTATTATGAACAGGTTTTGGGCAGGGACAAGTTCTTTGTAGACATACCAAGGCCTAAAAAGGCGCAGCAGTTACCTAATGTTTTAGGTGAAAATGAAATCACCCGCCTTTTCAATGCCATTAAGAATAAGAAGCATAAAGCCATTCTATTCACCGCTTATAGTGCAGGACTCCGGGTAAGTGAAGTAATTCAACTGAAATTAAAAGATATTGACAGCGATCGGATGCAGCTTTTTGTTGAACGTTCTAAAGGTAAAAAAGACCGATATGTCAATCTTAGTCCTGTTTTGCTGGACATACTAAGGAGCTATATTCAATTTATACAACCAAAACCGCTTACCTTTCTTTTCGAGGGCCAGGTACCGGGAACGATGTACAGCGCAAGGTCGGCACAGCAAGTATTCCAGGCAGCCCGCAAAGGTGCAGGAATCCGAAAAGAGGTAAGTTTTCATTGTTTACGGCATTCGTTTGCCACCCATATTCTTGAAAAAGGCATTGACATCCGCTACATAAAAGATATTCTTGGGCACTTCAATATTAAGACCACGGAGCGTTACCTACACGTGAAACGGGATCAACTGATTAATATATTAAGTCCACTGGATGAAATTTGGAAAAAAGGCCATATTGAGTGGTAGCCTGGAGCGCTCCAAACTTAGAGGCGAGGAGAACCTAATCAGCGTGGTAGATCCGGCAGTAACATAATTTCAGGAGAATGACTTTCAAACTGAGTTACATATTCAGCAAATTCAATTATCGCTGATACAAATAGCCTCTATATACAAACGATTGTAGTAACTGCGCCATATTCTTGCAGATGATCCATAAAATCCTTACTTTGACATCGCATTAGTTTAGCTGTGGCACCACAATAAGATACTGCAGCGCCTCAAACCTTATCAATATTTTAAGTTTTTGTTACTTTTCCACTTAAATTTTTATTGGGGCTGAGGGTAGCTTTGCTGTCAAGACTATATAACATTTTGCTAAACTGACTGTTCTTAACATGATCCTGGAGTGGCCATAAATACTTGCCTATATAATTAATGTGGTTAAAAATTCAATAGTTAGTCTAAAATGATATGTTGTATTGACGCATAGAACAATATTTTATGTATTAAGCAGATCCCTTGATTATCAACAACGTAAGCTACCGACAAACCCGCTATTGTAATTGAAGTTTTAATATCGTATGTGGCGGCTATTGTTCATGATCGACAAGTCTCCAGTTTTGAGGGAGTAGTTCATGCAAATTTTTTGTGGTATAATTGGGCATCCTTATCAACACATCTTTGAGCCAGTTGTATGGATTGATTTTGTGAAG
>JBGSYC010000027.1:0-5424 GCA_041751095.1 Flavihumibacter sp.
GCGGCAATCCAGGTAGCTGATGTCAATGACTGGCCATCGCTCGCCTACAGGGGGCTGATGATGGATATGAGCCACATGCAATTGCCAAAGATCGAAGAGATAAAAAAGCAACTTGATTTTTTGGCGCTTTGGAAAACCAACCAGTATTTTTTTTATTCGGAAGGAAGCATCGAACTCGAAGGTTATCCGCTGTTGATGGCTGAAGCACGGTATACCCAGGCACAGGTAAAAGACATCATTGCTTATGCCCAGGAACGGCATATTGATGTGATCCCCAATATGGAGCTGTATGGGCATTTAAATGACCTGTTTCGCTTAGAACAGTATGCCGACATGTCTGTTACCACACATGGGGCGGAGTTTAAGCCTGCAGACCCGCGGGTAAAACCGTTGGTCAATGACTGGATCACTCAGATCTCCAGGCTTTTTCCAAGCCCGTTTTTTCACATCGGTTTTGATGAAACCTGGGTAATCGATATAGAAGCCAAAAGAACAAACCAGCCTGCTGAACAGCTTTATCTTGACATGCTGAACCAAACGACGGATATGGTAGAGAAGCAGGGTAAAAAGCCGCTGGTTTGGGCAGATATGCTTCAAAAGTATCCTTCGATCATTCCAAAGGTCTCACGCAAAATGATTGCAGTGCCCTGGCATTATTTCCCGAAAAAGGAAAAGGAATATGACACGTTATTGAGTCCGTTCCCAAAGATCGGTGTTGACATCATTGTACAGTCCGCTTTGATAAACTGGAAAGACCTGACGCCCTCTTTTGATATATCGTTCGAGAACGTTGACCTGCTGCTTAAAGCAGGCAGAAAACACCAGGCGATAGGGTTTATAAATTCGGCCTGGACGGATGATCCGCAAACACTAACCCGTCTGGCATTTCCTGATCTTGCGTACGGGTCTGTTGCGGCGTGGCAAAGTGTGCCAATGGACAGGGCTAATTTCTTCAAGAATTACGCTAACGCCCTCTATCCTCCGGCACTTGCGGGGAAAGTGGGAATGGCGTATGAATCTATGCTGAAAGCAGCTCAATTGATAAGAGGAGCGCTGGGCAGAACCAATCAACCCTTCTGGGCAAATCCGTTTACACCAAAGGCACAGAAAACGATTAAAAGCAATGTGAATAATTTGCGTAACGGGCGCCTGGCCTCCCAGGAAGCTCAAATATATATCAGGGATGCCATGAAATCCGGCATCGATACAGCCACGCTTTACACCATGCTTGTCGGAGCAAAGCAACTGGATTTGCTTGCCCTCAAATATTTATACGCAGGCGAGATTGGTGACTTTTATCATGAGTTTAAAGATGGAAAGCCAAGAAATACTGCCAACGACAGGGACTTTAACCGGTTAATGTCAGAGATTTCCGCCGATTATCATTCAAAAGCTTTTTATATGATGGGTGATATCATGGGAGTAAAGGAAATGTTCAGGAAAGCTTACCTGAATGAGTATGAACCTTTCCGTTTAGGGATCGCCATGGGAAAATTCGACTATGAATTCCAGTTCTGGCTGCGGTTGCAAAGGCGCTTATGGGCGGCAAAACAGCATTATTTTGATAATGGGACTTTACCTCCTTTCGAATCTGTTACTGATATAAATTAATGAATGAAAATTGATATGAAAACAACTAAATGTTTTACAAAAACGGTGGACGTTCTATGGTCCACATACACAGATTTGCTCTCAAGGCTAACTGGTAAGAATTTCTTTTTGCGCCTGATTGCTTGCTGCTTTGGCTTCATGCTGTCTGCTAACGGTATTGTGCATGCGCAGGTCACATTGCCCGCAACAGGAACAGGGCAAAATAAAGTATTCAAAGCGGGTGCTTCAACGACAAATATCACCCCGCGGTTGGGAGAGGGGATTGTAGGGAATTTCGGCATTCCGCCTCCGGCGGCTCATGTTCATGATGAATTGCATGCACGTTGCCTGGTTCTGGACGACGGCGGGTCGCGGCTGGCGTTTGTTGTGGTAGACAATGTGGGCGTTAACCAGGAGGTATTTGATGAGGCCAGGCGGCTGATTCATGATTCTACAGGAATGCCCAAAGAGCACATGCTTATGTCATCCACACATACGCATTCAGCTACGAGTGCAGGAGGAACCGGTGAGAAGAGGAGAGGATGGAATCGCGGACAACCATTAGGTGAATACCAGGCTTTTCTTGCCCGGAGAATTTCAGACGGGGTACGGATCGCGATAAACAACCTTGAACCCGCGCGGATCGGCTGGGGTGTTGGCAACGTACCGCAGCACCTGTTTAACCGCCGGTGGAAAATGAAACCCGGTACCCCGGTGGTCAATCCGTTTGGCGGCCAGGATAAAGTAATGATGAATCCCGGTGTCGGCAATCCGAACCTGCTTGAGCCCGCAGGGCCTACTGACCCCGGTGTGTCGTTTTTATCGGTGCAATCGGTCAGTGGCCGTCCCATTGCTTTGCTGGGGAATTATTCGTTGCATTACGTCGGGGGTGTGCCCAGGAATGATATTTCAGCAGATTATTTCGCCGTGTTTGCTGACCGTATACAGGAGTTGCTGAAAGCTGATCGCCAGGATCCGCCATTTGTTGCCATAATGTCGAACGGTACGTCGGGTGATGTGAACAATATCAATTTCCGGGGGCCGGCGGAGAAACATCCGCCTTATGCGAAGATGCGGATCGTAGCGAATGATGTGGCACAGGAAGTTTTCCGTGTTTATAAAACGGTTCAGCATCAGGACTGGGTACGTTTGCAGGCGGCGCAGTCTTCCTTGACGCTCGGCGTACGTAAGCCTACTGCGCAAATGGTTCAGTATGCAAAAAACGTGCAGGCGAAACCTGCGAATGCAGTTTTGGTGCATAAGAATGAGAAGGCGTATGCCGAACGCGTGCTTCAGATGCACGAGGAATGGCCGGATAAGATCGACATCATCCTGCAGGTTTTCCGTATCGGTGACCTCGGCATTGCAGCTATCCCTTTTGAAACGTTCACCGAAACCGGACTTGAGCTAAAATCAAAAAGCCCGTTTAAACCAACATTCACTATTGAGCTTGCCAACGGCAGCTATGGATACCTGCCAACGCCGGAGCAGCACGAACTTGGAGGTTATGAAACCTGGCTTAGCACAAATAAAGTAGAAATTAACGCGACACGGAAGATCGTCAAAGAGCTTCTTGAACTCTTTGCAAAGTTGAAATAGATGGCGTGGTTTTACTTTCTCCCGGTCGCAGCAACTGCACACCTTTTTTCCTGAGATGATAGATGCCCGGTGTGATAAGGAGCATTACCCGCCCGATTTATTTCTATCGTCCGCTTAAGTAAGCATTAGATTTGTGCGGGAGGCTTAATATTTTAGTTTTGCCGGATTTATGGTGATATATCAATTGCGTTTGTCTTTTGAGGACACCAATATGAACACGCTTTCTTTTTAGTGATGGACGACACATTTCAGGATGCTGCTTGAAAGAAAGTATCATTTTATTGGTAACGTCGATAAATTTTTGAGCCACCTTTTCCGACCATTGCTGGCGCAGATATTCAATAATATTGTTAAACGTGCGTTTGGCGCTCTGTGTCCATAGGACTTCTTCGATCACTTCTTCGCCCATGTCTTATGTTTTTTCATAACATCATCATGCCGTGTTAGCTTCCCTGTTTTCATCTCTGCCAGTGATCTATCTATTGCCTGTTGCTGCTCTTCGCTGATTTCATCCCACCAGTCCTGCTGTTCTGCTGCAAAGGTCTTCATAACATTTAATAAAGCTTGTTTTTGCCTGACGTTAAGGTGAGGCAGATATTGAGTAATTTCCTGATCTATTGGCTTTACAGTTGCCATAATAAAATTATCAGATAACAAATTTACTTTTAAAGTAGCAACACTATCCAAACAGATGATATTTATTCACAGCCGCTTTTAATGTTCAATCCCATTTTGCCTAAAACCGTATTCTGTGTCCGGTACTTTGTATGTGCGCCTTAAAGAAATTATGTTGCCGCTACGATTGTAAAACACTGTGTTTTCTAAATAATTAGTATAATAGCCACGGAAAAACTGCTTAAGTTAATGACATTGATTTTATACTACAAAATAGGTTGCTATATTTGCAACATTATTCTAATTGCACGAATAAAAACAACAGATATGAGTTTGGGAAGCCGTTTAAGCACTATCCGCAAGGAACTTAAGATTTCGCAAAGGCTGGCTGAGAAGGCGGGCATACATGCCAATGTGCCCGGCAGGTACGAAAGAGAGGAAGCCCCACGCCATCTGTTGATATGGCCGCTAAAATTGCCGACGTTTTAGGTGTGTCGGTTGATTATCTCGTAGGCAATACGGATGTGGGAACTGGACAAATCCATTTTAGACAAAGTGGTGAGCATTCAAAGCTGCCCGATGAGGACAAGAACCATACTATCTATTTCTTAGGATAGAAGACATATTGTTATAAAAAAGCAGTATCTTTATGTCATGTCAAGCGTAGCTTCGTTGAGTATTAAGAAAATAGATGGTCGCAAACTATCCCATTCGCAAAGTGAGTATATAAGAATTCAAGCGGTAAAGCAGGTTCGGGAAAACAATAAAAGTCCCGAAGATGTGATAAAGAATTTTGGTTTGCACCGGTCCAATATTTACAAATGGCTTTCGTGGTATGATGCAGATGGATATGAAGGATTAAAAAGCACAAAAGCTAAAGGGCCTGTACCAAAAATTAGCGCCAGGCAGGAGCAGCAATTAGCTGGCTACTTATTAAAAAATCCGCTGCAATTAAAATTTGATTATGCATTATGGACAATTGATATGATTGCAGAATTGATCCACCGGAAATTTTGCATTCATTATTCAAAAGTGCAAGTAGGCAGATTAATGAAAAAGTTGGGTTTAAGCCGTCAGCGTCCTTTAGAAAGAGCCATCCAACAAGATCCAAAAAAAGTGGAAGCCTGGCTACAAAAGCAGTACCCGGCTATAAAAGCAGAGGCAAAGAAAGAGAAAAGAGCGATTTATTTTTCAGATGAGGCAGGGTTTCATGCGACCGCGCAATACGGCTCAACCTGGGCACCTAAAGGAGCAACCCCGATTATCAAAACAAGCGGTAAAAGAGAGAAGGTAAACGTAATTTCAGCTATCAACAACAAGGGGAACTTACGATTTATGTTATATGAGAAGAGCTTTAACAGTAGTATTTTCATCGAATTTTTAAAGCGAATGATGCACCAACAAACAACACCCATCAGCCTTATTGTCGATGGGCATAAATCTCACTTCACCCAACCGGTGAAAGATTACATTGCACGTAAAGTGCCAAATGTACTTACCTCATAGCCATCTTCGCCACTACGGATAGCTACTGCAATCTCAGTGTCCCCTATATCTATCCCGGCAGCAAAAGGATGCTCTGTAACCAGACCCTCTTTCATTTTAACAACAACTTTCCCC
>JBGSYC010000028.1:0-31613 GCA_041751095.1 Flavihumibacter sp.
TTTACGGGTTTATCAAATACTCCGCCATACATGAAGGCAATATGGCCGACTGCAAAAACCTGTCGCTGATGATAGACAAGTTGAGCCGCTGTACCAATGCACCAAACCCTGTGGTGGTGTTGGATGCAGGAATAGCTACCGCAGAAAACCTGAAGATGATAAGGGCTAAAGGATATCACTACCTGTGTGTAAGCCGTAGCAAATTAAAAGATTATCAGGCCACCAACGGCAGGCTCACTGTATTGCTGGAAACAAAAAGCAAACGCAAGGTGCGTCTTAAGGCGGTAAGTAACAATAGTAGCAACGATTACTATCTGGAAGTAGCCAGCGAAGACAAATACCAAACAGCGAGCAGCATGCGCAGCCAGTTTGAACAGCGCTTTGAAATGGAACTGCAAAAGATAGCGCAAGCCCTGGAGTGTAAGGGTGGAACAAAAAAAAACAGCCAAAGTGCATGAACGTATAGGCCGTGCCCCGGGAACGCTATCCCTCTGTACAATATTATTATAACATAGAGGTAACGTTAAGCCCCGACTATTGTACAGCAACCGCGGTAAGCTGGTCGAAAAATGAACAACAGTACGCCAAAAAAGAAGCATCGCCGGGACTGTATTTTTTAAGGACAAGCCTGCTGCTGGAAGATGAGGTAATGATATGGAATATATACAATACCATCCGCGAAATAGAAGGCTCATTCCGTTGCCTGAAAACTGATTTGGATTTAAGGCCGGTCTATCACAAGTCTGATGCAGGCACAATGGCACATTTACATCTGGGTTTATTAGCTTACTGGATCGTAAATACTGTAAGGTGCAAGTTGAAAGCTCATGGCATACACAGCAATTGGCAGGAGATAGTAAGAATAGGCAATACCCAAAAAATAATCACCACACTCGGAACAAACCTGGCTGGGACTATAATCGGCGTAAGAAAATGTTCCGAACCTAATGATCAGTTAAAGAACATTCAGTCCATCTTACTGCTAAAGCCCAAACCTTTTACTAAAAGAAAATCTGTAGTACACAAACTGGAACTCAAAAAAAGCAAAACCCTGTATTTGCCAGCCTCTCCACCCATTTAGCTGCAATGTGGGTTAGAGTTTAAACTACCCGAACCTTATAGGTTGGCTCCTGGACTTTTCCCCGGCGTCAAACCTATAAGGTTTGGGTGCCGGGACTTTGAAGTTTAAAACTACCCGAACCTTATAGGTTGGGCTCTGGACTTTTCCCCGGCGTCAAACCTATAAGGTTTGGATTACCGGGACTTTAGAGTTTAAACTACTCGAACCATATAGGTTGGCCCCTGGACTTTTCCCCGGCGTCAAACCTATAAGGTTTGGATTGCCGGGACTTTGAAGTTTAAACTAGTCGAACCTTATAGGTTGGCCCCCTGCAACAAATTAGTCATGAACATAGAAGCAAATGTTTGCAGTGGCAACCCTGTTCTTTTTGTTATGCAGGTTTAAAAATAACCGGTATGGGCCGGGTTCAGGAGGAGCCTGGAACTGTATGTTGATCCGGCTGCGAAGCAAGCCGTTTTCGTTAACGGCATGGTAACCGCTAATTTCCAGCGGCGCATCGCCAGGTATCAGATCAGGGTTTTTTTCCTGTCTGTAATTTGCCTGAGCGTACATGTCTGAAATTTCAAGATCGTCCTTATGCAGACGGCCGGTTACATAAACACTGTTGATATGCCCGGCGTCAGTAGTAATGCCTGCTACAAATTTTTCTCCGGGTGGAATAATAATATTCTGCTCGCTTATAAGCTCATTGATTTTAATCGAATAAATAGCAGGTGCTCTTTCAGGGGGCCATTTGCCTGTCCAGGTGTAATGTAAGGCATCGATAACCTGGGTAGCTTCGCCGCTTTCTGTAAACAAGCTGAACCACGAAGTGGTATATTCAAGCTTGTGGCCCCAGATAAATGCATAAGAGCCCAGGAATTTTGAGGAGTCGGATTTCATTGCGCGGTATTGCTCGAGGATATATGCGCATTTTTCCGCGCTCGTCTGTTCGATTTCCGTATACCAGTTCGTCGACATAGCAATCCAGTATCCCTTTGCTCCATACTCTGACATGATATACGGTTTGCTGTATTTCCGAGCCCTCGACGGCAGCTCCTGCAGCTGTTCAAATGAATTCATTGAAATAACGTCTACATTACTGCAGAACATGTCTACTGCTGAAATAGTGTTTGTTCGGGAAAATGGAAGCGTGGTAGTTGTTGGATGATTGGGATCCACCTTGTGGATCATTTTTGCAATTCTTTCAATGGTTTGCAAAACGGCAATGTGTTCAGGAATGGAAGACGCTTTAAGGTACAAGCTTAATTCATTACCAATGCCCCACATCAACAGAGCCGGATGATCTTTATATTTCATCACCTCTTTTCCTGCTTTTTCAACTTCCAGCTCCACTGCTTTGTCATTGCGATAATTAAATCCGCGGTTTGCATACGGAAGTTTTAATCCAAGTGTAACTGTTAATCCGTATTTGCCCGCTGAATCCAATATTGCCATGGCGTTCTCTGTATCATACGTACGGACGGAATTACCACCGTTTTCCTTTAACTGGCGAAAATATCTTGTATCCAGTACACAGGCTCCCTTAATGATATACGGCGCGCCATTCCTCATTAAGCTAAACCGGTCGCCGGATTTTATAACCTCAACCGTTTTCTGAACAGGCACATCCTGTTGTTTATGCGTATTACAGCTGAAAATGATGCTTATCGTCAGTACAAACCAGGAAGGTGAAATTTTCATGGAAGCATTATTTAAAGGGCTTTGTAGATGAGTGGTTTACTGGAAGTAACCACATTACCCCTGCCGTCGCTGACGTGTACATAAAGGCGGTAGGCGCCTGGTTTTACAGGTGCCATGATCCACACGTCCTGGTAATTGTTTGGCCCCAGGTAGTTTTCCTTTTCCCTGAACTCGTTTTCTTTATATAAATGCCATTCCGCGTACTTAAACACTGGATTATTGGAGATATAGGTGAAGTTGTAACTATTTCCCCGGTTTAGCTTAAACTCAGGTCCCATTATAAAAACATTGTCGGGCGGGGCTGTCGCTTTGGTATTTGTCCAGGCATTTTTCAGGGCGTAATAAACCGGTTTTTTCCTTTGTTTAAAGTCAGTAATGCCAAACCAGGTAGCCGACCCTTCCATCCTGTCTCTCCAGCAAAAAGCGACTCCGCCTATGTTATAGCCTTTATTGCCGGATACGTATTCGTTCCATTCCCGGTAGTATAACTCAGCTTTTTCTTTTTCCTCCTCTTCCAGTAAAAGGCCATATTTATTATAATCGGATAAATCCGGATTCCAGTATCCGCCTGGGCCAAACTCAGAGATCAGGTATGGGCGACTCTGGTCAAATTCCCCGGTCAGTTGTTTTACTTTACTAATCTGCTCTTCGTAATAAGAATTGATGCCTATAATATCAACAGAAGGAACCAATTGATTATAGCTAAACAATTCCCCGGGCAATTGCCATGAATGTTCGAGGGACGTTAGGACGGGGCGGGTTTGATCAAGGGCATGAATCCGTTTTGCCATCTTTTCCAACATCTCCATATATGCTTTCCTAACCTGGAACAAATAGGGCTGATCATAGTGCTTTTTCAATAATCCACTTGTTTCATTTCCAATTGACCAGCCAAGTACGGAAGGATAATCTTTATAAAGCTTTACCTTTTCAACAACCATATCCATATACTTTTTTACCTGGTTAGTATCCATAAGATAATCAATAGATGGATCAAACCAGAATCCATATAACACTTTCAAATGCTGCTCCTGTGCAATGGTAAGGATATTTCTGTCATAGACAGAGGGCTGGTAACGCCGGATGGTATTGCACCCTGTTGCGCGAATGGCTTTGAAATCTTTTTCCAGCTGCCTGCGCGTTGGCGGGAAATTGATATCCCGCCAGTCGCCTGAATTATACGCGATCCCCTTAACATAGAACAGCTTACCATTAACTATCAATTGAAATGATCCTGGCTTGCCGGTCAGATAAGGTTTATTTTGTACAGCCGGCCGGGTTTTACTCCTGTCATCTTTAATTCCCGATGTAAGCCGGGGATATACATCCCTTTTAAGTTTATTAAATGCATTTACCAGAAATCCGGGATTTTCTATCTCCCAATTGATAAATTTCGCTGCCGGTGCAGGGCGCCAGTCAGTAATCCAGTTCTTGTCTTTATCACTGTTGAAAAAAATCACTGATTTGATCTCCGTGAAGTTTGAAACCACCTGCATTGCGTGCGACAGCCATTCACCGGAATCTCCCCCGTAATTCGTTGAACCGAACTCCGCAAGCATTACCGGTTTTTGCAAATCCAGTACCTTTTTGCGAAACGGGTTATAAACTTCTTCGAATGAACGCCATTTTTTATCGTGTGCGGCAGTCCCGTAATTGAGGCATGTCAAACCTATCCAGTCGACATATTGGTCGCCGGGATAATATTCATGTACGGTAGCAGGATTCCAAGGCGTAAACACCCAGGTAACGTTAGAAACACCAAGCGAAACAAACATTGCAACTACTTTTTTCCAGGCCTCCTTGTAATCTTTGGAAGTGTTGCCTCCGGAAGGCGACCAGGGGTAAGCTGGATTGTCTGCCTCGTGTGCAAATCTGATGAATACCGGCTTGTTGAAGGCGCGTATTTTCAAGGCGTACTCACGGATATATTCGTCAAAAGCGCCGTCGGCAATAGCTGCCAGGGCGCCCTGGTCTTTCATAAGTTCCGGTTTGCCAGGTATTAGCGGAAACGTACTTACCCATGGCTCCCATGTAATCATGGGAATGCTGCCATTCAAAGCAATATCATCCATTAATCCGGAAGGAAATTTTTCAAGGCTTTCAGCCCCCCAGCTCTGGTAGATAGAAATTATCTGCAGATTGTTATTCAACGACTTTTGAAATGCCTGGGCAGGCAGAAGAGACTTGAACTGGTGGATGTCGGGTGAATAAATACCCGTGAGAAAACCGCCGGCATCTTTTCTTTGTGCAACCGTTTCGATACGATATGCTTCACTTGTGATATGCATGTAACCAAATACCGACATCGAAATGATCACCACAAGAACTGCAATAACGGGAGCGCGCTTCTTTAAAAATGAAAAAATATTCGGGTATAATGACCATTTTATTTTTTTAAGAAAGCCAAGGCTATTTTTTAAGAAACCTACACTGCTTACAAAATTTTTACCCGACCTTATAAACAGCTGTTGTGCGTTAAAAAACGTAATTCCAAGAAGGAAGGAATTTACAATGGAAAACCCTGCCATTAAAAAGTTATACGGGTTCCAGTCCCTGGATAATCCGTATACTGCAGCAATTATGCAGAGAAACCCTACAGCCAGGCTGGGGGCGCTCAACAAAATGTTATTTCGCTCTTCATGTGCTTTGTCTGTAGGAATGTAGGGGACCTTAACCCCCAAAAACGTGTAAATGATGCCTGTTAAAAACACCCACCATGATCCGAACAGCAGTATTCCGCCTGATATGTGAAGCCCGTGTTCATGCTCCTCAAGCAACCATTTTTGAGCAAACTGCCTGATTAACAAAGTGAAGCATAGAAACGGCAAAAGGATAAGCAGCATTTCGCTGATATCAAAAAACATTGGCGTTTGACCTGAAAAAAGGGAAAGAAGGGGGATCAGAATATCTATCAGCGTGATCAGTCCCACGGCATAGTGCAGGGGCAACATAAAGTAATGTATCCTTTGACGCCAGGTGAATTTGCTGAACAGCCTGGGATACACGTGTACAAGCAAGTCAAATGTTCCCCTTGACCATTTCAATTGCTGCTTATAGTAAGCGGACATGGAAGCCGGTACCAGTCCTTTGGTAAGGATCTTAGGCACGTATACACTTTTCCATCCCTTTGCGTGCAGCTGCATCGCCGTATGCATATCTTCAGCCAGACCGGGAGCATGCCCCCCAATTGAATCAAGAGCCTTTCGCCTGAAGGTGCAGTTAGCACCGATAGCCTGAGCAGTCCCATAGCTGCTCATGCACATCATCATTGGCCCGTAAAAGGTATATGTCTGCTGGGCGGCACCCTGAGCAATCCAGCTTTCTCCTCCATTTTTATATGCCTGAACCACCTGGACATAGCCCAGTTCAGGTTCTTCAAAGTAAGGGATTACTTCATCGAGAAACTCTGGTACAGGCTGGTGATCAGGATCGAGGATTACACATATATCTCCTGAAGCAATTTTCAGGGCATTATTAATGTTGCCGGCCTTTGCGTCAATCTTTACCGACCGTGTTACGTGCACAACACCCAAGTCTTCGCATAATTGCTTTAATACCGGGTCATTGCCTTCATCGCACAGAAATGTTGTGTGCGGATACCGCACCTTTTTCATGGCAACGAGCGTATTCGTAATCATCTCCAAAGGCTCACCTGGCATTGCCGTTGTAAACATGTCAACGGTAAACGGAGTTCTAAGCACTGGCTTAGCAGGTACGTCAATACTCCAGTAATGGTACCACTCAAATAATATCTTAACCAGCTTATAGGTTAAGGAGATGCAAATAAGAATATATAAAGGAAGATAACCAATGTGCTCTTTGTTGAATAACCAGGCGAGAAAACAACAAACCAGGATAACGCCCGTAATCACCAGCGCACGCATTTGAAAGCGTTCCGCTTTTGTTGGCCTTGCGGCTTCCCTTATCCGTTGCTTTGCGGACTCAGCAGCTATGTGACGATAGTGTAAATATCCCTTCAAAATGTTTGGTTCGGGCACAATGCAACTTTACTTGTATGAATCAATTTTGAAACGAATATAACCGTGCGTGAAGAAGCAGTGCAGTTACCAGAAATACTTAAAGTTTCATGCCACTTACATGCCAATCTTGGTACTGCTAAAATAATAAAGGTGTGCACGTCTTAAGAAGGGCACACCTAAATTTATTATCAACAGGGTTAGAGCTTTAATTTACCGGCGTTCTACACGAAATGAATAAGCCAGACGAATTTAATTCTCCCATAATTCTAAGTCATCAGCATGGAAGTACGGCGCAAATGTAGCAGCTCCGTTTGCATCAACACACAAGAGGCCAATTTTTGCTATTCCACCCTTTACCGAAAATTCAAGTGTATTCAGCTCGTTCACTGAGGATTTGATCGGAATCTTTACATCCTCCTCACCACCAGTGGCCCATATATACATTCCCTCTCCTACAGCATCAGCGTAAACTTTATACGTATACTTGCCATCTTTCAAACCGGAAATGGTTTGATATATCAGTCCATTCCATGGAGTTTCCTGGGGAGCTCCTGGATAATGGTTTGCCTGAGCTGCATAAAAATTTAACCCTAAATTACCGCTGCGGGCGGCTAGTTTGGTTGCAGTGAAACCCGCACCTCCTGCATAAGTGGATAGAATGTCCCACCCTCTCAGGGTATCTTCAAACCCCGGATTTACAAGTGTTATTTGCACAGGATTTTTCTTTACTTCCTCTTTTTGGCAGGAAACACTAAAAAGAGCGATAAGGCATACGAACCAGCTGATTTTGATTGTTGTTTTCATACCACCTAAACGCACATAAAGCTAAAAATTGTTTTTTCAAACATGAAAATTACAGGACTAAGTATTTCCATATAGACAAGGTACGAAGAACTGCGCCAGTGCTACATGTAAAGTTAGTTACCAGCCTTCAGGAAACTGTAAGTATGCTATTATACGTTCATGTATATAAACAGGAGTGCCACGTCTTTGGAACGTAGCACTCCTGTTTTGAATGTGTCTGTTTTCCGGCCCTTACCTGATCGTGTCAGAACGCATTTTTATCACCTTTCACGGTTACATATAATGTCAGAAATACGATACGTATATCAAGCCATATGCTCCAGTGTTCCATATACCATATATCATGTTCTATTCTTGCCCTGAGTTCTTCTTCTTTTTTTATCTCACCGCGGAACCCGTGCACCTGTGCCCATCCTGTTACTCCCGGTTTTACAAAATGCCGGATCATGTATTGGTTTAATATTCTTGAGTAATCTTCCGTGTGCTTAAGCATATGTGGCCGGGGGCCTACCACCGTCATATCTCCAAGCAATACATTCAGGAATTGCGGCAGCTCATCAAGATTACTCTTGCGCAGGAACTTACCCAGCTTGGTAAACCTTGTATCATCTCTCGTTACCTGTTTAAGATTTGAATCCTTATTCATCCGGAGGCTTCTGAACTTAATACAGGTAAAAGGTTTATTGTTTTTGCCCGAACGTGGCTGGGTAAAAAAAACGGGGCCTTTTGAATCGAGTTTGATCAGTAAAGCTATGATAGGTATCAGCCACGACATGATAAACGTAAGAATAAAAAAACTGAATATCACATCAAAGAACCGCTTTTTTATTTGCCCTGCCATATCTTCCAACGGTTCGGAACGCAGGGAAAGAATAGGGATATCTTCAACAAAATCGAACTGTATGTTGCGGTTTACAAACATCCTCAAATCCGGCACGAACTTGAACCTGATCATGTTCTTTTCGGCATCCTGCGCCAGCTCATAAATATATGAATGCTTTTCAGGAGATATCGTAGAATATATTTCGGTGATATTATTTTTAATAGAATACGGAATGCACTCCTTTATGCGGCCGAGAATAGGGAAAACCGATAGCTCATGTACGTTCTGATAGTCTTCGAAATATCCTTCAACGGATGTCTTTTTGTTGTTGGCGAGGAATTTATCCATTAACTTTTTCGATAGCTCGTTATAGCCGAGAATGACGATCTTTTTATTGAACTGCTCTTTATTTCTCAGGTATCCCCCTCCTAAAATAAAGAATATCCTGCTCACCAGTAAGGTGATGCCGAAGCCTGTAAAGCTGAGTATAACGAATAAACGGGAGTAATTATAATCATATAGAAATATAAAGAGCAGTATGATCATCATAAACAGCAGGAAAGACTGAACCGTTCTTTTGGCAAATCTCTCAAAGCTCAGCACCTTGTCATTTATATAGAGTGCGGTAAAGTATGCACAACCTAACCATACGATATTTGTGATCATAAAGAACAGCATGTAATAACGATCCGTTGCAACCGGCACCTGTTCCATCAGGAACATCAGCGTTATATGTATTAGGTTGAGGGCAGAAAGGTCTAAAAAAGCGAAAAAGAATCTGAAAAGATTCGTGTAACGGGTATTCATTGACGAATGATTAAGTGATGCGAAAAATTAAAGGGATTATATCTGTGAGTTTCGGGAATTCATTTTACTATGTAGCAGGCCGGTACCTGAGGAGTTCCAATCATTTATTCTGAATTATCCTGAATTGGTTTTTTTTTAACAGCCGGGTATTGATATACTCTTTAGAAAGCAGGTAAACAAACAATGAATTTGTTACAGCGTACCTTTTGAACAACCTGCCCGGTTCCTGCAGCAACCTGAATAACCATTCCAAACCAGCATCCTGCATCCACGACGGCGCCCTTTTCTGAATTCCGACAAGAACAGGTAATGCTCCGCCGATGCCAATCATCACAGCATTGATCTTCCCTTTCATTGAAGCCATCCATTTTTCCTGTTTGGGGCATCCTAAAACAACAAATACAGCACATGCGCCGGAGTTGTTGATGTCCTCAATCACCCGGCTTTCCTCTTCGCTTGTTAATGTTCTGAAGGGCGGACTGTACATTCCGGCAATACTCAGATCAGGATATTTTGCTTTCATGAAGTTGCCGGTTTTCTGCAGGAGGCCGGACGAACCACCATAAAAGTAAACCGGCAACTTTTTCGCCGTCAACTGTTCAAGCAGATCAGGCAGGAGGTCCATTCCGGCAACCCTGTCCTGGCTGACGCCATGAAGCATTCGCAAGCTCCACGTAAGTGGCCTGCCGTCTGGCGTTACGATATCAGCGTGATCAATCACCTTATTAAAATTCTTGTCCAGATAAGCCTCTATGAACATGTGTACATTGGCCACACATACATATGACGAATGCCTGGTCTGTGCCAGCGAAACGATGTTGTTGATGAACTTTGGGTAACTTCCCGTTGAGATTCCGAATTCGATAATTTTCTTCCTTTCCATTAGGTGATTTTAAACCAGAAATAAAGATTGATATTACTTTTTAGACCTGAATAATTCCGCTGCCACCTTATCCGGCCGATACAATGGAGATGCACTCCTCACATTGCCGGGATTTCCGTTATGATCATACCGGATTTACAGACCTGGACCGGCTCAAACGGGCATATTCCGACGAGTATCCTTTTGCACAGGACTTCATTGAATATTTCTTTGCAACATTTGAGATTGTTCTGTACATCACATCACTTATCTTATCAGAGCGGTATAAGTTTATGATGTGAATAAGCGCATGTACGCAGGCGTTAATATCTCCGTTCGGGAAAAGAAATCCACCCGGCGTTGATTCAATTATTTCCGCCGGACCATCAATGTCAGAAGCAAGAACCGGCAGGCCTGCTGCAAAGCCCTCAAGGATGGTTAAGCCAAAACCTTCAAATCTTGATGGCTGAACAAGTATATCGTATGAACATAAATTTTCAAACAACCATTCCCTGTTTTTTTCGCCGATGAACTTAACGTGCTTTTCAAGTCTGAGTTTCTTAACCAGGTCATCGAGGTAAATGAATGAAGGCCCTGAGGCTTCACCGATAAACTCTAACGAAATGTTTACAAAGCCGTACACATAAATGGCCTTATGCAGGGCATGCAGTAAAATATCATGCCCCTTTTTTTCGTGTTCCACCCGGCTTATCTGTACGATTTTATAGGAATCATTTTCTTTGGCGAAATGATATTTCCGCTGTTTGAACAGTTGGGCGGCAATGCCATTGTAAACTGTTACAAGGGGATAACTGCATCTTGAACTTACATCAGCGTAAACCGCGTCGGATATGGCCACGAGTGAATGGTATAAATCGTAATACACTACAGGTATACCTACATCATGAATGGTATAAAGGAATTTACAACCAACCATTTTTAAAGCTTTCACCATATTCGGTTCATGGCAGTGAATGATGTCGGGCCTGATCTGCAACAATAAAATATTAAGTCTCAGGATCGGTAACGGGTTACGGCTCCCTTCTTTGCGGTTAATATAGTACACTTTCACCCTCTTGTCAACCTGCTCTATTAAGTTCTTACTCAACTTATCGTTTACAACAACCAAACACATTTCGTGGGTTGCACACATCTCATTCATCAGCCCTATAGCAAGCACCTGTGCTCCGCCGGTGTCCATCGAAAAAAGACAATGAACGATCTTTAGTTTACGCATAATGATTAAGCTGTCGCGTTCGTTATTTCCCGGGATTTTATGCCGTCTTGAAAGACCTGTAAAAAGCTTTTAAATTAAGCCTGTGCTTACGATTGGTATCAATCACCGTAAAGCGGTTCTTTATTCCGGAGTAATTAATAACAATATACCTGGCAAGAAATGATGGCATCAGCAAAATTGCAAATCCTATGCACCTGACATAAAGCTTATCAGCGTACTTTATCAGTGAATGAGAGTCAACTTTCGATTTACTTGCAACGCCCAGCAATACAGCTTCGATTAAGCTAAATGACAAAGCCCGCGGGTTGTATCTTTTGAGATCCTGGTGGTATAAATTATAGTATAGTTTTTGAGCCTCGAACTTTGTTTTCACGCTTGAAACGTCTTTTAAACGGGATAAAGTTAAAAGGCTGTCACTCCTGTCTCGTTCTCTTTCTACCGCCACGAGAGGAACGAGCAACTGGGGCGATGTTTCTTTTTTTACCCTTAACCAGTTAAGATGCTCAAACATCCTGAATTGTTCAAAGAATAAGAATTTCTTGAGTATCTCTGCCAAAACTACATGTGTATAGTCCAACCCGACCCTGCCACTTACCCAGTCTTCATATTTTACTTCTTCCGGCTTAACCAAACTTTTGAAGAATTCAGCCCTGTCAGACACGACAAACAAAAAGTGGCTGGTGCCAGGATGACTGACAAGGGTATCCTGAACCTTTACCAGCGCATCTTTGGCAAGCGCATCATCACTATCCAGAAAAAAAATATACTTTTTAGATGCGAGTTCGATTCCCCTGTTCCTTGAGTAGTTAACGCCGTAGTTTTTTTCATTGATTATTACTTTGATGAAAGGATGAATGCGATTCACCTGAATTAGATAATCCCTGGTTGAATCTTTTGAACAATCATCTATAACAATAACCTCGAGGTCATCACTTTTTTGCGTCAGTATACTTTCAATACACCGCTTTAAGGTTTCCAAACGATTGTATGTTGGTATAACAATGCTTATCATGAGAAGATGTTAATCTGTTTTTATGAAAACTGTAATTCTAATGGTACAAAGCACAAGCACCTAAACGGTGCTTGTGCTTAATCTGCTTTTTGGATAAAATTTATAAACGTATGGCTTCAGATACCTGCGGGCAAAATGACGGGGTGATTTAATCAATGAAATAAGCAGCAAGGGAGAACGGAGCACATACCTGAAAAATGTACGTATGTTCCATTGCGCGATGGGTTGATAACCGCCATTCCATTTATACCGGAATATCTTAAACTTTTTCAGAGCATTCCACAGATTGGGCAAGGAAAGCAAATCGAAATTCGCATACCGAAGGTGAAGTGCCGTCAGTTCCGTGTCCTGTAAAGTTAAATTACTGCTCAGGTTGGAAGACGTGCCTTCCAAATAATAACCTACATGCTTATCAACTTTTACACAGGGAAATTTTTGCACTGCCCGGATCTGAAAGTCAAAATCTGCTACCAGCCGGAATTGTTCGTCAAAGTACCCGATCGCGTCATGCAATTCCCGCCGCCACATGGGAAAACAACTGATATGAAAATCTCTTAAAAATTCCTTTCTGTTTCCTTCAAACTGCAGGCCGGCAATACGCTTCCCTTCCTGTTTGCCGTATTCGCTTACCATGGTAAACTCCCCAAATGCAATTGCGGCCTTCCTGTTTTTATCCAATGCGTCAGCCAGTTGGTTTAATGAGTCGGGCAGGCGTACATCATCAACATTCCAGTTGGTGATATACTTCCCTTTTGCAGCATAAATCCCCCTGTTCCAGCTTACATACAGCCCTTCGCGCTCGGGAACAACAATGTGTTTTACGCAGGGAAGCTGCGGCAGATATTTATTGATAATGTCAAGTTCCTTTTCCCGGGGTTCATTATGGATCAGCAGAATTTCAATTTCGTATTTATTGGTAATTTTTTGAACAGCTTCAAAATATCCTTCGAGATATTGCTGACAGTTATAAAGTGAACTGATGACGGTAATCCGGTACATTGAGTTTGTTTTTAAAGACGTTGATCCTTGCCTATAATACTATTGGTTTCATCCAAAATGTTTGCTGATCCGGCAATCTTAACAGCGGAGCAATGGCGCTTAAAGTTCACTGATATACCTGGTTATTAAATTTCCGGTCGTATTCCAGTTGAGCCTCGTTTCATACTCGTTATAAGAGGACAAAGCGAGAGCCGCATATTTTTCAGGATCGGTGAAATTATTCAGGATCAGGTCTGCATATTCCTTTACTCCGGCATTTACATCCAGCGTAAAACCATTTTTACCATCTTTAATCGCGGTAGTAATACCGCCGGTTTTACGCGAAAGAGACGGCATCCCAAATGAACTTGCTTCGCAAAAAACGATCCCAAACGCTTCAGCTTCCGAAGGCACAAAAAGAAAGTGGCATTTTCTGAATAAATTTTCCAGGATGATGTTTTCACCCGGTAGAGATTTGTTTAAAAAGCCATGATCGATAACATGCGCCGGCAGATTTTTCACCGGAAGATCTTTTATGCCGACGAGGTGTAATTCAACTGCCACGCCTCTTTTCGTGATTTCCTCCACCGTGTCAAATACAAGATCCCCGCCCTTTCGTTTCCAGTCAACCCCATTAAACAAAATTCTTAATGTAGACCTGCCTCTTTCATGTATAAGACTGGTAATCTCTTCCTTTGTATAATGAACATTCAGATTAGCGCCGAAGGGAGCTACTTTTACCTTTGACGGATCTATACCATAATCGTTTATTGCAGAACGGGCCGCCCAGTCTGAAGAATAAACAGCAAGAGAACAGCTATCGAGAGCCTGCTTTTCCAACTCATGTCCCTGCCGGATGATATCTGCAGATAGATTATTAAAAAACTGGTAGTAGCCCAACATGCTGGCAAACGTTGCATCAGTGTAAATGATTTTTGGCTTACTGGTTTCCAGGTAGGCAATCGGAATTGACCCTGGCGAAAAAACACAATCGTATTCTTTACCCGAAAGACAACCGGCCACTTCCTTTGCATAACCGCGTGCGTTGGCGATGGTTCTTTCAGCCGGAAAATCCTGCTTTAATATTCTTGGGTAAATGACCTTCTTCAAAAAATTAATTGGCGTAACTGTATGATGCAGGTTCCCGATATATTGGATCCGATTACCACTTTGTTCCAGCGATTTGCTGATGTGATATCCTAACCCTGACCAGTTAAGAATATTTCTCGCATCATAAGTGGTAACGAACGCTATATTCATTAAGGATGAATCTATTTAGTTTAAGATTTGCAGATCCGGGTGTAGGATCGCGATAATAGCTAACGGTAATAACGACAAAATCGTACTTGTGCCAGGGAAATTTTAAAGGATGTTTTCTGAGCTTAATGGATGCCCGATTCAAAGAGTTGCCATTCGTTCAGATTGATATTGCGGTTGAATATCCATCGCATCTGTTTTGACTGCTTCCAGCTTCCATTTTTTACATCGTATAACCGAGTACAGCGCGAAATATACCATAGACCAGAGGTTTCCTACCAGTGCATCTCCTCCCATTAACAGGGAACTAACGAAGAGCACAAAGAAATAGCCACATAAGAATGCCACAAGCCAGTCTTTTGTTCTAAAATATAAAAAAAGGCTATCCACAAAAAATACCAGTATTATCCCGAAGATCAGCAGTACGCCAATCCAGCCGGTATGTATAAGATAGTACGGGATGGTAGAATCGGCATTCCAGGCGCCAATCGAATCCATACGGGGATAGTATTTTCGATCCATCCCGGCGCCGATCCAGTCATTCGTTTCATTTCCAATTTTCATCGCTTCATCGAGGTACTGAAAGCGGATGTTTACGTTCCCTTCCTCCTTTCCTTCGGTTTTTACGGAAGTCATTCTGTCGCCGAAGTAGTTAAGCTGGCTGGGAAAGATAGTTTGGATGCCTACGTAAGAAGCACCCAGAAAAAATGCGAACATCACCAGGTTTTTGATCATTTTGCCATTGAGCTTAAATCCATACAGCAGCAATAAAAAAGCTACCTGCACTAACACCGAAATTAATATCGACCTGGTGAAAGTAAACAGAATGCCTATCGGCAGAATAAAGATATTAAGCATGACAATATTTCTGTTCACCTGAATGGTTTTCGTAAGAATAGATAAAAACGACAACACCAGAACCGGAACGAGCCATATGGGTATTGTGCGGAAGTCTCTGAGGAACGTTCCGGCGCCAAAATCAAGTTCCTGGTATATCAGTGACTCATCGAACAATGGCAACACCTTGCTTGAGTTCAAAATATAGAGCAGGGTGGAGACCGGGGTTACGTAAAAAGTCAGCTTTAGAAACTTTTCATACTGATCTCTTGTTACCGATTCATAAATCGCCACCCAGAGAAAATAACTCAGCGACAAATAAAAAAATATTCGTCCGGTAAGAAACACTTCACTGGTTCTTGAATACCCCAGGAAAGTCCTCAGCCATAAAAAAACAATATACACCATGAACACCGTGATGAGCTTCGTGCCTGCCCATGGTACTTTCTTGTAGCGTATCTTCATCAGGAAAATCGCGATCAGGGCCGTTATCACGAAAGCCGCGTCCCCAAAAACAGTAGCATACGGCGAAAGAATATACTTGCCGGCTATAGATATCCGTTGGTTGATAAACGCTGCCTCCCCCTGTAGTAAAGCATGTGGAAAGATCAGATAGAAAAACGGGTTCTTCCTTCCAAAATATAAACTTATCCCCAGGTAAAATAATATTGCTATCAAAGGAATATTTTAATGATCATAACTAGTGATGGTGAACACGCAACCGCCTTTCTTACCCGGTAAAACACAATGAATATCAGATCCACCGCTTTGAAGCTCTGAGAAATCCATTTTTCTTTACAAAACAAATATCACATTGACCCAATGCCCCGTCTAATGGCCTTCTGAGAAACCCGGGGAAATCGTAAACCACGTAATCCCTTTCCAGCATAAAGCTAATTACATCTGAAATAAGAGGAATACCCGGAGTGCCGTCAAAGTCAATCAAAGAAACTTCCATTATGTATACTTCGGTAAGGCCAAAGGTGCTTTCGGCTCCCTTTAATGCTTCCAGCTCAAACCCCTGCACATCGAGCTTTATCAGTTCCGGCATCTGTAACTTACCTGAGCTGACAATTTCGTCAATTGTGATCATATCTATTTCTCTCTGCCTGCCTTTCTTTTTGAGGTCATCACTCGTTTGGGGCAGAAATGAAGACCCTGCCAAATCATCCCATACAGTTAGTGTAAGTACACCTTTTTCAGCAGCGGCACCCGCCAGGAAATAGATTGACCCCGGAAACTCCGAACAAAATTCTTCCAGCTTTCCTTTCATTTCTAATTGTGGCTCAATCAGGCAGAATGCGGAAGACCTGAATACGCTTTTGGCCTGCCTGCTCCATTGTGCACTATTGGCGCCAACATCGATAATTGCCTTACATTTTAAACCACGAAAGCTCAGGTCTTCAAGCATATATTTCATTTCACCCACGGGGCGTGTATGATGGCCAGGTCCCCCAACCGATTTCTTAATCTCATAACCTGATGATTTCAAAACTCCTTTAATAAAATTTTTCATGCTTATGCTTTAGGCGCTTAGGCGCAAACATCTAAACTTTTTTTTAGATAATTTTTTAGCCCTTAGAAAAGAAGGATCACTAAGAAACACGAAGAACCACGAAGGACACTGCGTCACGCTTTGTGTTCTCCTCGTGCCTCCTTTGTGTTAGTGTTCCCTAAGCAAGGGTACGATCAGGAAGTTCACCCCTAAAGAGGTTTATTTTCCAAAGGAAAATTCGTAGAATTAATTTCAGCAATTTTGCTTTTTTTCATAGAAAAATTTGGATCGGAATCGTTGCTTTTAATGAGGCCGGCTTTTATCTGGTTCATATTGTTAATCATCAGGAATATGAACTTTCTGTTGTTCAAAAGATATTTCAGATTGCTTATATTGAAAGAAGTGTGGATCTGTTTATCGAAACCACGAAATAACACAAAACTTTTACAGGTATTATAGGAAACCTTTATGAGCTGTTTGAAGTAATAGTATGACGTAATCTTATCGAGGCGGACGGCATAATCATAAAAGATAGTGACAGCGCTGGCTTCTCCAAAAGCTTTAAACAACCGGATAACATATGCGTTATCAAAACGGAAAGCAGGAATATAATGATAGTATTTTAAGTTGGAATCATAATACAGGTCGTACCCCAGTATCTTAAACTGAACCGACATTTCATAATCATCTCCCGACGTCAATTTTCCTTCCTGCCGGCCTGAAAGAATTTTTTTCAGTCCCGCTTCCTTCAATTGATTATGTACATGCCTTTTAAAGGTAAAACCTGCGCCGAAAAGTAAATTCTGGGGAAGAATCCCATCATATGGAAGTTGAGGGCCTACTGCATAACTTCCCTGGAACCGGTCAAACCATTCGGGTTTTTCATTATTTTCAAATACCGGTATCCCGTATCCTCCGCATGCAGCAACATTCTTGTGATCTTCTAAAATGTGGTATGCCCTTTCGAGGTAATCAGGAAAAAGCCAGTTATCATCATCACAGTAAAGGATGTAATCAAACTTCGAGGCTTCTATTCCCTTGATTCTTGCCTTTGCCTGCCCTTTAAGTTTTTCTTCTACAATGATAAAAGGAATATTTACATCGTATTTGCTCCATTCCCGGAGGGCTACCTCTTTTGTGTCGTCGGTAGAGTTATTATCTACGATCACCATCTCCCAAGGTATAGGCGTGCTGAATTTTTGCTCTGCCAGATGCCGGATGGTTTCAGGAAGCCTCAAAGAACTGTTATAACAACAAATGATCACGGATATGCCGGGAAAGCTATTTATCATATTACCTTAAAAAGTAAGTGGTTTTCAGGATGATCTTGTTTAAAAGTTGTACTTTATGTATCCTTTCGAAGATATGAAACAGTGTATTGATCTTTGGAATCCTGAATGTAACTGCGCCTTTGACCTGGTATGTTTTCTTGTAAAAAACGAATAACGTAAACAGGTTATAATATGATAAGAACTTTAAAAAAGGGCTTCGGGACTTCAATAAAGACTTCCTGAGCTCAAAAGATTTTTCAATGATGGAAATATACTCTGTCTTTGAGCCCTGCATAGGGCTCACCCGGTAGATAGCAAGTCGTTTATTGGTCTTAATGATGTCTGCCTTTTTTTGAAGTCTTATCCAGAAATCATAATCCGAAACAGGATGAGTTTCTTTATTGAAACCGTTAATCTCCCTTGCGAGGCTTGTTTTGAAGATAACACCAGGAAAAGGGGAAATAGGACCAAACAGGAAAGCAGACCTTTTGATCTTGTTCGTCCTTTTGTCAGACCCCGGATTGCTTAACCCTTTTGCATCTTTCTGAACGGATACATTAACGCAAAAGCAACCTGCTTTGGGATAGCTGTTCCTTAGCTTTGAAAATTCCGTTGTAAAATCCGGATGAAGCCAGTCATCATCATGCAATATGGTTACCCATTCGGTGTTACAGTGCCTGATGCATTGATTCCAGTTCTCGACCATGCCTACATTGCTGTCATTGCGATAATAGTGCACATAAGGAAGGTTGAGATCGTTTACAAAATTCTGAAATTTCTCATGAGAGGAGCAATTGTCTATAACGAGAACCTCGCATTTTTCTTTTTGATTTAACGCACTATTTATGGCTTCTTCAAAAAAGACATACTTCTCGTAGACCGGAATAGCGATGGTAAGCGTTTTATTGAACTCCATGGTATAGCTTGATTTTTTTTGAGTATTCAACAGGCCAGCTTATCACGCTTACTAAATATTGTTTAAAGGGCCATTTAAGCATTCGCAGGGAAAGATATACAGGATACCAGTTATTATATATCAGTTGAACAATCAGCTGAATAAGTATAATTGCAGTGATGCCGCCCCACTTCAAAAAAAGAAAATTAAGCAACATCATTGCAACACCGGAAATCAGGGCGGGCTTTATGAAAGGCACATCGCTGGTGGCCAGGTAAATGGTTGCATGCATGGAATGATGTGCTTCAAGAAACAATGCCAATGCCGCAAGCACGATCAGTTCAGGAGTTAAGAACCGCACTTTCATATCGAGCGTACTTAACGTTGAATTGCCCGCAAACGCAAGAAACAATGTGCAAAATAAAAATATATATGTAAGAATTGAAATATACTTAGACACTAAAAATTTAGAATCTTCATTTCTGCTGGCTACACTTTGATAAACCAATTCGATATTAGCATAAAAAGGAGCCTGAGCAATCACCCGCACGATGTCAAGTATTCTTTTGGTTACCAAAAACGCCGCCACAACCTGTGCATCCCTTAGCTGGGCAACTACGATAGAGGATGAATAACTGATCAGGTATGCGCCGATCTGAATAACACCGAGCTTCCATGACGAAGGCCATAAAGAATTAAAGATTTCAGGTTCATACCTGCATTGACGTTTATCAAATTCCGGTATCTTTTCTTTCAAGGCGTTGCCGGACAGTTTTGCCGCTACCACAAGATCTACGATCACCTCCGCCAACCCGACAAGTACCAGAAAAAGAATCGACGGGAAAAAAATTGAGATCACGAACAAAAGGAAAACCTTTGCTACAGCCGCTATACTCTTCACATTATTAAAGTAGCTGATCTTGCCGAGTGCCTGTATGATCGACATTAATTTCACCGTCCTTATGGAAATTACGCAGGAAAGAACTACTACGAATAATGATAACCATAATTCTCCTTTATGATCACTCAGCGATACAACATTCCATAAGATCATTATCCCGAATGATGAAACCAGAACAAAACAGACTACTTGCAAAATGGAAAATATCCTTGTTACCGTACCGATAACACGGTATAATCCATCAACATTAATTGTATCTGATTCTACCTCGCGCGTGTCGAACTCTTCTGAGTTCTTAGGAATGTAAGTTGCCCCTTTTAAAAAAAAGGACAGCCCCCGTATGGTAGCATTACCAAACCCTACCTGCGATAGCAACGCAATGCCGGAAATTGTATTTAACAGCAACCACATCGAAATTTCTTCAGCCGAGAATTTCTTAAGTAATACAGGAAGGATAATGATAGATGACGATAACTGGATTACATTAACAATCCACGAACTGAAAATCGCACTGTTCTTTATTTTCGATAAGAGTTTCTTCATCTTTGTTTCTCTCCTGCTGTACCCCTAACCTGCCATCTACCGTAAAAGACAGTGTAGCTATGAACGGCTGCTGAATACCGCGCATAAAACAACGGACTTTTAATCAATTGTATTTTACGTTGCCGGTAAATAAACATTTTTGTTAAAGGCTCTCTCGCCAATTAATTTTCCCCTCAAAATACAATCATCCGACCAAAAGTACTTCCACTGGCCGAAGCGTCCTGCCAGAATAAGGCTCCCAAGGTCCTGATCTTCTGTGAGCTTTCCGCTCCAGTCTGTCATCGGCAAAAGATCGTCACTTTCTCTTTTCAGGCCAGATTCACTCAACCATTCAAGCACAGTATTTAAAGCATCTTTGTAATCGTGATCAAATACCACATTGGCGAATGGTATCCACTTCGTGTGAAAATCATCGATCGCACCCCTTTCCCTGATCAAACCCATTTCAATCAATTCATCAATGATCCTTTGAGCGTAATAGTGGTCTGGCTTATCTTTCGGTTTATACTTCGAAAAATAAACTTCTACCTGAATGCCGCATTTGTTTTCAGGTGCGTTATTGGGTGATAATAAATCGGTAAAATTAATGCGCGTTGAATATTTGTCATTATCATATACATACAGCCATTGTTCTGTACGGACAGGAGGGTGATTAACTTCCAGATTAACGAGTAACAATTCGGAGCAAAGGAGCTTTCCGGCAGATATGTTTACATATTGCGGAGCCCTGCAATATTGAATAAACACCGTAACCGGAAGGGTTGAAATCAGCGTCTCGTATGTATGGGTGCTACCATCGGCAAATAATATTGTTTTGGAAGCCAGATCAACATGCTGCACTTCTTTATGATAGGAAATATTTATTCCTTCGAGAAGAAGGGAAGCATAACTGTAATAGCCGCCGCTTACGGGGTACCTTACCGAACTGATGTAATGGGTAGAGTCGTCTAACGGAGCAGCATACCCTTTTTTTACAATGTCAACGTCCGGAAAAAAAACACGGTTCCCTATCCAGTCGGTCGAAAGCATTGCAGGAGGAAGCGTCCAGTATTTTTCTGTATAAACATAAGGAAAGGTGCTGGCAAAAGTTTCTCCAAAAGCCATGTTCAGCCATTCTTCATAATTTGCGGGAGGGCCGTTTCCTTTATCATTGTTTCTCGACGATAAGAAACTGTTCAGGCATTGAGTCCTTAAAGGCTCCGGCACGGCGTAAAGATTTGACTGGGCAGGGTGTGGTATCCAGTTCCCTTTGTAATAGTTGATAGGATAAACAGGATATTCAAGAAATTCATTGTTTATGCTTTCAGCCAATAATTGCCTTACATACTCATTCTTAGTAAAGGAAACGTGCGGGCCTTCATCCCAGGTAAAGCCGTTGACAATATCTGAATGAATGTGCCCCCCGGCGTGAGGTTTTTTTTCAAATACTACGCATCTTTCGTGACCAAGGTGGTATGAAGCGCTAATCCCTGAAAGTCCTGCACCAAGAATTGTAAACTCAGGCGTCCTTTTTGATTTCATTAAAAAAATTTACTATTGACCGGCAAAACGGGAGAAGAGGTTTCACGATTGCGTGCAGTATCTTTCAGCATTTTCAGACGACTGATATCACGCCTTCGTCCTGATAAATAATTCTTTGAATATCGTAATGAATCAATGAACGGGCATCCTCCTTTTTCACCATGAATGAATGATACCAATTGATGGTTGAAGTTATTGCCTCGCCGGTATTTAGCCGGGGCCTCCATCGGAGGTTATTAAGCGCTTTACTGATATCCAGCTTTAGTAAACCGGCTTCATGCACCTGGTTTTTCAACTCACCCTTAACGTATTTTCCACCACCCCATATTTCAACTGCTTTTTCAACCAGGTCACCTACTGTCATAAAATCGTCATTGAATGGGCCGAAATTATAAGCATCTGCGAATGTAACCGGATCTTTCGCCTGATGTGCCCCTAAGATCAGATAGCCATGTAACGGTTCTAAAACGTGCTGCCACGGCCGTATCGATGCGGGATTTCTTACAACGACCGGTTCACCGGCAGACAAAGCCCTGATGATATCAGGAATAATCCTGTCTTTTGCCCAATCACCTCCTCCAATTACATTTCCGGCCCTGGCGACGGCTACCGACTTTTGATGCCCGCCATACCGGTCAGGGTGGAAGAAGGAATTCCTGTAAGAGTCTATCACCAGTTCGGCACAGGCCTTTGAAGCACTGTATGGGTCGTAACCTCCCAGGCGGTCATCCTCTTTATAATGGTAGTCAGTTTCTTTATTATGATATACTTTGTCGGTGGTAATCATTACCGCTATACAGGGCGATTCCAATTGGTGCAATGCATCCAGCACGTTTGCCGTTCCCTGGGCGTTTACCTCAAAGGTTTGCGCCGGTATTTCATAAGAAAGCCTGACGAGGGGCTGGGCGGCCAGGTGAAAAATGAAGTCGGGGGCAAAGCCCAGAATTTCAAGTTTCAGCTTGTCTTTTTCACGGATATCCGCAAAAACAGATTCACATAACTCCCCTCCGTTGACGGCGTAATATAAATCACTTTTGTTTTCAGGTGGCAATGAATAACCCTTCACAACGGCGCCTAAATCATGCAGCCATGTTATTAACCATGAACCCTTGAAACCGGTGTGGCCGGTAACAAAAACCTTTTTTCCTTTGTATATATCTTGAAGATTCATTTACCAGGTTTTCCATTTAGCGGTTCCATTCTCCCATTCCCTTTCCAGTTCCATTTTATCGCGCAATGTATCCATGGGCTTCCAGAAGCCTTCATGTTTATAGGCCATCATCTCGCCCTGCGCGGCTATATGTTCCATCGGCTCACGTTCCCAGGTGATATGATCACCTTCAATAAAATCAAATACGCGGTTTTCACAAACAAAATAACCTCCGTTAACCCAGGCGCCATCACCTTTGGGTTTTTCAACAAAAGAAAGAATCTGATCACTTTCCCTGAAATTTATGGCTCCAAACCTGCCGCTTGGCTGAACAGATGTAACCGTGCAAAGTTTTCCGTGCTGTTTGTGAAAATTTAGGGATGATTTGATATCTACATCTGAAACCCCGTCGCCGTAGGTCAGCAGGAATGTTTCATCTTCTCCGATGTGCTGCTTTACTCTTTTGATCCTTCCTCCGGTCATTGTTTCTGCGCCTGTATCAACAAGGGTAATGTTCCAGGGCTCCGCGAAACTATCATGGGTTTTAATAGAGTTCTCTTTAAGATTTATGGTGACATCGGATTTATGTAAAAAGTAATTCGCAAAATATTCTTTGATCATATAACCTCTATAACCCAGGCAAACGATAAAATCATTAAATCCATGTGATGAATAGATTTTCATAATATGCCATAGGATCGGCATACCGCCTATTTCAACCATTGGCTTGGGTTTTAATCCTGTTTCTTCTGATAACCTGGTTCCCAGGCCACCGGCTAAAATGACTACTTTCATTGGATAAATACGAAGTTTAATGGTGCGGTTAATAATGGCAAGCATGCTGCTGCTAAAAAAGAAAATGCTGAATGGCTCTGCTTTATTTGTCTGAAGTTTTGTGTTGAACCGAAAATGTAATGTTTCCCTGAGGGGCGGTAACAGCATCAATGCCATTCACTATACAGGTTATACATTTCTGAAGGTTGTTCAAAAATTATCACCATCGCTCACAGGCAGCAATATATAGTTGAAAGAAATGTAGAGACCACCAGCCGCAGGTTAAGCCTTGCATGCTATTGATACGCGGAAAATATAGTTATCGCTTACACTGCAGAAAAATTATGTGCTCAGGAGGGCATCAGCCGCAAGTCGGGAGTTATGTCACTGATAACTTCAAGGTTTACCTTTTCAACCTCGGCTACCAGGGCATATCCAAGCGACGGGAGCAATACCTTCACAGTTCTGTTTTTCACCTCTAAAACATTGCCTTCCATCATCATTAAAGGTCCGTTAAGCACCCTTACTTTTTCATTCAGGTTTACTACCGCTTTTTCCAGTTGAACATTTTTGTAGTCGTTCATGAATTTCCGGATAACGACAATTTCCTGGTCACGGATAACTGCAGGCTTTCCCAGCCAGTAAACAAAGTTCATTACTCCCTCGGTTTCCCTTACTGGTAAATGGCCATTGGGAGGAATCTGTACAAATACATACGACTTAAATAAAGGTTCCTGAACAACTTTCTTACGGTCACTCCATTGGCGTTCAACTTTATTCAAAGGACAATAATTTACGATTTTCTTCCGGGTCAGCAGATCGGCAACTTTTTTCTCCCAGCGGGGTTTTGTGTAGACAGCATACCAGAGAAGTGATTGTTGATCCATAGGTTTCTATTTAAGGGTATACAAGAATCAATTAAATGACTTTGTAAATTACTAATGTGTTATATGTTCTGATTTCCCCATTACCTTCTTCCTTTACGGCTTCGCCCTCTCAGTCACATCATTTTAGTGACAGAAAACACACAAAGCCTATGTACTGACTCCAACGAATAACCTACAGCGCCTAAAAAACCTCGCTGATCTTCTTTTTCTTTCCTACTCCGTTCAACTTATACTTTTCACCATAAGCATAAGCATCCTTATTCGCTTTCTTTGTTCTTATCCCGTTGAAAATAATGGCAGCATTGTTCAGCTTCCTTACCTTCAGGTTAGCCTCGAGCATTTTGAGATCCGATTTGCGGGTAACGCCGTGCCTGACAATACACAAGGTTGCATCGCAGAACCGGGAAACGATACTGGCATCTGTTACTACATTTACCGGTGCCGTTTCAAGCACGATATAATCAAAACGCTTATCCAGGTAAGCTAACAGTTGCTCAAGTCTTCCATTCAGGATCAGTTCAGAAGGATTCTCCGGGATTGGCCCTGAGGGGATCAGATAAAGATTGTTGTCTTCCAGCGTCTGGCGTATGATGCGTTCTGCCTCTACTTTACCCATCAGGTAATCAGATAATCCGGTTGCATTGGTGTCCTGGAAAACCTGGCTGAGCTTTGGCTTTCGCAGATCCAGCTCTAACAGTGCAACTTTTTTGTCTGTCAACGCCAGGCTGATGGCCAGGTTAGCGGCAACAAAACTTTTACCTTCTCCCGACACAGCGGAGGTGACGAGTATCTTTTTATTCACAGAATTGATTCCCAGGTAAGACAATGATGTTCTCACCTGTCTGAATTGCTCTGCTATAACCGTTCTTTCACCGCTTGCAATAACAATCGGCCTTTTTGAACTTTCATAGGCAATGTCGCCGATGATAGGAAATGAACTGATAGCCTCAATCTCACTTCTGTAATTAATTGTTTGATTCAGCATGTCTTTCACAAAAAGGAAGGCAACGCCGACACCGAGGCCAAACAACAAAGCAATACCGTAAATAAGCGATCTCTTGGGACTTACCGGAAAAAAGGCTGACTGGGCATTATCTACAAGCCTGCTGTCGGGAACTGACGCAGCAAAGGATAATGCGGCCTCTTCTCTTTTCTGTAGTAAGAACGTATAAATGTTATTCTTGATCGACTGCTGACGCGTTATATCAAGAAGTTCACGCTCTTTTTGCGGAATAGTTCTTAACCTCGATGAGTAAACGCCACTTGTGCTGTTAAGATTGGATCTTCCTGCTTCAAGGTTTCTGCGCTGGCTTCTGACATTCTCTAATATACTCGGCTTTATCTTTTCGATTTGATTTTTAACCGATATTAGTATGGGATTATTTTCAGCAGTAATTTGCTTCAGTCTTTCATACTGAATTTCCGCATCAGAAAGCTTTTCAAGCAGGCCTGATAATATGCCATCGCTTAAACCTAAAGTAGAGGGTACGCTGGAAGACGATGGATCATGGTCTCTTATATAACGTTCTACCTGGTCAAGAATAGCCAGCTGAACACTGATCTCACTAATCTTTTTATCATTGCTCTCTACACTTTCCAAAAAAAGCTTGCCCTGTGAACTGATATCTACTATTCCTTTATCTACTTTATACCGCTGCATCACCGACTCAACTGAGTCCAATTCAGAAACCACAAATTTCAATCTCTCTTCAACAAGGGCCAACGCATTGGCAGCAAGCTTATTTTTATCTTCGATTGCCGCATAATTGTACTCCCGGATCAGCCCGTTTAAAATATCCTCACCACGCTCCGGAACCGGATCGTAAAGCTTCAAATACAATACCGTAGCTGATTTACTGGCCGGTAATATCTGCAAGCCGCCTATCATGCCATTGGCAACTTTCCTTACATCCATGAGATAAAAAAACAGCTTCAGATTCTCACCGGTAGGCCGGTGGCGATTATTCGGAACGAACCTTAACTCACCATACGGAAATTTTACCCATTGGTTTAAAGGATAGGTTTGTTCCCCAATGATTACCTGTGATTTGTCTTTGTCGAATTCAAAATATACCTTGTCCTGCTCGATTAGGGAATCAGGCTGCCTTACTTCTACTTTTACCGGTGACTGGAGGTAAGCTAAAACAGTCTTAATCTTGCCCTCATGGAAGATCGGCGCATAAAGACCAAGTTTTTTAACCACTTCTTTCATTACCGCCCGCGAACGAATGATTTCCATTTCGTTCTCAATGATCTTTTTCGATGATAATAAGTCGAGTGACTCAAGCATGCGCGAATCATCTATCCCTTTATTTTCATCTTTGATCAGGATTGTTGCCGTAGACTCATATATAGGTATAGCATAGCGGAGATAAAGCCAGGCCGAACCCATTGATAAAAATACCAGGCCTACGAATAATGGCCAATATGGAAGATACCTTAATATCTTGCGTATAAACTCGTTACCTTCACTTTGTTCAGTATTGTTTACCGGAGAAACTTTCATACCCTATATTATTAATGTTATCTGATCAGGCGATCCACTACAATTACAACAAGGGATAACCCACTGAGTACTATTGGAACCAGTTGTTGTGACCGGCCTGCGCTTGCCACCCTTGCCTTATTTGGTTCTGCATATACGATATCATTTGAATTAAGATAATAGTATGGAGAATTAAAAATCTGGCGCGAGTTAAGATCAATCCTTTTTATAATTTTTTTGCCACTTTCTTCCCTGATAATCAAAATATTATCGCGTTTTGCAAAAATCGTCAGGTCTCCGGCCAAACCAATAGCTTCCAGCAGCGAAATCTTTTCGTTTGCTACCGCAATAACGGTAGGCCTTGCTACTTCACCCAGCACCGTTACCCTGTAATTCAGAAACCTTGTGTTGACAATCGGGTCGATCAATAATTTTTTATCTACCAGGCTTTTTAAAATAACCTGGCTTAGCTGCTTTTTTGTTAATCCGGCTGCCTTGATGTTACCTAATATAGGAAAAAGGATAAATCCATCCTGGTCGACCAGGTAACCCGAAGACGCAAGATTTACTCCCGGGGTGGCAGGCATGTTAAAAACTAACGAAGCTTCCGGGTTCAGGCTGGTTACAGCTATGCTCAACAAATCACTTTTTTGGATAACGGACTCTAAATCGGGTACTGTCGTTCTTAAAGTAGTGTCGCCGATATTATTAAAATAAACCGCCTTTTTTGTATCCAGACAGGAAGACCCCATAAAAACAAAAAAAGTCATATATGAGAATAAAAGCAGATTGAAAGGTTTCGGGTTTGCTGGTTTCATGTTGTGCGTTAATGATCTTACTTACCGCAAATTTAGGTAAGGTTCTTTGTAATTAAAATTTTGAATATGTGTCAAAGCAACAAGTGGAATTGGTTACTGAAAAGGCTTTGCAAGGATTATAGATAACCATTTGATCTTCAGGGCCTGATGAATATTGACCGTCATCTGCAGGAAAACCTGTTTAGCCATCGTGCAAGATATAAAGATTAACCAATAAACTCCTAACATTGAAGCTCTCTTTCCCATTCCCGGAATTGTTAAAGTGAAAAATTCTATTCGGAAACGAAATAAAGGATGCAATAGTATTTGATCATGCGTAAAATCTTCCGGGATATTGCAGATCAGATGTTATTGATAAGAGTTTTCCCTATCTGTGCGGGTTCATGGGTTAAAAAATTGCATTTATCTCCCGTTTTACAAGCCGTCAAACGTCTGGAGCTACAATAAATTCAAAGCTGCCCTGCTTCAGGCAGCTTTGAATTTAATAGTTCTGTTGGTTACTTCTTTATGAATTTCTGAATAACAGGTTTTTCGGTTTTAGTACGCACTTCAAGATAATATGTTCCCTGTGTAAGGGTTGAAAGATTTAAACGGTTGTTGAACTCCCGGCGGTCTTTCGTAATCGTGATTACCCTAACCAACCTGCCTGATCCATCGAGGATCCTCACTTGGGCGTTACCTCTGTAAGCACTGGTCCAGTTGAGATTAATGCCCTCTAAAACCGGATTTGGATAAATGGTTACCCGATCTGGCGTATAGCCAGGGGCCGCTGATGCGGTACCCGACACTGATAAATCATCAGCAAAATCTATCGGTGCAGTCACAACGCTGGAGCCCGCAGTGGTTACAAAAACAGTTATATCATCAGAACTGGTTCCGCCTTTGCTATCAGATACGGTAAGCCTGAAAACATAAGTACCCATCGACAGGTTTATGGCAGTAGTATACCCAGATGCAGCATTATTGATGTAGTAGCTGGAGGGGCCGGAAATCTTAGCCCAGGAAAAACCACTGATAACTCCATCGGGGTCATAGGAAGAAGTACCGTTTAAAATTACCGTTGTTACCGGAACTGTTATCCGAATATCATTTCCCGCAATAGCAACCGGATTTAGGTTCTGAACCGGGCCGCCGCCGCTCACCGTTACAGTAAGGTCTCTAAAAGCCGTCGCGCCTTTATTATCGGTCACAGTAAGCCGAAAGACGTATGTTCCCGGCACTATCCCTGTAATATACGTATAACCCGAACGGTTATTCTCTATAGTGAATTCGTTGGGACCGGACATCTTTGTCCATGAAAATCCATGTATCGTGCCGTCCGGATCAAATGAAGAGGTGCCGTTTAATACTACATTTGCCACAGGCAGCGTAACTGAAATGTTACTGGGCACTATAGCTACGGGAGACAGGTTGTTTGAAGAAGCAGTTTCAACCGTCACCGTTACATCATCTGTTGCGGTGGCACCCTTATTATCGGCAACGGTGAGCCGGAAAATGTATGTTCCCTGCGTAAGCCCTGAAACAGTAGTAGATCCGGAAGTTCTGTTATGTACATCAGCAAACGGCCCTGAAATTTTACTCCATGAAAATTCACTGATAGACCCATCCGGATCGTAAGAGGAAGTTCCGTTTAAAACAATGGTAGATGCAGGAACAACAATTCTTATATCACTCCCTGCATTAGCTACCGGGAGCTGGTTATTTACCGGTGAAGGATCGACAACTACAGTCACCTCGTCAGCATTAGTAGATCCATTGTTATCAGATACCGTTAAACGAAACACGTAGGTGCCCTGCGTTAAGCCGGTAACGGAGGTAGAACCCCATGAACTGTTCGAGATACTGGCGGAGGGTCCGGCAATTTTGCTCCATGAAAATGAAGCGATTGTACCATCGGGGTCATAAGAGGAAGTACCGTTCAGCGTAACAGTCGATGTTGGCAATGCAATTCTGATATCATTTCCTGCATTGGCGACCGGAGGAGCATTTGGAGGCGGAGGATTGGAGCCTGACCGTGAATGTTGTAAAAACCATTCAAAAAGATTCTCCGGAGCATCGTCGTCATCGTCTTTATCCCCATCGTTGTCATCATCCTCGCCATCCTCGCTTGAATTTGCGGGTCCGTAAGCTTTGTCCCAGACGCCATGCCCGCCTGAGGGATATATTGTTCTTCGCACTTCTTTTTTTGCAGAATTTCCCGCACGCAAAGCATTGATGGGTATGTTAGTACAATTAACACCCACAACAGGATCATCAACACCATGAAACGCCCATACAGATGTTTTCGCTCCGTTGATGGCACCCGTTAATGTTGGCAAATTCCAATCGCAGGTTCCGCAAATGGGGGCTATAGCCGCAAACTGTTCTGCATTCGACTTTGATGCGCCGGCATATTTCCATGTCCCGCCACCGCCAAGGCTCAATCCGGTCATGTAAATCCGGTCATTGTCTACACGAAGGTTTTGCCTGGCGTATTTAAGCATTTCATCAACATAAAAGTTCTGCCATGAGCCGAATCTCCGATCGAGCTGGGGTGATAAGACAATGAAACTCTCTTCCCGTCCATTTACATTAAAGGTCATCGTGGCGCCTTCAGAAATATATTTCGGAAGGCCCGCTTCAAGCTCCAGGTAAAGTTCACTGGTTCCGTTACCCTGCCCCCCTACTCCCTGGAGAAATATAATTAAAGGGTATTTTCTTGTTGAATTGGCGTTATAGTTATAAGGCCTGAACTCATAAAATCCAATGTGTGTGCCATTCGCTGCGGTGAGAGACCTGGGAACCTGTTGGGATAAAGAAGTGAAACCGAGGGATAATAAGCCTAAACCAAATAGAATTTTTCTCATTGTCAGATGATTGATTGTAAATGCTACTAATAATCAGTTTATAATTCAGTAATTCCGGTTATAATGGAGTTATAAAACAAGCTTGTTATGGCAGGCGCATCAATCGTAATACGTTTACACTTACTGTGGTAATACTTACCGCTCAGGCTCGTATAAAAAAAATATCACACCGGCAATCACCGGTGCATAGCTAAAAAAAGTATTGATCCACAAGGTGCTTTCTTTCATTGTGGATCAATAAAATCAGTTAAGTATTACGAATAAAAACTTCGATGCATTAAAATATTCAGAAGGAGAAGGTTTGGTTTTTATCATGGGTGGATTTAGTGTATCCAATGACAATTTTTATACCAAACATAAGAACTCAGGAGAAAAGAAGTTGAGTTTGATCAATTTCTTTTTTTAATTCCTCTACCTATAACGTTGGCAACCTTATAGGCGCTTAGGCGCTTAGGCGCAAACATCTAAACTTTTTTTTAGATAATTTTTTAGCCCTTAGAAAAGAAGGATCACTAAGAAACACGAAGAACCACGAAGAACCACGAAGGACACTGCGTCACGCTTTGTGTTCTCCTCGTGCCTCCTTTGTGTTAGTGTTCCCTAAGCAAGGGTACGATCAGGAAGTTCACCCCTAAAGAGGTTTATTTTCCAAAGGAAAATTCGTAG
>JBGSYC010000029.1:0-7618 GCA_041751095.1 Flavihumibacter sp.
AACCTTGGAATCAAATGTATCAATATGGTCTAAAAAAAGGAATAAAAATAAAAGTAAAATTGAATGGAAGTTCACACGACAAGATGCAGACACAAAACTGTCAAAACACTATGTTTCATAACTAATTTGTCAGTACACTAGTAGTTCAAGGCCTTATCCGACAAGAGTGGAGGTCAGGCATAATAAGACAAAAGGATGGATAGTTTTAGATCAGATAAGAACGGTTGACAGACAAAGAATAGTTAGGGTCTTGGCCACCCTGGTTGATAAAGAGGTGTCTGCGGTCAAAGTGGTTCTCAAACAAACCTATGTGGACTAAAACGGCAGGTAACAATCGGTTTGGAAATATGGCGGCGGACGATACTTAGCATCAGCAATAATTTCGCTATTGTGCTGTATATCCAGCTTGACGTTATAAATTAAGAAGTAGAATAATCAATTAACATGTATACATTTAATCAACAACAGTTATCAACTGACGTAGCACACAATACCGCCACAACGCCAGGCAGTAGCGTTATCGGTCATTGTAGAGCGACACGTTACCAGGCGTCAGCCAACAGTAAGACCAGTTCCTCTATTTGATTTGTGTTTTCAGTTTTTGGATGTACTCTTTAATTACAGCGGTTTTATCCTTTTTTATCTTTTTTCCGAGTTCTTTTCGTGGACAATTTGTATTATACTTTGCACCCCAATCCATAATTTCAATGACGATCGGCAATAATTCAGCACCTTTTTGAGTAAGGCTGTAAAGGTATTTTGACTTGTTCTTAGGCGACACCTCTTTAACTAAAATCCTTTCGGCTTCAAGCATACCCAAACGATTGACAAGAATATTAGTCGCAATCTTTTCTTCTGACTCTAAAAATTCACTATACGACATTTTGCCTCTAAGCATAATATCCCGAATGATTAATAACGACCATTTGTCCCCAAAAACGTCAAGAGAGCAACTTATCGGGCAATCTGACCTTTTTTTATCCATAAAAATAAAGTTGCTGCATTTTGCAATGACTCTTGTTATCTTTATACTTGCAAAATGCAACAACAAAGTTAACATTTTAAAAAGAAAAGAAATGGAAGATTCAAAATCAACACAACAACTACTTGACACCTATTACAAAGGCTTTGCTGAAAAAGCCAATTGGGAAAGTGTAATTGCTGACGACTTTCAGTTTATTGGTGGGGATATGACTGAAACAGAACCAACTGTTGGAAAAGAAGCCTATATCCAAGTTATTAAACAGTTTTCGCAAATTTTCCAATCAATGAAAGTTAAAGAAATAATTATTCAAGGCGACAATGCTTGCGTAATTGGCAACTATGACTATTTGTTTCCAAACGGACAAAGAATAAACGGAAATGTTGCAGAACTTTGGACGGCTAAAAACAAAAAACTGCAGTCCTTGACGATTTATTTCGACACACTGACTTTTGCCAATAACACTAAAGAGTAACTTGCGATGGTTTACGACATAAAACTCGCCGGCAGAATAAGGGAATATCTAAATGCAATACCCAATGTAAAAATTGAAGAGAGAAAAATGTTTGGGGGTTTGGCATTCTATGATAACCTATTTGATGAGGTTATAGGTCGTAAATCCTCCCGTCAACATAAGTTTGACTTCTTGTTTGGTGACTCTAATGAAAAGGGTATAGCTGCAAGACTACCAGTTGATGCATATTACGAGACCTTTGAAACTTGCTATTGAGTATAGGGAAAGGCAACATACAGAAGCCGTAAACTTTTTTTATAAACCAAATCGCATCACCGTAAGCAGAGTTCACCGTGGAGAGCAAAGAAAGCTTTATGACGAAAAAAGGAGAACAGTATTACAAACGCATGGTTTAAAACTTATTGAAATCTCTTACTCTGACTTCAACCATGACAATCAAAAAGGATTATCCGAGACAAAAAGAAGGATATAGAAGTCGTTAGAAAACATTTGCAGGCTTTTATTGATAAAATGTAACGGCTGCTAACTTTATGTTCGCAATATTAAAACTATCGGAAAATTTAGTACAACAACAGCTTAAAAAAACAAGGCTTGACGAATATTCCCGAACCAGTATCTTTATTGAACAGCAGGAAGTCAATGAGCGGCAGTTTTCCAAATGTCCTTACTTCTTAAAGCTGTCAACCGTTAGCGGTCATTGTAAAGCGACACTCCATCATTAAAAACCTACCTAATGGTTGGAATTATAGTCGAACTGATCATTTCATGGCTTTTACTTTGGCTCATTTGCAAAAAACATCTTTCAATTTTAGGGTTTAGACTAACAAAAAGCAGAGTGACTGATTTAGGCGTAGGGCTCTTAATTGCAGCTTCTTGTTGTACTTTATATCAGATAATGACGACAGCATTCATTAACAATAGTTGGGTATTAAATAAACAAGTGACTGGAAAATCTATATTGGAAAGTTCAAGGTGGACACTCGTGTCTGTTTTATATGAAGAGTTAATTTTCAGGGGAGCTTTGCTTTACATAGCCATAAAAAAATTAGGTGTTACAAAAGCATGTATTCTTTCCGCAGCTGGCTTCGGCATTTACCATTGGTTCACTTTCAACGTATTTGGAAATCCATTCATGATGGGTATTACTTTTTTAATGACAGCAATTGTCGGACTTTCGTGGGCTTTTGCATTTGCTGAAACAGGCTCCCTTTATTTACCAATCGGTTTACACTTCGGGTGGAATTTGTTTTATACCGTTGTCTTTTCCAACGGACCCCTGGGACAAGCAATTTTAGGAAGGTCAAATGGAAATCAACCACAAGGCATATTATCATTGTTGGTTTTTCTATTTCAGGTATTTGCTCTACCGCTTCTTACTTTCTGGTATCTCAATCGGCTCAGGAAAACAAAAACTTCTGGTTGACAAAGAACAACAATCACACAAAATAAGAGGAGTATACGAAAAGCCAGCAAAAGATATTTTTGGCTACAACATTCGGGGGTTAGGCTACAAAAATGTTTTCTGTTATACTAACCTTTGCAACTGAAAGTTTACGCTTCAAAAAACAAATTTAAAGGAAAAATTATGAAGAAAGCATTAATTACCGGAGCCAATAAAAGTATTGGCTTTGAAACTGCCCGACAACTACTGCAAAAGGGATATTACATTTATTTAGGCAGCCGAAATGTAGAGAATGGCCAGGAAGCCGTAGAAAAGCTTAAATCCGAAGGTTTGAATGAAGTGGAAGCAGTACAAATAGATGTAAGCAATTCGGAATCGGTAAAATCCGCACGCGCCGAAATAGGCAAAAAAACAGAAGTTTTAGACGCTCTCATTAATAATGCGGGCATCCTTGGTGGCATGACGCAAACGGCAACCGGTACAGATATAGCTATTTTTAAAGAGGTTTTTGATACCAATTTGTTTGGCGTGGTGCTGGTGACACAGGCGTTTATGGATTTGTTGCAAAAGTCGCCCCAACCCCGCATCGTTAATGTAACCTCCGGCCTGGCTTCGCTCACCCTGCACAACGATCCAATGTGGAAGTATTATAAAGTTAAGGCTGCCGTTTACAACTCATCAAAGGCGGCACTCAATATGTACACCATTGCTTTGGCTTACGAGCTACGCGATACGCAGTTTAAGGTAAACGCAGTTGACCCCGGCTTTACCGCAACCGATTTTAACCATCACAGCGGAACTGGTACAGTGGAAGATGCTTCTAAGCGGGTGGTTAAAGGCGCCGTGATGGACACCGACGGGCCCACAGGAAAGTTTTTTAGTGATGATAACAACCCGGAAACAGGAGAAAGCCCCTGGTAAGAAAGCCCGCACTTCAACTTTCAAAGATTCACATTCAGGGTAACCGGATAGATGAAGATATTGCAAAACCCGTTCAATTAAAAAAGAATGTCAACATAAAAAATAATATGGTATGGAAGAAATGCACCGCCATTTCAAGACAATAACACAAATCTAATGCCCTTGCATTTGCCACACCGTTTTGCTTTTTACTATCTTCAATCCAGCCATAGTCGCACCCGGATGAAATCACCAGTGCAGGTTTCACCCACGCCATATACAGTATGCATACTTTCTTTTGAAATCAGGTGCGCTGATTTCATAAACAATGATCCAGCCGTCCTGGTTTTACAACTTTATTCCAAGGGTTAAATAAAATCCCCTTCCATCTGCAGTTAAAAGTCCTGGACCAGGATAGCCACTTGCCCGTCGGGTGGCATACATTTTATTGGTGAGGTTATTTACAGAACCTTCCATCTTCAGCCATTTGTATTCGTAGCTGAGGCTCCAGTCCAATACTCCATAAGCGGGTAAGAGACCTATCGTAGCTGTAGGGTCCGGTATCAGTGAATTTTGAGCATCGGTATATTGGGAAGATAAATAACTATACTGAAGGCTCGTTTTAAAAGTTTTATACCTCCACTGACTTCCGAGTTTTATATTCAGTGTTGGAATAAACTCTACCTCTTTGCCCCTGATGTTGCTATAGGGGCTTTCCAGATAGCGGGAATAAATGACGGCGGTATTGGCAAACAAACTCCAGTCACTATTTTTACGCTCTTTGTTTTGAGTTTTTAGAACATTTAGTTCCACATAAGACTCCACCCCGGCAATGAGCGCCTTGCCAATATTTGTCCTGATCTTTATAAGTGAATTTTCTTTCCAAATTTCTCCGATCCGTTTGCCGTACAGCATTGAAAACGCACTGATGTCATAAGTTAACACATTGCTTAAATTGCCTCTCAGCCCGAGGTCAGCGCTATAGCCTTTTTCATCCTGAATGTTCTCGTCTACAACTAACGTAGGATTCGTGATGCGGATATCATTAAAAGTAACTGACCGGTAGTTCTGGGAAATATTGCCGTACAACTCCAGATATTCTTTTGGCTTAAAACTTACTCCAATGCCAAACAGCACAAAACGCCTCGGATTTACTTTTTTTTCGCGCACCGCTTTGTTGTTGGCAATGTTGCCAGCCAGGTCGCGCTCCGGTGCCCGGTAGTATCCATCGGCCAGCGTACGGATGTATTCATACCGTATACCAGGGGTTACCGACCAATGCTTGCCGAAGTAAAAAATGTTTTCGGCAAACACGGACGCATTATTGTTGGGAAAGCGGTAATCGGATAAAATCAGGCTGTCGACCGGAAAACCAAAATCGGGCCCGGTTCCCGTCGCATTTCCATAACCTTGCCTGCTCACGTTATGCCCCCGGTATAAACGACCCCCTAAAACCAATACGTTACTGTTATTAAACAAGGTATAGTTGTGCAACAGCCTTGCTTCTGCACCTACATTTTTGAAATCCCCATCAATCATCTCGCGTTCTTTGCGGTCGTCGGGAGAGGAAGGCCGGGCGGGGCGAAAGCCTAAAGACTTCCGGTTGGCAAGCAAAGCAAAGCTCCGCAAATTAAAGCGGGTGGTAGCACTGACTTTGTGCTCCCACTCCAGATCCAACAGGTTCCAGTCTACCGCAAACCAATTGCGGCTACGGTTGCTCTGACGTGGATTCTCCCTGAACATGGCATCAGTTAACCCACCCGGCTGCTGCGCCAGATAATCCATATGGGTCAGCTCGAAGCCAATATGGGATTTGTCTGCATAATTGTAATGCACATCAGCGTACACTGTCTTTGACTCAAATTCCGAATTAGGGCGGAAGCCGTTTCCACGTTTATACTGAAAAAAACTGTAACTATTCCATTTGCCGACTTTGGTACTAACGCTATTAAACGTAGAGAGATACCCGAATGACCCGGCCGTATTGCGCGACACGACTTCAATTCCTTCTTCATCGCGGGGTTGCTTCATTTCAAAATTCAACAGCCCCCCGAATTGAGTCCCGTATTGCAAAGACGCTGCGCCCCGGACAATTTGTATTCTGCGCAGTGCCTCTACGGGAGGCGTATAGTAGCTTTCGGGATAACCCAGGGCGTCGGCTGCAATATCATACCCGTTTTGGCGCACATTAAAATTAGCAGTACGGTTTGGATCGAGACCTCTGCCGCCTACGCTCAGTTGAAGTCCTGCTCCATCGTTCTCATAAATGTTCAAACCGGCTACCTTGCTGTAAACCTGGCGCGCGTTGTTGGTGGAGAGGTTGGCAGTCAGGTTCTCCGGAAGAATGGCTTCCGTTTTTTTACCGGCAAAAACAGAAAAGCCTTCTACATTGCGTAACCGGGTAAATCCCACATCTTTATTCCCGGCATGAACCATCACCGTGTCCAGCTCGTTTATCTTCTGAAGCAGGGTTATAGACAGCCTTACATCCCGATCTAGCACTTCTACCGTTTCCCGCCTGGCAGCATAGGCAGGGTTTGTAAGAATAAGGGTATATTTCCCCGGCGATACATTGTGAATGGTAAACTCTCCCTGGCGGTTACTGGTTAGCAATGAGTCCTGCCAATTTATGGACACCTGGAGAAGTTGACTTGTAGTGTTTTTTACGACTCCCCTGATGCTAAACTGTGCGTGCAGACTGCCGGCGAACAAAATCCCAACAAATAAATTAAAAACCTTGTATATCATCATTAAAGGGGATCACCCATTTTTTAGCTCTGAACGATTCTTTTTCGGCGGCCAGGTTTACAGCAGGATCTATAAATTCCTGGCCTGGCCGTCCGTTAAGTGTAACATAACTTTCTGCAAAAACAGCCGGGTGGTACCAACCCTTGCGCCGGTAGTCTGCTGCCAAATGATTGGCAAACTCCAGGATCATATCCGGCTGAAAACTCATTTGTTTTTCCTGTAAAGGGGTGAGGTATTCGCCGTTGTCGATCTGCACCTGCTTTCCGGTTACCGGTTCCCTGACATTAAACACGGTATATCCTGTTTTTTCCATCAGCATCACCCGCCAGGAAAACCTGTAGCCTTCTTCCGTCCAAAATAACTCACCCGGGTACATCATATATCGAAAGGGTAAAAGTAACTGGATACCTACAAACAGGGCTAACCCTGCTTTCAGCAAGGCGCCGCCATATTTTGGGAACGCAAAAGTAGCCCGGATCGGGGAGACAGCGTTTCGAAATCCGAAAAATAAACCCAGCCGTTTTATTAAGCTTATGTGAAAAGAAGGAGGAAAAAAGATTAGCGCCGATACAATCATGATGTAAGGGAACATCCCGATGGGGAATAAAACCGCCGTAAGCAGATGAAAAATGATCACGACTGCAAATGCCCAAACGCTGGTTTTCTTCCAGCTTAACCAAAAAGGTATCGTCAGATCATATATGCATCCGAACCAACTGAACAAATAAGCAACCCACACCTGATTAAACAGGGGCCCAAGCAGAGGCAGGTCATTTTTTGCCGGCAGCCATGTTCGTAATGGTTGTGCTTGCAAAAGCCAATCGGAATTAATTTTAGCAAGTCCGGCATAAACATAAAGTACGCCCATTAATATCCTTAATACATCGATCGTAAAACGGGGTACGTGGGTATACGATTTCCTTTTTCGCCAGGCGTCTATTGAGAAACTGGCGTTTGCCGGCAGAAACATCAACAAAAAACATATAACGCTGACAAAATAGTAGTGGTTAAGGTAGGTGGTTTTGTCCATCAATTCAATGTAGGTAAAGCTGAGAAACAACAACACTGAAGCGACACGGTAGAACAGACCGACCGCCACCAACAATGCAGC
>JBGSYC010000030.1:0-6391 GCA_041751095.1 Flavihumibacter sp.
TGACGATGCAGTTTGCCGCGCTACTTTCACCGTTGATGTACACTCGCTGGAAAAGAATGCCGGAGGTGGCTATGGCAGTCATAATGTGAAAGCAAAGCCTTACGATATACCCCTGCGCTCCCTGATTGCAAAAGATGTAAATGGGTTAATGATGGCCGGAAGGTGCATTAGCGGCGACTTCTTTGCACATGCATCCTACCGGGTTACAGGCAATGCAGTGGCTATGGGTGAAGCTGCCGGTGAGGTTGCAGCAAAGGCCGCATTGGAAAATAAGCTTCCCCAGCAGGTCAAATACAAGTCCCAGGTTTAACTTATTCATTGAGTTCACCGAAAGAAGCTTTCGGTATTTCGATTTTGATTATTTCATCATACCGCAACACGAACGCAAAAGATAAAATGCACAAACGCTTTCTCAGCATCATATTAGCAATTGCAGTTTTTACGAATTTATCGCACGCTCAATTGACGCCGGCTACAAAACCGGCAGATGTATCAATTGAGCAAGACAAATCCGGATTTACTAATGCTGCGGATTTCGGCTTTTCGCCAGAGGCTTCCGGTATTAGAAATACTGAAGCTTTACAGCGGGCAGTGGATCAGGCAGGAACGATCGTAGTTTCGGCCGCAGGAACGTATAAAATAGCCGGAACTGTATACATTGGCAGCAATACATCGTTGATTTTCGGGGATAATATTATAATAAAGAAAGTAAACGAAGAAGGGGCTTTTACCCACGTTCTGCTAAATAAGGGCGCACTGACAAAAACCTACGATCACCATATTTCAATTGAAGGGTTGCGTATTATGGTCAATGGAATTGATAAACGTTTTACGGAAGTATATGGTCTACGGGGGCAGCTTGCCTTTTTTTATGTGAAAGATGTAAAGATTGAACACTTCCGCTGCCTCGATTTGTCAAAAATGCAATTTGCCATTCACATCTGCACCTTCGAAGATTTGCTGATAAATGACGTAATGATTGAAGGTGATAAAGACGGAATACATCTTGGACGAGGCAAACGGTTTACTATCCGGAACGGGGTTTTTAAAACTTATGATGATGCCATTGCACTGAATGCGCACGACTATGCCACTTCAAATCCCGAATTGGGATGGATAGAAAATGGTGTCATTGAAAATTGTCATGATCTCAATGCTGAAAACACGACTGGATATTTCTGCCGGATATTAGGCGGCGCCTGGGTGGACTGGAAACCCGGAATAGAAGTACAACAATCCGATGCGGTGGTTTCCAATGGCAAAATTTACCGGGTGCAGGCACAACCCGATGGAACTATTTATAAATCCATCACTCCTCCTTTACATGATACCGGGAGCAAAGTAATTGATGATATCAATTGGGGAGTTATTCAAAACGATGTAACCTACACAGCGGGAGTGAGGAATGTAATTTTTCGCGACATTTTTCTGGAGAAGCCACGCACCGCCTTTTCAATTCATTTTGATAATGACAGGTACAGCCGGTCCTATTATCCTGGTGCACTGGTGCCTGTTCAGGAGCAATTGTTATTTGATAATGTACATGCGCTGCACGATAGTGAAAAAGATTTTTTATCCATCAATACCCCGGTTAATGTGATTACATTTAATAATTGTGTTTTTGAAAATAACAGCATTCATTTTCATGGCAATAAAGCCATGAATGATTACCTGAAAACAAGCATCAATATCACAGGGAGCATATTTAAACACAAAGGGGTAATGAAACTAATAACAAACAGTGTTGATGGCAAACAAATTCTGCTGAAGACTTCTGCGAACGTTGCTATAAGTGATGATTTCCTGGCAAAGATAGTTCCGGGAAAAGGAAATATTCAGGTAGAATCAGATTTGCCGGGGCTAAAAAAATAATTGTCTTAATGGTTGGTCTTAAGATATATTAATAATACAATCACTTGTATAATAGGTACTGTTTATGAAATCCGGTTTTAAAAGTTTCGAATGAAATTGAAATTTATAAATAAGTACGTTCTAAAAATAGGTTTGCTGATAACGATGACAAATACGAGTTCGGCTTTAGCGCAACCAAATAAAGACTTGTGGCAGATGAAGGGAACATTCGTACAGCATGCTTATCCAGACAAAGCAGACTCTGGCAGGAAACAAATAATTTACGAACTTAAAGATACTGATGCGATACCGGTCTGGTTCGCAGTCGATATACATCGGTCAGTTTGCTTTACGGACAAATGCCGTCCGTTAAACCTGTGGCTTTTTTGGGATGGAACCGGAGCATATTCAGGATTTGACCTCTATAACCATGAACCGCTGACAAAAACGGATCATGTTGCATTTAGCCGGCCCGATTATTCAAAACTTCACCGGCTTTTAGCCGATACAGGATCCATTATAAAAAGTATTAAAGAGGAAGACCTTGTATTTGACACGGCAATGAACACCGAAGACGTGGATGGATATACCGGAGCGACACGCCCTTCGCTACATGAAGTACTTGTAAAAGACGCTGCTTATACCTGTTATACTCTATGGCATATTGTGTACGGTTCCATTCAAAAAGAAATCGTGAAGTTGATTGATCAGGAAGTTAATTCATCCTACCTCAAATCGGTTTTTGATCAAAAAGAATCAACTTATAAACTATGGGCCATTAATTTCATAAAGCGTCACCCGGAATATGATTCTGCTTTTCTTTCAAACTTAGTCGAACTGATAAAAAGCAATGATGAAAATCTTTCCGAACGGGCGTTAAATTATTTTGAACCCAAACAACTATCGGAGCCGGCAACGCAAGCAAAATTAGCCTCAATGATGGATGTGTTTCCGGAACAGCGGGGTTACGAACTTTTGTGGAGACTCAAAAAGCTGGATAAAGTAAACGACAAAACCATTTGGATTTTATTAGAAAAATTTAATAGGGGTAAAATCAAAACACCGCTTTTAGGATATATCTATGATTTGATACAACCTGAAAATTTGCAGGATGATGGAATTAAAAAAAAACTAAAAGACCTCGTTAGCCATAATAATTTATACGTCCGAAAACTGACATCTCAATTATTAGATAAGTATAAGCAATAGAATTTTTACCTGGTAACTTGTTTCATACAATAATCAGTTATGAACTATCGACTAAAAAATCAAATCGTTGCAAGCAGGAGATTGGATGAATCTTTTAAGAAGTTATGCAAAAAAGGCATCGTTGCCTGTACTGTGATACTGGCTTTTATCCATTGCGGAGTGAAACCACCAACTTCAATATCAAAGAAACCTAATATCATCTTACTGCTTACCGATGATCAAACTTATACAGCTATAAATGCCCTCGGGAATAGCGAAATCATCACTCCGAATATGGATCGGCTGGTGAGCATGGGAACTTCTTTTTCCAATGCTCATAACATGGGTGCATGGAACGGGGCGGTATGCGTTGCTTCCAGGGCCATGATTATTTCAGGAAGGGCGGTTTGGCAGGCGAAGAATATTTCAGACGATTGGAAGAAAAATGATTCAATTGCAAAAACCTGGGTCAAACTCATGGAAAGTGCAGGTTACGAAACCTATATGACTGGCAAATGGCACGTGGACGCTGATGCTGCGAAGGTTTTTAAACATGTAAAAAATGTACGTCCGGGAATGGCGGAAGATAAATGGGATTCTAAATTCATAAACAAAAACAGGGAAGCAATAAACACCGGTAAACTGAATGCTGATGCTTTTATGCCGCCGGGATACAACAGACCAAAAAATGCAGACGATACTGCCTGGAGGTCTTACAACAGTGACATTGCAGGATATTGGAAAGGCGGAGAACATTGGTCAAAAGTTTTAGCAGATGATGCGATAAATTTTATTGAAACAGCATCCAAAGACGCCAGGCCATTTTTTATGTATATAGCATCTAATGCACCGCACGATCCCCGGCAGGCTCCCAAAAAATATTGGGATTTGTATCCATTAGATAAAATATCTCTGCCAAAAAGCTGGATGCCGGTTTATCCTTACAAAGATGCAATTGACAATGGGCCTACTTTGAGAGATGAAGCGCTGGCACCGTTTCCACGTACGGAATATGCCATTAAATCACATATCCGGGAATATTATGCAAGCATCACTTATCTGGATGAACAAATAGGAAGAATATTGACGGCGCTTGAAAGTGCCAGAAAATTAAACGACACTTATATCATGTTTACATCCGATCATGGGCTGGCAATTGGTAAGCATGGACTTATGGGAAAACAAAGCCTTTTTGAGCACAGCGTGAAGCCACCTCTGATTATTGCGGGGCCTGGCATTCGCAAAAATGCAAGGGTTGATGCACAGGTTTACATGCAGGACCTGATGGCAACCAGCCTGGAACTTGGAGGAGTAAAAAAGCCTCCTTATGTTTTCTTTAATTCACTCCTTGGTCTTGCCCGGGGTACCACCTCCAAAAGTAAATACCCCGCTATTTATGGATCGTACATCAATGTAGAAAGAAGCATACACAAAGGCAATTTCAAATTAATCGTTTATCCTAAAATTAAAAAAACACTCCTTTTTGATCTTAAAAATGATCCGGAAGAAATGAATGACTTAGCTGATCAAAAAGGTTATAAAAAAAAGATTATATCCCTGTTTGGAGATTTAATAGCCTTGCAACAATCACTAAAAGATCCGCTGGATTTACATGTGTGGTATCAAGACTTAAAGACAAAAATAAAATAGCAAACTTATGAAAAGAAAATAATGATATAAGGAATGCCGTAAATATGAATATTAAAAATCATAAACTACATATAACCATTAGGGCTCTAACCTTTTTGTATTTTATGGTCTGGTGCGCCCAAATCGCTGCAGGTCAAAATATGCCAGTAATAAAAATAGCGGGTGAAGCACAGGGAACAACATATCATATTACATACTATGCAGATATCAATCGCAATTATGCACGGGAGGTTGATTCTCTTTTAAAAGAAATCGACTCATCACTTTCATCTTATTTGCCGGTATCAATTATTTCCCGAATGAATACGAATGATACCGGCGTAGTGGCAGATAGATTTTTTACAGATGTATTTAAAAAGTCGCAGGAAGTTTCGGATAGAACAAGAGGCGCTTTTGATATCACAATAGCACCTGTTGTAAATGCCTGGGGATTTGCGGTTGAAAGAAATATAATACCTGACAGATACAAGATTGATAGTCTAAGAAACCTTATCGGTTATAGGATGGTACAGTTAGCATCTAATAAATTGATAAAAGCAAAACGGGACATTATGCTTGATGTGAATGCCATAGCACAAGGATATTCTGTAGATATTGTAAGTGATTTTCTGGAAAGTAAAGGTATTACCAGCTACCTGGTGGAAATAGGAGGAGAGGTTCGGGCGAAAGGGGAAAAGGAAAATGGTGAACTATGGAAAGTAGGCATTGAGCAACCCCTTGATAATTTGCCGGTAAAAAAACGGATAGAAAAAATTATTTCCTTAAAAAACGTCGCCATTGCAACTTCAGGTAATTACAGAAAATATTTTGAAGAAAATGGGCAGAAGTATTCACATATTATTGACCCGGCTACTTGTTACCCCGCCAGGAATAATTTGCTTAGCGCCACAGTAATCGCTACCGATTGCATATCCGCCGACGCGTATGCCACTGCTTTTATGGTAATGGGCTTAGAAAAATCAAGGCAGTTCTTATCAAAGAATAAAGACTTGAATCTTGAAGTTTTTTTTATTTATGATGATAACGGCAAATGGAAAACGTATGCTTCGGAGAAGATAGAAAAGTGGATGAACGAACCAAAATAACACTATTCACAAGCCCTGGAAGAATAAATTTTGGTATCCTCATCGGGATTGCTACCTAGGATAAAACAGTGGACTCTACGATGGCCAGTTCAATTTTGACGAGGGACACCACCGGCCTGTGCACTTATTGCTTTAGATGCTGTCGTTTTATAGCACCTGCTTAATCTTTCCGATCGGGAAACCGTTCAGCAGATTAAGGAGAATGCATTTTCCGGGTTATTCTGCTTTTATAAACGATGCGCCCTTTTAGGAATTACTACTCTAAGGCTTTTTGAAAGGAATAAGGACAAACCTGTTAAAACCTTGATGATATTGCTGAAATGGACCTGGAAGTACATTATTCTTGTCAATTTTATTGCCGTAAAAATCATGATCTACTCCTTTAACAGCCGGACATTTTAACTGCCTGAATATCTCGCCGTTTTTGATTTCCAGAATTAAGTTACGATCTGATAAACTGATACTGCCCCTTGCAATTCCGCTGATAAATAGCCCCTTCCACTGCCAGGTGGTTAACTCTTTGAAGCAGTTGTTCCATTGCAGTTTTTGCAAGCTCCTTATCCTTTCTTACTGCGGCGATGGCTGCCAGTGGATAGGCCACTGTGTAACACCCCTCC
>JBGSYC010000031.1:0-7072 GCA_041751095.1 Flavihumibacter sp.
ATCGTATTTACCATTATCATTTACAGGAGCTTGTTCAAAACCGGTAATATGCGTATTTGCTGAAACAGCAAAAGAACTGTTTAAAGCTGCAAGCACCCGACCTGTCAGCATATCTTTTTCAACAGCAGTTATATTTTGAATTTTAGAAAAGGATTTAACTGCTTCGGTTATAAAAATGCCTGCACCACTACTTGGTTCATATATTTTTTTGGGTTCAATGCCCTGTTCTTTAAATGTTGTATATAAAGTTTGTGGTACAACCTGCGGTGTGTAAAAAGCTGTGAGCACGCTGTTTTTAATAGACCCTATCGTTTCTTTATATTGTTGGTCAGATAGTTTTTCTTTCAGCAGTTCGTGTAGTTCTATTAATTTAGAGTGTAACCGTAAATCTTCATCTGTTGCATTTAGCTTAATCCATTCCTCTTTAGCTGCATTAGGGTACAGTATGGCTTTTATGCCGCCAAAGCCGGAATATTTTTGCAGTGCTTCTACCTGCGATGCATCCAGGGTTTTCGTTTCTTCCCATACGAGTGCAATGCGGATAGCCGCTATATTATCATTAAGCTTTTGTAATTGATTGTAAGCCATACTTCACTTTTTCACTTTCACTGCTTATTTTCAAAATATTCCTTTACTATGCCTATAATAGCATAGTGTAAATACCGGTCATTTTCACTTTCAACTGTAAAGTCAAACGTTTCAAACACTGGTGCGCAACTTTCAAGGAGATTAATCGCTTCATAAGTAAGCAATCCACTTTCTTTAAGCCTGAAATAGTCAGATTCAAATTCTTCTTCTAAAATCGAAATCAGATAATTAAACTTTGAGGTGCGTAGCTCCTTTGTGAGTTCTTCCATACAACGTTCTTCTATGAGATATGCGGGAGCACCAGAACCGAGTAATTCATTCAACAATAGATCAATTGCCGCTACCTTTTCTCTTAGATAGCCGCTTACACTACCTTCCTGTTGAAGCGTAATCAGTAAATCAGGATTGTTGTCCGTGATATACTGATGGAATTTTGCGATTAACACTTCCTGCATAACACATAGAATTTGTTACGTTTTTAAACACCAAAAAAGGATTTAATAACAGTGGCTACAACTACCAGAAATACACAGCTACCAAACCAGGCTGCGGCAACCTTACCAGTATCCTGGTCGCCAGCATTCCACTTCTGGTAAACCTTCACTGCTCCAATCAAGCCTACAAGTGCACCAACCGCATACATTAGGTTCGTTCCTGCTGCGAAATAACTTCGCACTTTGGTGTTGGCTTCATTGATACCTGCGTTTCCATCCTGAGCCATTACTGCAAGATGGATAAAGGTTAAGGCTATTACCGCACCTGCACTTAACCATTGTTTCCCGGAGAACCTTTTAAAATTCAATCGCTTCATAATACACACTATTTAAAAGTTGAACATTTACTCTTTTAAGAGCCTTCCTGCACCTCTCCGCCGCATTGGACGGAGAGGGAAGAAGGCGGCTCCACTACGCTACCTCTTTCCACAACATCACTTGCTCTTCAGCACTGAGGTGGAGGGAGCCATGTTTTTCACATTCGGATTCAATCAGGTTATTTATGGCTACCTGAAATGGTGAACCTTTCAAATGGGGATATTCTTTTAATGTCAATTGCAGTAAGAAGATGAATTCTTCTTTATGGTAGTTTTTAGAAGAAGCGTCTGCAATAGTTTCTTTTAGTTTGGTTGTCAATTTCTCCACTTCATGAAAAAGTTCGTCTGAATCTAAAGTTTCTGTTTCTTTGGGTGTAAATTCAGAGCCTGTAGTTGAGTAGTTTTCGTTAGGGGCAAGTTGTAAGTTTGGCTTACTTTTTCTTGTAAAAAGGTTCTGCAGGTCGTGAAAATAAAACCGCATACCTATAACCAGATACCATGCTGCTAAAAGGAGGGTAACAGCTAAAATGTAGCTTGCCCAGGAGATGTTTGTAAACATACGCTTCGTTTTTTCGTTCTCACTAATTAATCCGGATAGTGATGTTTTGAATCCGGCTTGTCTCTAATGACTATACAAAAGAACATCAGCACAAACCGCCTATCAAGTCCAACTTTAATTGTATCTTTTTTGTACCCATTGTACCCTATTGATAATCAGAAAGAAGAAAAATATAAAAAATAAAAAAATCCCCACTATGGAGGATTTTATAGGATATAAAAAAGTATTTCCTATCGTTTTTCGATAATGGCATGCTCTCGAGATACAGCTTACCCGCCGCGATATAATTATTTTAGCTCTTACAAAAGATTTGCAGCCGGTAAGCTAAAAGTATTGCGCCTCGTCTCATTACTTCATCCCATTCACTCCTTTCATTTCATTCATCCACTCAACCAGGCGCTTTTGCAAAAGAGTTGTTTTAATATTCCTTTATCTTTTTAATCATTTGTTCAAGAGTTTGAATAACAATCTCTTTATCCCTTGTTTCCGCATTGTATGATTTACTGCGCATACTGTCATAGGATATATTATCCTGATAAGGAGTAGATAAGTGTGGAACGATGGTTTTAAATACTGAATTCAGGCTTCGAGCCATTACAATTTTTAAATCATCGGCAGAACGTAATACAAGTGCCATTTGATCTACAGATAAAATACACAACAATTTTTGCGGTTCAACTTTTTGAGATGCTGGTTCTGAACCTTTTTGTTCAACACTTTCATTTATAGGAACAATAGTTAAATGCAACTTCTTTTCCAGGTAGAATATTTCTTGTGTAAACCAGTTACTTAATTCTGTTTTGAGGTCGCCGTATTGAGGATTTAGAATAACACCGGGTTTACGATGCATTTGATTAAACTGCTTGTAATGAAATAACAGCCTTTCCAGCTTAGTTGAATTATTTTCATTTAGATTAACCTTTTCCGCAAGCCTCTTTGTAAAATAGCCCATGTAAAATTTGCTATTGAAATTCAGGTATATAAGCAGTTCATCTAAAGCTGTAAATACAGCCGTTTCTCCTTTAGGAAGCTCTAATAGCTCAAGTTCTTTAAGCAGGTCTTTCTGATATAACAGTTCCCGGAAAGTAACCGGAAATTCCACTTTTAAACGGCTAATGAAGGAATACAGGCTGGTCAGAACAATATTTACAAGCTGTATATTTGCTTCATGAACTAACAATTTGATTTTCAGCTTATCTACTCTTTGTTTTAGCTCCTTCCCTGTTACAGCAAGATACGTGATGGGCACTCGTTCATTTAAGCTTAAGTACGGTAAAAAACGCACTTCTATAAAAGAAAGAAGTTCTTCAAGGATGGAAATCAGAGAGTTATGCAGGTCTTTTAGGGACGACCTGTTTAAATTTTGGATCTTAGGGAATTTCAATACCTGATCCAGGAGAACAATTAGCGATGAATGGGACTGATTGACAAGTAAGGCAATTTGCTTTTCCTTTGTCAAGCCAAATATCTGGTTTTTCAGAATAGTTAATAGCTTCTCCTTTTCCTCTGTTATTTTAGTAATAACAAAGCGAATTTCATCATCTGAAAGGGTATTCAGATCGGTTTTCGCAGGATTAAGTGAAATAGTTATCAGTGAATCCAGCCACTCCAATGTATATCTTCCGCACATAGCTCTTAAATTGGGTAGAATTAGTATTCATGCCCAAATTTCCCGATTTAGCTCTATCCAAAGAATACGCTATCTATACCATTTTCATACGTAAAAATGAGTATTTTAAGCGTTTTAGCGAAAAAGAGCATTGTAATTCATAGGTTTAGAAAGCATCTTATCGGAGCCTCCTTTGGAAGTTGATAAATTTGGTAATTGAAGAAAAGTATCCGAATTATAAGGGTCTAAAGTGGTTCGATACCTGGTCATTCAGTCAAGTTATGGCTATGTGGTGAGCTTGTTGATCATTTCTACTTTATTAGTAACCCCTATTTTCTCAAATATGTGTTGAATATGTGTTGTTACCGTCCTGTCAGATATAAATAGGGTTTTTGCTATCTCCTTATATTTAGTCCCCCTTATCATAAGTTTGACTATTTCTGTTTCCCTGTTAGTAAGGTTATATAACTTACAATTCTGTTCAACAGTAGGTGAAGGTTTTGCATCTTCTGGAGCGGTGCTTAAATTATTCAGGTTCTTAAGGTTAGCTATTGATAAGTTTAGAATTGCTTTCTTCTGCCTACCAATGTTTCCCAGAACAGTTTCAATTTTGTGGCTTATTTCTTCGAAGGAAAACGGCTTTGGGATAAAATCAATTGCACCTAAGCGCAAACCTTTAAGCTTATCTGTAGGAGTTGATTTGGCTGTCAAAAAGATTATTGGAATATGGTTATAGTTGTTCTGTTCAGAGATAGCCTTTGCAAAAGCAAATCCATCCATTTTGTCCATCATCACATCCGAAAGGATTAAATCAGGTATGACAGGTAAATCATGTATTTTTTTTAAGGCCTCTGCTCCATTCAAAGAACAATAGACATTGTATTTACCACTTAGCTTTTTAGAAAGAAAATGAAGCATGGCTTTATTATCTTCAATTAATAGAACCGAGTGCCTGTTATGAAGATAAGGTGAATCTGCTATATCAAAATTTTCGATATGAAGAATACGTAATTTAGACTCTGGTGAATTAGCAACCGGAGTATCATTTTCTGCCAAAAAATGCCTATTTAAAACTATACTCACCAGTGTTCCTGAAGTTTTAGTAGGATTACTCTCAATATGAATTTCTCCTCCCAGGCTATCAACCACCTTTTTTACAATTGGAAGCCCAAGTCCCATACCTTGAAGCCCTGTTTTTTTTTGATTTATCTGATAATAGGGTTCAAATATTTTCTTTTGCAAATCAAGTGGTATGCCTATGCCTGAATCCTTTACTGAGAAATGTACTTTATTATCTATCGTTTTTAGGGTTATTTCGATTTTGCCTTCGTCGTTGGAGAATTTGATTGCATTTTCTATTAAATTATTTACTATCCGGTCGATAGCATTGGGATCTGCTTTTATGAACACATTTTCTTCGATGTTTTTGTTACATGAAATCATTTGTTTTTGACAGTAGTATTCAAATAATACTAAGCTACTTTTTATAATTTCACTGAAGCTTGATATTTGGGTATGGATATATACGTCTATTCCTTTTGTAAATCTTTCTATATCAAATAAGCTGCTTACATCTTTTGTGAGTTTGTCTATACCCCCTTTTATTATATCTAATTCTTCAACAGAGCCGTACTTATGTATATACTCATCCAAATAATTATTTACAAGGGTAAGAGGCGTTTTAGTTTCGTGAACCAGATTTATAAAGTTGTTTGTCTTTTGTTCATTTATTTTTTCAAGCTCCCTTGTTCTTTTCTCAACCTCTTTCTTCAAGTCCGTATTCCAATTTTGTAACTGATTTTCTGAGACAATGAGCCTCTCATGTTCTGTCCTTAATTCCGTAACCTGCCTTTTTACCTGTAAGGCAAAAAGTAGCAAAAATCCTGTATTTGTCATAGAAACTTCTATTGTCTGACCCAGGTTAAAATAGTCAATTACAGGTAAGCCTACCCAAGGCGTTAAGCTTAAGAAAATTACAGTTACTTCTTCCTTAGATTCAAAATTGCTGAAATTATTATGGTATTTATATCTGATGGCTTTCTGTAACGTATAAATAACCCATGAGGCGTACAATAAAGGAAGTACAAACAAATTTTTAGCTGTAGCCAGATTATTAGATACACCAAATATGATAACAAAAAGAAGGTATGGTAGCATGAAGAATAAAAAAACTCCCGTGAAAGCATGAAACCGCATCTTTTCTAACTTAAAAGCTTTATACACATAATAGGGGAAGTAACAAGGAACAATAAAGCCCGTAGCATACGCAATCGCCATCTGTATAAAATATGAGCCGGGCAGGTTTGGATCAGGAAACAACCCACCAGTCACATTATAGATAATTAATAAGAAGATTAGAGTAATGTTAAGGAATGCTGTTTTATCATCAGGTCTTGCTAACTTATTTATTATCAGGTAGAAGAAGATAACTATTTCTATGCTCACAAAAATAAATGTGATAATGTGCATTTGTGTTCCAAAAACTAGCATAGGACGGTTTTTTACTCATGCTCTCTCTTAAGAAAAAATAATTTATAACTTAATTCCAATTCATTATATACCTGAAAACCAAACTTTTTATAAAACGGTATATTTTCCAATGTTGAAGTTTCCAAAAAAATATCTCTTTTCTTTTGATTGCTATCTTTAATAATATCTTCAAGAAGACTGCCTCCAATTCCTTCGTTTTGATATTTGGGTTCAACACCTATAAACCATAGATAGTACATTGGTTCATTTGGCTGAAGTTTCTTAATCATTGCCTCCCTATGTAGAGTTTTTTTTATGTTGCCTACACCCACACAAGAAATAATTAATTTTGCGTCAAGTAACATGGATTTAAGAGTAGTCTTCTTCTTATCTGGATAAGTTACCAATGCACATGCTTTTTTATCATCTGATAAAAACACATCGCCAAATAAATAACAGACTTCAAAAGAATAATCCATCAGTGCACGAACCCGTTGAAACCTTTTTGAATCTTGCTTTACAATGTAGTTGACACTTTGATTGGTATCAAACGATTTGGATAGTATATCAACAACCACGTTTTTATCGTTATTTTTTGCCCTTTTCATAGGTCTGCTTTTATATGTGAAGATTTGGGCCTTAAAACCACATCTGAAAAGCTGCAACAACTATACTTAAAATGAACTTCAAGGCAGATTTTCACAGTAAAATTCATATGTTTTACGTGGTTTAGAGCTTAACATTATCTTAACATTAGACTTTGTATAGATTATCAGCTATTTCGATGTTTAAATCTCTTCCTTTGCCAGTAATTAAGGTTACCTTTCAGCTTTGCATGCTTATTGTGTTAAGTATATTGAAAATCAGTTTGTAAGACAATGAAACTTTTAATCAGAAACATGGTGAGCCTGCGCTGCAAGATGATTGTGAAATCTGAGTTGGATAAACTCAGGTTACACTACAGCATTGTCGAATTAGGGGAGGTTGAAATCAGGGAAGAACTGACTGCACAAAAACAGCGACAGTTAAAGACTGC
>JBGSYC010000032.1:0-29512 GCA_041751095.1 Flavihumibacter sp.
GCCCAAACCGGAAACCGGAGATCATAACAGATCTGCAGGTTTAACTTCCATCCTTTAACGGAGGCGATCAGGCGCTTATTTCCAGGTGTGTAGTACAGGTTTTCTTTCGCAAATCCAAAAAGGTGCCTTTTGTCGTAATACCCATACTGGCCAACGGGTAACATCCATATGAGCCGGTTGTAATACTTACCTTCTTCCTCAATAATAACACTCCCGGTAAGGATGATCCGGTTTTCAGCGGCAATCCGTTGCATCCATTCTATCGTTTCTCCGTCCATTTTTTCTGCCAGCTCCCCGGCTTTCATGCTAAAGCCGGTGCTGAACATTTCCGGAAGAACAACCATTTCTGTTTTGCCATTTATGGCACGGATCTTTTCTTCAAACATCCGGAGGTTGGCTGTCTTATTTTCCCAATGCAGGGAAGACTGAATTATGCTAATGGATAGTGCTGACATAATGTGCGTAAAGTTATCGGATTGACATAAAAGTAGACAGGGTTTTTACGCAGTCTCCTGATCAGTGAAAAGGCGCACGACCTCGGGAGATGAAAGGAAACAAAAGAAAGGGGCTGGTTGATCATAAATGAGGAGGGAGAAACAGCCATGAAGATTTCCGCTTCCCGATCGGGTTCGCGCGGGTTTATTTTCATGATGGAATCGGCCACCAGGATTTACCGGCGTGTGGGTTATCAATCACAGTTTACCGGGCAAGGAATTTAGCGCCTCATTGATCAGATCGCTTTCGTACCCCTTCTGCAGTAAATAGTCGTAAGTTTTGCGCTTCCTGATAAAGACGTTCTTTTCACCTTTCAGCATTTTCCACTTCGATCCGGCAAGCTGAAAAAGGGTTTCTGAATACCTGTCTTCGCCTATTTGGTTTATGGCATTTTTGATGCAATAGGCGCTTACCTGTTTTTGTTTTAACGCATGTTTGATCTTCACCTTACCCCATTGTTTCATCCTGAACTTGCCCCCCGCATAACTTACTGCAAACCTTTCTTCGTTCAGGTAATTTTCTTCAATGAGTGAAGCTATAAGTTCATCAACCTCTTTCGTGAATAAACCGAAACTGTATAACTTTTCTTTTACTTCCTGGTGGCAACGCTCCTGGTAAATGCAATAATGCCTGCATTTCTGAAGCGCCTGCTCTTTTGATAAAGATTGTTTTGAAGGATTGTTCACCTTGCAAATTTTAAAAAAATCTCCGACCTGGAAAAGAATCCTGTGTTACTTTGCTCATGTTAATTATGCCATTGAACGGCCGTTATAAGCGGCCGCCTGACAGATTTTACCTGCCTTGCTGATCCCGTTTCCTGATCTGATTTGCTGTTGGCTATTAATTAAAAATCAGTAGTTTCGTTCCATTCAATCTCTAATCCCCGCGTAAAATGAAGTTTATCGTATCATCGGCGGCATTGTTAAAACAGCTGCAACATATTAACGGCGTAATTAATGCGAATACGGTTCTGCCCATTCTTGAAGATTTTTTGTTTGAAGTTGAAAAAAACCGGCTTACCGTTGTGGCAACTGATCTCGAAACTGTGATGCGGATAGAGATGGATATTGAAGCAAGGGAAAATGGCAAAGTATGCATTCCCGCGAAAATATTGATGGATTCCCTAAAAAATATTCCTGACCAGCCATTAAGTTTTAATATTGAAAAGAATTTTTCGGTTGAAATCACCACCGACAATGGCAAGTATAAAGTGATGGGTGAAAATCCTGATAATTTTCCCAAGGAACCGGTTGCAGACGACACGACTACCTTTACGATGACTTCTTCCGCACTCATTACCGCTATCAACAAAACCCTTTTTGCGGTGAGTAGTGATGACCTTCGTCCGGCTATGACAGGCGTTTTTTTTGACCTTAACGAAAATTATCTCCAGTTTGTAGCTACCGATGCTCACCGGCTGGTGCGCTATAAGCGAACAGATGTAAACTGCCCGAAAACTGATTCATTTATCGTTCCTAAAAAACCGCTTAACCTGTTGAAGTCTGCTTTACCCGACAGGGACGAAAAGCTGACATTGAATTATAATAATAATTACCTCTTTGTTCAGCACGGTTCTACCCGGATGAGCTGCCGTTTGATTGATGCCCGTTTCCCGGATTATAAGGTAGTGATTCCCCTCGACAATCCGTACAGATTAACGGTTGGGAAAGGTGACTTCCAGAGTGCCCTGCGGCGGGTGAGTGTCTTCAGCAACAAAAGTACCAACCAGGTAGTTTTGACGATGCAGGGCACAGAATTACAACTTGCCGCCCAGGATGTGGACTTTTCGTTTGAAGGTAATGAGCGGATGAAGTGCCAGTACGATGGGGAAGACCTTTCTATTGCTTTTAATGCCAGGTTCCTGATCGAAATGCTAAACGCCGCAGACAGTGACGAAGTAAATATGGAATTGTCAACGCCTACAAAGGCGGGAATTATCAAACCTTCGGAAAATGATGCAAACGAAGAACTGCTGATCCTGGTGATGCCCTTAATGCTTAACAACTAACCGGTGTCAGTATCCTCCCGGAATTTTCAACAAGTGATTTTTGAGGTTAGAAATTAAGCCTGCGTACCTGATCATTTTGGGTTTATCCTATTCATTTTTTCATGAACTATCTTCCTATCCGTGCATACGACAATTACGTAAACGCCAACCTGGAGCTGGCGTTATTACGGGATGCCGGGATTGATTGCCATATAAAGGATGAGTATACGATAACCATTGACCCCTTGCTAAGCCCGGCCCTGGGGGGAATGAAATTAATGGTTGAAGAAGCGAGTGTCAGCAAGGCCCAGAACGTATTAAGAGAATCCGACAACTTATACCTGCAATCAATTCCATGTCCTTCGTGTGGCAATCCAGCCCTCGAGCTAATTACACAAACTACCCGGTATAACACCTGGGCCGGAAGGATCAGGTCACTGCTTGTTAATGGCCAGGAAGAGAAAGTTAAAAAGTTTTATCGTTGCCGGCTTTGCCGGAAGGAATTTACTCATTTACCGTCACCGACCTGAAGTGCTGCCGGATATCTGCCACCTTGCCGGGGTCAGGTATATTTTGTAAATTTATTGCAGAACACAACCATATGGAACATTTTCTTTTGTATTGGGAACATATTCCAAGTTATCACCGGATATTCATCTTAATGGGTGGAATGGTTTTCTTCTGGTTACTGGAAGGTTATTATCCCTTATTCCGGTTTTCATTTCACCGGTACAAACACGCCGGTGTAAATCTCATTTTTCTTTTTACAACTTTGGTTCTTAACCTGATTTTCGGTTTAACCACAATCAGGATTTGCGAATGGGTGATGAAAAATGATATTGGCCTGATGAACCAGATTCAAATACCCCTTTGGGCACGAGTGGTGACTACGCTGTTCTTTATGGATTTTTTTGGTCAATACGCCCCGCACTTTACGATGCATAAGATAAAGTTTATGTGGAAGTTCCATTTGATACACCATAGTGATACGAAAGTGGATGTCACCACGGGCACACGCCATCATCCCGGAGAGTGGTTGTTCCGCGAATTTTCTACCATCGTGGGCATCGTACTTATCGGGGTTCCCATCGGAATGTATTTTTTATACCGCAGTTGTGCAGCTTTATTCACGCATTTCAATCATGCAAATGTGCGAGTCCCTTTATGGCTGGATAAACCCATCAGCTGGATTTTTGTTTCTCCGAATATGCATAAGGTGCATCATCACTTCACGCGGCCTTATACTGATTCCAATTACAGTAATATCTTTTCATTGTGGGACCGTATGTTTGGAACCTTCAGGTATGACGATCCTAAGAATCTTCGTTATGGTCTTGATGTACTGGATGACTCCACTGATGAAAATATTGGCTACCAGTTCAGGCTTCCATTTAACAAAAATATCAAAACCGACTATTAAAAAGTCTTGGCACATTGCCGCCCACTACCCACTACCTACTACCTACTACCCTTACTGCTGCTGCTGCATCTCCATAAACTTCCTGTATGAATTTTGGGCCTGAGCAGACGCCGGCTGAGGAGTTAATGCCGTATTCAGGTCTTCATTGATATGCCCGTCTTCATAAGACACCGTGACCCCCACTTCGAGTATCTGGTCGGAAGTACCTTTATACGAGCCCTTCACAGGGGTACAATCCGTGAAGTTTCTGCCCACAGCCAGCCTTACGTGCAGGTCATTCACCATACAGTTGTTTGTCGGATCCAGTCCTAACCAGCCATAAAAGGGGATGTATGCTTCAACCCATGCATGAGTGGCCCCTTCTCCCCGCATCCCGTTTTTATTCGGACAAACATACCCGCTGACATACCTTGCCGGTATATGAATGACGCGTAACATGGCTGAAAGAATGTGTGCAAAGTCCTGGCACACCCCGGCTTTAAGCTTCCAGATTTCATTAAGCGTTGTTTCTACGCTGGTGATGCCTTTTATGTAGACAAAATTATTAAACACGTATTCATTGAGCTCTTTGGCTGCCTGGAGGGGTGTAACACGATCGCCAAGCATGCCGTCTGTGATCATCATAACCTCTGGCAAAGCATCCAGTGGTGAAAGCTTCAGAAAGTCGATTACCGGAAGGTATTGCTTCATTGCACGCAGTTGGTTCCATTGTTCCTCAATCGGCTTATCATCAACCGGAGATTCACGGGGTTTGGTAATGACTTCCATTCTTGAATCTACAACCAGTTGCCGGTGTGATCCGGCGTGCATAAACACACCCACTTCATTGCCATAATAATCATTATGTATTTCTACATTAGGGTCGCCTGAAATATTCAGCTCATGTTTCATCACTTCCTGGTATTCATCCTTTACCGGAAATAAAATGATCTGGTTGGCACTGTCACGTACCAGAGACTGGTATGTGTACTTTGTAACATGATGTATATTGAACCGTGGCATTGGTCTTATTGCTTTTGTATCTTTTTCAAATTACAGGTATGCGAAGTAATAGTCATTCAGGGCAATACCTATCGTATTTAGTTCTCTGATGGTTTCATTCAGATACTTGTGCAGTCCCTGTTGCATAATGGCATCCGCTGTCGAGTATTCTACTTTGCTTTTTAACCTTCCCATGAGAAAATCGATATGCTTGTAACTTCCTGTATTGCCGTTGTGCCGGAACAATTTCAGGTAATTGTGCATCTCAGCTATAGAATATAAAACCGAACGTGGAAATTGATTATTTAAGATGATCTGCTCTACCACGTTCTCGGCTTCGAAACCACTGCGGTAAGTTTTTAAATACAGCTCATAGCCGGAAATCGACATTAACATGTATTTCCAGTATGTGGTATCGGCAGATTTATTGGTATCATAATTCAGCATACTGAACTTTACGTCGAGGATGTCGGAACTTTGAATAGCCCTTTCCAGAAATTTGCCAATATTCATAAATGAGTTTCCTTCCCCCCTGGCCATCGTAATATCTGCTGTTCCATAATACAGTAATCCCTGCCTGATCAACACATCCAGAACTGAAATCGGGTCTTCCTTGCTCAGCCATTCAACCAGGCGCTCATCCCGCATCAGATGGTAAAATTCATTCAGGCATTGCCACAACTCTTTGGTGATATGGTCCTGAACGCTTCTTGCATTCTCCCTGGCAGTTGTTACGATATTATAAACTGAATTAGGATTTTCCCTGTCGGTAACCATATACTGCAATACCAGCCGGCTGTCGTTGGAAATTTCGTGAGCTTTCTTATGATCGAGGTATGTAAATATTTTGAGTACGGGCTTCCACGAGAATGCGTTCACATCGTCCTGGGAAGATGCGTAATTGATTTTGAGCATGCGAAGTATGCCATCACTCCGCTCCATATAGCGGCTCATCCAGTATAAACTATCTGCAACTCTGCTAAGCATGTATCGATTTTCTTAAGTTTTACACATTGCTTTGATCTGGCACCACCGCCTCAGCTATTTCGGTGCTTTACAGGCGTTATAATCAGCAAAAGCTGTTTTAGGTCAATGCCTTTATGAGGCCCTTTTTATACATGTTAACCGGCAAGTACCCAAGTATCCTTACTCCCGCCTCCCTGTGATGAATTTACAACCAGTGATCCCTGCCTTAGCGCCACCCGTGTCAATCCCCCGGGAACAATTTCTATTCCCCCCGGACCGCACAATGCATATGGCCGGAGGTCTACACGCCGGGGCTGTAATGTGCCATTCATATAGCATGGAGCAGAAGATAAATTTATAGTAGGTTGCGCGATAAACTGCCGGGGATCTTTAAGGATCTCATTTTTGTATATCATGATTTCTGTTTCTGTTGCCATATGGCCCATCATCATGCCATAACCCCCACTTTCATTGGTTTTTTTGATGACCATTTGGTGCATATTTGAAAATACATAAGCTCTCTCTTCAGGAATCGCCAGCTGGTATGTAGGCACATTTTTTAACATCGGTTCTTCATTTAGATAGTAGCGTATCATGGCAGGCACAAACGTGTATATAGCTTTATCGTCCGCTACACCATTGCCGGGCGCGTTTACGATGGCCACATTGCCCTGCCTGTATGCGCTCATAAGGCCGGCAACACCCAAAAGGCTATTCTGGTTAAACATCAGCGGATCGAGAAATTCATCATCCACCCGCCGGTATATTACATTCACCTGTTGAAGGCCGGTTGTGGTTTTCATATAAACGCGGTGGTTCTCTACCACCAGGTCTCTTCCTTCTACCAGCTCAACACCCATTAACCGGGCTAAAGTTGTATGCTCAAAATATGCGGAGTTGTAAATGCCGGGAGTAAGAAGTACAATTGTCGGATTAGGGGTTTGGTTCGGGGCCAGTGAAACGAGATTCTTATGCAGGATGGTCGGGTACTCTGTTACCGTGCGCACATTATTTTTTGGTAGCAGGTCGGGAAACAATCTCTTCGTTATCTCCCGGTTTTCCAGCATATAGCTGACACCGCTCGGTGTGCGCAGGTTGTCTTCAAGGATATATAATGAACCGTCACTGTCGCGGATAAGATCTATCCCTGCAATATGTACATAGATATCATAAGGCACCGGAAACTTATGCATCTCACGAAGAAAGTGAGGGCAGCTATAGATCATTTCAGCCGGAACAACGCCATCTTTTATGATGAACTGTTCATTATAAACATCTTTTAAAAACAGGTTGAGGGCCTTAAGCCTTTGCTTGATCCCATCCTCAATAAGCTTCCATTCAACTGCTGTGATTATCCTGGGTATAATATCGAAAGGAAAAATCTTTTCAATGCCCTCACCACTGCCGTATACCGTAAACGTTACCCCCTGGCTCATGAACAGGCGCCTGGCCTGATCCTCCTTTTTATTTAACTCATCAATGCTCAGTTGCTGCAGAAAATCCATCACCCCGTGGTATTGACCTCGCACCGAGGTGTCTTTATACATCTCATCCCAGGTGTTAAGGTCAATTTCGTAACGCTTTATTAATTCATTGTTTTGCATGAAGCCGTTTTTTTACAGGAATGGCGGGTAATCGTTGATCAACATGGGAACATCAGATCCTAAATGCTTAACAGGAGTGATAAAATCAACCGGCAATATAATTTTTTACAGCTGCTTTCCCAAATATACAAACACCTTGCTACGTAAGCTTTTGGTTTACCGATTATCTTTATCCAATAATCTCTGATATGAATACCATAGCGATGATCCCTGCAAGATATGCTGCTTCAAGGTTCCCCGGTAAACTGATGGAGCCACTGGGGGGTAAATCGGTAATCCGGCATACCTATGATAATACCAGGGCCACAAATCTGTTTACAGAAGTAATCGTCGTAACAGACAGTGAAGTTATCTTCAACGAAATCACTTCCAACGGAGGTGTTGCCAAAATGAGTATTAAAAAACACGAAAGTGGCAGTGACCGGATTGCGGAAGGCGTTTCCTCGCTTGACGTCGACATCGTGGTCAATGTGCAGGGTGATGAACCTTTTGTTCAGAAAAAGCCGCTTGAAAAATTACTCAGGGTGTTTGAAGAAGAAGATGGAGCACAGGTGCAGGTTGCCTCATTAATGCAGGTACTACAGGACAACCGGCTGATCGGGGATCCGAATTATGTAAAAGTTGTTGTTGATAAAAAAATGAACTCCCTGCTCTTCAGCAGAAGCGTTGTTCCTTACCCCAGGAATAAAAGCGCAGTGCTTACCTATTATGAACATATCGGAATTTACGCATTTCGCAAACAGGCGTTACTGGATTTTACCAGTTGGCCTGTGACACCGCTGGAAGACGCAGAAAAAATCGAATGCCTCCGTTATCTGGAAAACGGCGTGCCGTTACGGATGGTCGTAACAGAATACATGGGGGTGGAAATTGATACTCCGGAAGATCTTATAAGAGCAGCCGGGTTATTATGAAAGGTACTTTAATTTGTGTGCCGGGCATTAATAGCGTACCACTTGGGAAATATCACAAAAGAAGGAGATCAAACTCACTATCCGTGCTCGTTGTACCGTGTAGCCTGCTGCTATGTACTGTATCAACAAAGAAATTTTGCCTGATTGTTTACCTCCTGTAGCTTTCCTGTAAATTTAAACTATGAAGTTCCGCAATTTCAAAATGGTGGGGTATGTTATATACGGGCGTGGAAGTTTCAGCCAGTTAAATGAAATACTGGCCCCGCACAGGTCTCCTGGTGCCCCCATGGTCTTCCTGGTAGATCATTTCTTTGAAGGTAAACCGCTGGTTTCAACACTACCTGTGCAGGGCAATGATAAAGTGATGTTTGCAAATGTTGCTGACGAACCAAAAACCACGTATGTTGACTCGATCGCCGGAAAACTGAAAGAGGAATTCGGGAAAGTAAGTGGTATCATCGGAATAGGTGGTGGTTCAACCATGGATCTTGCAAAAGCGGTTTCCTTGATGATGACTAATCCCGGAAGCTCCGCTGATTACCAGGGCTGGGATCTTGTAAAAGTTGCAGGGGTTTACAAAGCAGGTATTCCTACCTTAAGTGGAACCGGCGCTGAAGTTTCCCGTACAACGGTTTTAACAGGGCCGGTTCGTAAATTAGGGATGAACTCAGACTTCACGCCCTTTGACCAGATCGTTCTTGATCCGGAACTAACCCACAATGCTCCGCCTGACCAGCGCTTTTATACCGGCATGGATTGTTATATCCATTGTATTGAAAGCCTGCAGGGAACCTACCTTAATGAATTCAGCAAAAGTTACGGAGAGAAAGCCCTTCAACTTTGCAGGGAAGTATTTGTAGAAAACCCGGAATGGAATAATGAATCTGATGACAAACTGATGATGGCATCTTATGCGGGAGGAATGAGCATAGCTTACTCACAGGTAGGCATAGCGCATGCCGTTAGTTACGGGCTGAGCTTTCTTCTTGGAATCAGACACGGCATCGGAAACTGTATCGTGTTTGACAAACTGGAAGAATATTATCCTGAAGGGGTGAGAGAATTCAAGCGCATGGTCAGTAAAAACAATATAGAACTACCGAAGGGTATCTGTAAAGGACTGAGCGATGAAGATTTGAATAAAATGATCAATGTATCGTTTGGCCTTAAACCTCTATGGGAAAATGCCATGGGGCCTGACTGGGAAAAAATCATGTCAAAAGAAAAGTTACGGACTTTGTATGAAACATTGTAATGACAGAGCATAGTGGCGCATCACAGGCTATCCCCTACCAAAATAGTCAGAAGATCAATTTCCGCTGGCAAAACAATTTACCCGCAACAGGAAAGCCCGAAGTACTTTATTTGAATCACTGCTATGAAACCAGTGGACTTTGGTCAACCCTTCGCCAACCGGGAACGGGTTGAACCCAAACGGGCAGCTTCAGGAGAAATTCAGCCGATTTCCAATCGAAAACCAGAATAGTTCCATGAAAATCTTACTGCCGTTGTACTCAACCCTGCCGGTTGTGGCTGGTGTATCGCTATAAATCTATCCGTTTTCGATTATAATTCTTAATTTTTCATGTTCAAAAAAAGCCGGATGTCCTCTAATAGCTATCTGCGTTCTATTGGTTTGGAATCTCTGTTTGCTCCGCAGCGAACAAAGGAGATCCTGCATGTCAATCCTACCGTCGTTCCCCAACGTGAAGAAGCAAGTGAAATTAAAATTTTTGTGTACGATTACAATGCTGATGTAATTCATAAAAAAGAGTTGACGGAAATAAGAGACTGTTTCACATACCGGGAGAACAACCGCAACAGCTGGATAAATATTGACGGTTTAAGAAAAGTGGATGTAGAAACTATTTGCAATTATTATCAAGTTCATCCGCTGATCGCCGAAGACATACTAAGCATAAACCAGCGGCCGAAAATGGATGAAGTTGAAGGCATCCTCTATTGCCTGCTCAACATGTTATATTTTAATGAAAAGACGTGTAATGTAGAGCAGGAGCAGATCAGTATCGTGCTGGGAAAAAATTTTGTCATTTCGTTCCAGGAAGATGCAAACAGAGACGTTTTTAATCCAATCAGGGACCGGATCAATATCAACAACAGCAAATTGCGGCAACGTGGTTCGGACTATTTGTGCTATTCCCTGCTTGATATGATTGTAGATAATTACTTTACTGTAATGGAAAAATTAGGAGAAAAAATTGAGATCCTTGAAGAAGAGGTAATAAGAGTGAGCAATACACGCTCACTTGCCAAAATTAACAGTTTCAGAAAGGAGTTAATCGTTCTTAAAAGAAACATAGCGCCGGTACGTGAACTTGTTAATGGCTTTATCCGCAGTGAAAGCGAGCTCCTTGAAGACCGCACTACGAAATATTTTAAAGATATTTATGACCACATCGTTCAGGCTTATGACCTCACGGAAAATTACCGCGATATGATGACGAGTATGCAGGACCTTTATATCAACAACGTAAACCTGAGGATGAACGAAGTAATGAAAGTGATGGCTATTGTAACCTGCCTGATGGCGCCTGCTACCGTAATCGGAGGTATTTTCGGAATGAACTTTGACAGGATACCTTACCTGCATAACAAATACGGTTTTTTTATCGCCGTTGGATTAATGATTATCGTTCCGCTGGGAATGCTTTTTGTTTTTAAACGCAGGGGATGGTTTAAGCGATCGTAACCCGTATAAAGCCGGTTTGTGAACCAGTTTCTAAGCTATCTTTAATTGTTAAATATGTAGTATGAAGCCAATAATTTTAATCCTTTCCCTTTTCGCATCTGTGAACCTTAACGCGCAATCATTTAAAAAAATCTTTAATGGCCGGAATTTAGACGGGTGGACTAATCATGGCACCGAAAAATGGTATGTCAGTAAGGGTGAACTTATATGCGAAAGCGGGCCAGACAAAAAATACGGTTACCTTTCAACAAATAAGAAATACAAGAATTTTGTGATTAGATTAAAATTCCGGCAGGAGGCAAATGGAAACAGCGGCGTCTTTATCAGGTCTGGGATTGAAGGAACAAAAATCAGTGGCTGGCAGGTAGAGGTAGCTCCGCTCAACATGCATACAGGAGGTATATATGAATCCTACGGACGTGGATGGCTTATTCAACCTAAACCGGAAGACGAAAAAATGCTGAAACCGGGCGAATGGAACCAATTGAACATACAGGTGATCAACGATGAAGTGACCACCTGGCTAAATGGGCGCCAGATGGTTTATTTTAAAGACGAAAAAATAGGGAAGGGAGAAGGCTTCATCGCGCTGCAAATCCATGACGGAGGAGGAATCAAGGTAAGATGGAAAGACATTGAAGTCAAAGAACTACGTTAATATCAATACTCAACCTACTAATCATTCAGATCAATGAAAGCCGCCTCCCCTTTATTTGTTTTTTTCTGCGTCGTAGCAGGATGTAATAACCCTGCCTCTGAAGAGGGAAAACAGGATGCAAAGCTATCGCCTGTCGATACGTCCGGCCGCCAGGAAACTGTGCTTCCAGCGCCTTATGCTACGGAATCGGTAAAAAATTTCAGCAAGGTTGTTTCCTGGCCGGAAGGCAAAACTCCTGTTGCCCCTGAGGGATTTGCCGTTACCAGGTTTGCAGAAGGTCTTAACAACCCACGCTGGATTTACATTACCCCAAATGGCGATATTCTCGTTGCTGAAGCCAATACAGATAGTAAAGGTATCAAGAAGGTAAAGGATGTGGTAAGCGGCAAATCAAAGTCACGGAACAACAGGGAAAGCGACAACCGGATTACGTTGTTACGCGATACGAATAAGGATGGCACGGCCGATTTTAGCGAAATATTCCTTGATGGTTTGAGTAAGCCATTTGGAATGCTTGTTCTCGGCAATCTTTTCTACGTAGCAAATACAGACGGGTTGTGGCAGTATCCTTATAAGGCTGGCCAGCCAAGGATATTAGAGAGCGGTAAGCAGATCCTTGAATTGCCTGCCGGCGGGTATAATAATCACTGGACAAGAAATATTTTGGCCAATGAAGCGGGAACTAAAATATATGTGTCGGTGGGCTCCGGAAGCAATGTTGGAGAAAATGGTATGGAGCATGAAGCCCGAAGGGCCAATATTTTGGAAATAAATCCCGATGGTTCTGGTGAACGTGTTTATGCGGGGGGCCTTCGCAACCCTGTTGGTATGGCCTGGGCTCCAGGCACAAAGGTGCTTTGGACGGCAGTAAATGAGAGAGACGGATTAGGGGATGGACTTGTTCCCGACTATATAACAGGAGTTAAAGAAGGTGCATTTTATGGGTGGCCTTACGCCTACTTCGGCAATCATGAGGACCCAAGAAGAAAGGGCGAAAACCCAGACCTGGTTAATAAAACCATCACCCCTGATGTAAATTTAGGATCTCATACTGCTTCCCTGGGTCTGGCCTTTAATGAAAAAGACGCCTTCGCTGCTAAATATAAAAATGGGGCATTTGTTGGTCAGCACGGATCGTGGAATCATTCGGCCCTGGTCGGTTATAAAATAGTGTTCGTCCCCTTCAACGAAGGAAGGCCATCGGGTAAACCTGAGGACTTTTTAACAGGCTTTATTGCTGACCCCGCAAAAAAAGAAGTTTACGGGAGACCTGTCGGGGTGGCCTTTCTGCCAGATGGCTCTATGCTCGTTGCTGATGACGCAGGCAATACGATCTGGAGAGTAAGTGCGCGAAGATGATAACTGGCTATTATGCTTTTGGTGCTTTTTTATATACCGGTACAGTACTGCACGGTTCTCCATACATTATGCTTTTTGCAACCGGGCGCAGCATCCTGGTAATTTCAAGATAAGCGAACTCGCCGATCGGCAGCTCCCCACAGCCTTTAACTACAACTCTTTTGTCAGTATAGTCTTCAACCACAACAGTCGCCAGATTTTTTAAGAATATTGTCCTATGGAGCATCTTTTCATCTCCAAAAACGATGTCTCTTGCATATGGCTGTATATAAGAAGCTACGAGCATATAAGCCCACACAGGAATAACGGCATCGGCGGAACAGGTAACAGCAACATATTTGTCCTGGTAAATGCTAAAATCGGTACCCTTTAAAGCTTCCCTGAAATCTTTTTCTTTTAATATCAATCCCATGAATAAGTATTCCTTCATGTCAAAAATCGCAACTTCTCCCTTAGGGTAGTATTTTTCAAGGTCAATTTCCGTCAATGCACTTTCCGCAACCTTATTCACTATCAGTTCACTCATAAACTTTTCTATTATTACACTATTATTACAATTTACTGCCGCGTCTTGTTCCAAAAAAAGATTTCTTTTCCCAATCCTTTCCTCAGGCATCTGCAGACAGGTTTGTAAAACGCTACGGGCAACTGAATCATTAAAGAAACCTTGCCCGGTTGTCGGTTATATCCGCAGACTTTTTTAAGGCTTCAAGTGATCTGAAACCGCTCATTGATTTCATTTGCATTAACATGCCTGTCCGTTGTTGTTCTATATCAACATTTGTGTTTGGCTTTGCGCTTACATTTTCCGTTCTTATCACAAACACACCACCATTGCCTTCAATAGGTGGTGAAGCTTTTCCGATCCATTGCTTATGAAAGCTGGCGCCCACCACTTTTGATTCCTGCCCAACATTCGGGATTACCGGTGATGCGAACGCAATACTGTCTGCTTTTTGAACCTGCGTCCCCGTTGCACCTGCCACTGCTTCGAGGGAAGTGACCTTTCCAATCTTTTTAATCAGTTGTTCAGCCTTCTTATGGTTGCGGACGATAAACTCAACCTGGGGTCTTGCTTTTGCCGCACTCATTGTTCCTTCCTTGTTTATTTCGGAAACCATTGCTACAACATATTTATCTCCTAAATCAAATGGTTCCGAGACGTCTCCTCTATCTGCTTCAAAAACCCAGCGCACCAATTGGCGGCTGCTGCCAAGACCTGGAAGCATGTTATCGATAGGCTTGATATCGTTAGCTATTAATTTGTTATACTTGTATTTACCAACACTGTTGTCAAATGCTTTGGCATTACGGCTTTCACCGGCAAACTGGTTAGCCATACCGGAAGCAGCATTTTGTGTTTCCTGGCTTGCCGTAATGGGTTTCGATAAATACGCAATCTTAAAAGCAGGTTCGAAATTCCATTGATCCAAAACCTCGATATAGTGATAGCCGAACGATGTGCTGACAACTTTCTTATCTCCTTTTGCGCCATAAAAAATTGCTTCTGCAAATTCCTTTGCCAGGTTACCAAATTGTTGGGAACTGAATTGATATTCGCCACCCTTTTCTTTGCTTCCGGGATCGTCGCTGTACTTCAGCGTGAGCAGGTTAAAATCAGCCCCGCTCTGGATGGCCGAAGCAATGCTGTCTATTCTTGCTTTACCAGTACTGTCCGGCGTAGCACCTTGTTGAGTGCTGATTAATATATGCCGTACTTTAACACTATCCGGCATCTGGCGTCTGTCAATTAATTTGGCAAGCACATAATTGGTGTTGTCAAGGTAAGGGCCAAAAACTGCGCCATCAGGTAAAGCGCTTATCGAATCTTTATTAGGAACCTGCAATTTTGAATTTAAAACATATCCGTCGAAAAAATTTACCTCCGAACCCTGCCTTACCAGAAAGGCCGCTACATCATCCTGTGTTTGAGAAAACTCATCTTTTACCTGAAGCAGCTGATTTTTAATCGCCATGGAATCTTTATGCGAAGGGGCGGCATTAAATACCACATACGAAATACTCCGGCTGTCTATTTGCTTGAAATCATCTTTATGGTTATTTACGTACACGTTAACTTCTTCATCAGTAACCTTTACTGCGCTGTCGGAAACAGAAGAATACATAAGGTTCACATAAGATATTGAGGCTATGGCGCTATTATCCGCGTTCATTTTTTCCAACATCCATTTCGGTACATAATACGTGTTGCCAAGAAGGGCGGTATATTTTTCTTTTAAGCGGTTGCCGACCAGAGAGGGCAGGTATGCTTCTTCAAACTGGATGGCTACCGGGTTATTCTTTTGTTTTCTGAGGTTATCAATAGCTGACCTTGCAGCATTTACATCGTACTCTCCTGTTTGTGGATTTGTAAATTGATTTTTTAAATCAGGTGGCGGATTTTTACCGAACAGCATGTCGTTTAATTCTTTTGCGCTTACCGCGAGGCCTAAAGTTTTATACTCTTCCTGCAACACACTTTCCTCCACATACTGATTCCACACCTGGTCCTGTATATTCTGTTGCATCATCTCATTAACAGGATATCCACTTGCCTTGTATTGCTCCTCAACAAGTTTTTTCTTCTTTTCAAAATCAATATAATCTACTTTTTCTCCGTTAATTTTACCGATAGTGGTACTGCGGCTATTAAACAATCCCTGGCCTCCGCCCCCGACTGATGCATCCATTAACAGGAAACCGATTAAGCTTAGCCCTATTACTCCAAATACCAGCCACGCTGCTTTTTCCCTGATTTTCTGAATAATCGACATATTATAACTTTGCAGTGTTTATTGTATTAAAAAAGGATGGCAAAAATAGGTTAAATATAGTTACTGGCAAATTGTGGAAACGCCAGCAAACTGCCTGCAATCAAGGACTTTAACAGGCAGGAATGCGGTAAGCTAACCCGGATTAATAAAATTGATGAAATTAATTATTCCTCCTACAATAGAAAGAATAATTTGACGTTAACCCAATGGCTTTATCTCCCATCTGTGAAACATGAATGAACACAAGGGTAGTGCATAATTGTTTTTAGTGGGGATAAGGCCTGTAAAATTATCTTCGAATCTGTGTATAATTTGAGGTAAAGTAATACAACCTCTTTCGTTTTAAGGGCTTGCCTTAATAACCTTCAATTTATCCCTTTTCGGGTTGACATCGTTTGTTCGAAATATTTTTCCACACCTTATTTAATACACATCTGTTAAGAATTAACAATAACCATTAATCAAAAAGGGTTTGGAATTGTTAATTAGTGGTGGATGCGTGTGGAAAAGAAGAATTATTAACTTTACCAACGGATCGGAAAATTTCTTTTCCACTAATCCACAGTCATAGTAGTAATAGCTATTTATATATTAAAAGGTTGTATTATTATATATTATGTCTTTTATCAACACTGATACCGCATTAAAAAATATAGACAAAGTTGGATTTCTTGACGTTGACGTTGATGCTTCCATAGATTTATTTTTAGAGATAGAAAGATTGAAGAAAGAGAAGAATGCAGTGATTCTGGCGCACTATTACCAGGAGCCTGATATCCAGGATGTGTCAGATTATATCGGGGATAGCCTTGGCCTTGCCCAGCAGGCACAGAAAACAACAGCAGACATTATCGTTTTTGCCGGGGTACATTTCATGGCTGAAACAGCTAAAATATTAAATCCATCCAAAAAAGTTTTACTGCCTGATCTTAAAGCAGGCTGTTCATTGTCTGATTCGGCACCGCCTGCATTGTTTAAGATATTTAAAGACAAATACCCACATCACATTGTAATATCTTATATCAATTGTTCTGCGGGTATTAAGGCTTTAAGCGATATCATATGCACCTCATCCAACGCTCAGAAGATTGTTGAAAGCCTTCCGGCCGAACAACCAATCATTTTTGCACCCGACAAAAACCTTGGGCGTTATATCAATGAACAAACGGGTAGAAATATGGTATTGTGGAACGGCGCCTGCATGGTGCATGAAATATTCAGTTTAGAAAAAATTCAACGCCTTAAGGTGAGGCATCCGCTTGCAAAAATAATAGCTCATCCGGAATGTGAAGAGGCGGTATTGCGGATCGCTGACTTTATCGGTTCTACCACTCAACTCCTGAAGTATACAGAAAAGAGTGATGCACGCGAATTTATCGTAGCGACCGAAACAGGTATTCTTCATCAGATGCAGAAAAATTCACCCCTTAAAACTTTTATACCTGCGCCCCCGAACAATAGTTGCGCATGCAATGATTGTCCACATATGAAATTAAACACGCTGGAAAAGGTATATTTATGTCTCGAATATGAACAGCCTGAGTTATTAATGGACGAAGAGATACGTATAGCAGCAAAGAAACCTATTGACCGAATGCTCGAAATCAGTGCGAAATACGGGTTATAAAACATTTCAAACACAGCGTTTATACGTTACTGCTGACCGGCACAATTGCTACCTTTGAAGGTCTGCTCATATTTTTAAGCAGACAATGCCAGATGTTTCAAATTTCAAGAGAATGGATTTAGGTAAGTGAAGTAGCCGTATGAAAGTTGTAACTTGTGTTTACGTGTTAATTTATTTTAATATGAATAAGTCAAAGCACTGGATTTTATAAGAGGTTCTTCATTTTACCCACGATAGTGTTCAATATCCTGTTGAGAAAGTTCTAATCAACGTAATGCAGATAATTTAGTGCAGCATTCGGGGAAATTGTAAATGATGTAAAATAGTTATCGAATGAAAAGTTCGACAACTATTTTTGGAATGGCTTGGATTTAATCTGCAATAGCGTGTAGACGGATGCTGCCTTTTAGTATAATGTTACCTTTTTACAAAGAAGATATGGACAAAGCTGTTAATTCAAAAAATTTCCGGATGTGGATAGCTGATGATGATTTTGAAGATTTTCAGCTAATCAAAAATACATTTGAGGACAATAAGCAAGACGTTCAGTTGTCACACATCGAAGACGGGCAATATCTTATTGATATCCTCAAAGCGCAGAGCAGGTATAACAAGTTTGGCGAACTTCCTAATCTTATATTGCTTGATTTGAATATGCCACGTAAAAATGGGCTCGAAGTATTAAAAGAAATCAAAGAGAACAGCGTCCTTTGTAAAATCCCTGTAATTATTTTTACGACATCCAAATCTCCAAAAGATATACAGTCATCTTATGAATTAGGAGCAAGTTGTTTTGTTTCCAAACCGCAAACAGCTGAAGAGTGGTCTGATACGCTCCAAAACTTAGGCAGGTTCTGGATGCAGCATGTTACTTTTGCAATAGAATGAAGCACATGTCAGACTTCCTGATTGCCACCTGTATATTTTTTGGTAAACATATCCCCGCTATCCTCCGGTTCATCAGCTAATATATATAGAGCCTTTACGTGCGCTGCTGATGTCATAGAAATTCAGATCCATGCCTTTTGTGGGGATTTATTTACCCATTTTCATTAGATTTTTTCGTAATATTTCTTAACTCTCAGGCTGTGAAGAAATGGTACATAAATAGCATATATGAGTGCAGGGGGTTGTTACAAAAATTTATATATTAAAATTATGTTAGATTTAGACCTGGTATGTTTTTCTCATTTGCGGTGGAATTTCGTGTTTCAGAGGCCCCAGCATTTGCTAACGCGTTTTTCAAAGCAGAGGCGTGTTTTTTATATAGAAGAACCTGAATACAGCGACCAGCCTGAATATAACCACGTAACTCAGTCCGGTGAAAATTTGTGGGTAGTGGTTCCTTACTTACAACGGGATCTTTCTTCACAGGAACAGATCGGCAGGCGGATAAATCTGCTGTCAGATTTTTTTCGCCAGATGTCTGTTAAGAAATATTTTTTCTGGTTTTATACCCCTATGGCCTTACCGGTAAGTGAACCGTTTAATCCTGCCCTGGTTGTGTATGATTGTATGGATGAATTATCCGCCTTTAAATTTGCGCCGGGTGGAATTAAAGAGCAAGAGGATGATTTATTTAAGAAAGCAGATATTGTATTTACGGGTGGCCAAAGTTTGTATGAAGCTAAGAAAGATCGCCATAATGCAATTTATCCATTCCCCAGCAGTATAGATAAAAGTCATTTCCAGAAGGCACGCAATGTTACACAAGATCCGCCGGATCAGGCATTGATTCCCCGGCCGAGGATTGGCTTTTATGGCGTAATTGATGAAAGGATGAACCTGGAGTTGATCGCGAATGTTGCAGCGAAAAGGCCTGCTTGGCAATTTGTAATGATTGGCCCGATTACAAAAATTGACCCTGATGCATTGCCCCGGAAAGATAATATACATTACATCGGGAATAAATCTTACCAGGAGCTGCCTGAATATTTAAGCGGGTGGAACATTGCAATGATTCCTTTTGCCTTAAATGAATCTACGCGGTTTATTAGTCCGACAAAAACCCCCGAATACCTAAGCGCAGGAAAACCTGTTATTTCCTCTTCTATCCGTGACGTTGTCCGGCCCTACGGTGATCAAAATTTAGTTCATATAGCAGATACATCAGAAGACTTTATCAAGGCTGTTGAAAAAGAATTAAATGTTTCTGACCGCACTGCCTGGTTAGCAGAAGTAGATGCATTCCTGCAACAGAATTCCTGGGAAATTACCTGGGAAAAGATGATGCGGCTTATCGACGATAAGCTGGCTGTTAAAGCACAAGACACACACACTATTAATTTAAATTTAAAGGAGAACATTTATGTTTGATTATCTAATTGTAGGAGCCGGTTTTGCTGGCAGCGTATTAGCTGAAAGGTTAGCTTCCAGAGCTGGGAAAAAAGTGTTATTAGTTGATAAAAGAAACCATATCGGTGGTAATGCGTACGACTACTACAATAAAGATGGTATCTTGATTCACAAATACGGGCCTCATATATTTCATACAAATTCGAAAGAGGTTTTTGATTACCTGGGGCAGTTTACCCCATGGCGTCCATATGAACACCGCGTACTTGCGAGTGTTGACGGCCAACTGGTACCTATTCCCATTAATTTAAACACCATTAACTCGTTATATGGGTTAAACCTCAGCTCGGAGCAGGTGGACGAATTTTTTAGTTCCCGGGCGGAGAAAATAGAAAGAGTTAAAACTTCCGAAGACGTGGTAGTGAGCAAAGTGGGTAGAGAATTGTATGAAAAGTTTTTCAGGGGCTATACCAGGAAGCAATGGGATCTGGATCCGTCTGAACTTGATGCGTCTGTTACTGCAAGGGTTCCCACCAGAACCAATAAAGATGACCGGTATTTTACGGATACCTACCAGGCCATGCCGGCACACGGGTATACAACGATGTTTGAGAAGATGTTATCGCATCCAAACATCAGCGTTATGCTTCAAACAGATTACAAAGAAATAGTTGATGTTATTCCTTTCAAGCAAATGATCTATACCGGACCTATCGACAGTTACTTTGATTATTGTTATGGTAAATTACCTTATAGATCTCTCGAATTTAAATTTGAGACGATTGATGCGGAAGTCTCTCAACCAACAGGAACGGTAAACTATCCCAATGAACATTCTTATACCCGAATAACTGACCTTAAATACCTCACCGGTCAAAAACATCCAAAAACAACTGTGGTATATGAGTACCCTAAGGCGGAAGGTGATCCCTATTATCCCATTCCGCGGCCGGAAAACGCTGAAATTTACAGGAAGTATCAGCAACTCGCCACGCAACTCGAAAACACTTATTTTGTTGGAAGATTGGCAACTTATAAATATTACAACATGGACCAGGTGGTAGCTCAGGCCTTAACGTTGTTTAAAAAGCTTGTAACCCGACCAGCGGAAACTTACGTAAATGCAGGCACCCAGGCATTTCCCCTGTTGAAAACTGCAAATGTTGTTTCTAAACAATCAAATGGAGTGGGAAAATCATCTAATGGAATTGGCTCCTGAGTAAAGTTAATTGTATACAAGGCCACCAGTAATGGTGGCTTTTGTATATTCGGGTATTGGGGTTCTTATCTGATGATCAAACCAGGGGAATGATTTTTTGCGTTGAATTCTATAAAGTTCACATATGCATACTGCGAAGATTATGAGGCACAGGCATAAGCATCTTCATTATATGAATGACGATCTTAAAGGGGTGAAGGAAGAGACTTATTTTAAGATTGTGTTTTCCGATCCTGCGGAAATGATATCTTTTGAAGACTGGTGTATAGAAAATGGCGGAAATTATGATTACGATAAAGAAAATAGCTGCCAGCGGGGCAAGTTGCCTAAGATTGAGATATTTAAAGATGAGATATGCTGGTGTGATATTATGAGCTATTACCTCCTTCATATATCAGGGTATTCCTTCCAGTCAACGATACAACCTTATAAAGGAGAGATTTATGTCAAGTAATTAATTCCCGCGAAATTATGGGTGATTTACAAAGCGCTTATAAGTCCGCCTTACAATTTGCTACCAGAAAGCACAAAGGCCAAAAGCTTCCCGGTACGTCGATGCCTTACATCATCCATGTTATTGAGGTTGCAATGGAAATCCTGATCGCTGCGTATAATACGCCGGGTTTTGATACGCAGCTTGCAGTGGAGATCGCCCTTTTACACGACACGATGGAAGATACGAAAACAAGTTATAAGGAAATTGAAGATGCTTATGGCCCTTTTGTTGCAGAAGGGGTGCTTGCTTTAACCAAATTTTCAAATCTCGGGAAGCCGGAACAGATGGCGGACAGTATAAAGCGGATTAAAGAGCATAGAAAGGAAGTTTGGGCAGTTAAGCTTGCAGACAGGATCAACAACCTTGGCGCTCCTCCCCTTAAATGGAAAAAAGGAAAGCGGATAAAATATTTGGAAGGTTCTCAAAATATTCTACAAGAACTTGGGCATGGGAACAAGTACCTCTCGGAACGGCTTGCAGAGAAGATTGAAAAGTATAAAATTTTTGTTGAAACAGGAGAAAAATTTAGCTAACGGCCCATGTATACCATCAATATCTGAACATCGCTTGGGTTCACCCCGCTTATCCGGCTCGCCTGCCCGAGCGTGCCTGGTTTAATCTTCTTAAATTTTTGTAGCGCCTCATTTGAAATTGCGGTGATGCGGTCGTAATTAAAGTTATCCGGAATGATAAGATTTTCCAGTTTGCTCATTCTTTCAACAAGATCCTTCTCCTTTTCGATATATATGTCGTATTTCAGCTGTATTTCAGCCTGCTGCAAGGTTTCATCACTATAACCTGTTAACAGGCCCTTCAATGAAGGGATACCGGCTTTCATCGATATCAGGTCTATGTCCGGACGAAGGAGCAGCTGAGAGGCTTTTTGTTTTTGAAAAATTGGTGAAGAAAGGCAAGACTCGAGATAAAGGTTAACCTCTTCAGGGTGTAACGATATTCCTGATAGAAGGGCCCTTAGGCTTTTTACATCCTCTTTTTTTTGAATAACGGTTGTCAGTCTTTCCGGGGAAGCAAGACCAATACCGTGGCTTAGCCCGGTAAGCCTGAGATCGGCATTATCCTGCCGAAGCAAGGTCCTGAATTCAGCCCGCGATGTAAACATCCGGTATGGTTCATCAGTTCCCTTGGAGATCAGATCGTCTATGAGTACCCCGATGTAAGCTTCACTTCTTTTCAGGATCAGTGGTTCTTTTTGATTTATTTTCAAATGAGCATTAATCCCCGCCATAAGACCCTGGCAGGCAGCTTCTTCGTATCCGGTGGTCCCATTGATCTGGCCGGCAAAATACAGGTTAGAGACGATCTTCGTTTCTAAAGTATATCTTAGCTGAGTTGGCGGGAAATAGTCGTATTCTATCGCATAACCAGGCCTGAAGAACCGGCAATTTTCAAACCCCGGGGTAATACGAAGGGCTTCGTACTGAACTTCTTCCGGTAGCGAGGTTGAAAAGCCATTTACATATGTTTCGATCGAATTCCAGCCTTCCGGTTCAACAAACAACTGATGCCTGTCCCGTTGGGCAAACCGGTTGATTTTATCTTCGATGCTTGGGCAATACCTCGGGCCTACTCCGTCGATGCGCCCCTGGAACATTGGGCTTCTGTCAAAGCCTTTTTTCAAAAGCTCGTGCACAGTGGGGTTGGTGTAGGTAATCCAGCAACTCTTTTGTTTTGGCGGTTTGTGGGTATTTAGGTACGAGAATCCAACGATATCGTCATCGCCCTTTTGCTCTTCCATCTTGCTGTAGTCAAGGCTTCTCCCGTCTACCCGGGGAGGCGTTCCGGTTTTCAACCTGTCGCTTTCAAAGCCATAAGTGAGTAGTTGTTCAGTTAAGCCTGTACTTGCCTTCTCGCCCACCCTGCCCCCTCCAAATTTCTTTTCGCCAATATGGATGATCCCGTTCAGGAATGTTCCACTTGTTAAAACCACGCTTTTTGCATAAATCGTATGGCCCAGGGCTGTAATCACGCCTGTAACAATGTTGCCTTTAATCACGAGCCCCTGTACAGTATCCTGGTAAAAATCGAGATTTTGGGTACCTTCCAGCATTTCTCGCCACTTAATAGAAAACAGGGTTCTATCGTTTTGCGTACGTGGGCTCCACATAGCCGGCCCTTTGGAGCGGTTCAGCATTCTGAACTGGATCATACTTTCATCTGATACAATTCCCGAATACCCTCCCATCGCATCTATCTCGCGAATTATCTGACCCTTGGCTATACCTCCCATAGCGGGATTGCAACTCATTTGAGCTATTGTTTGCAAATTCATCGTGATTAGCAACACCCGTGAACCGAGGTTTGCAGCAGCCGCTGCGGCCTCACACCCCGCATGGCCTGCACCCGCCACAATAATATCGTACGCTGGAAACATATATCCTGTATTGGGGAGCAAAGATAAACGATATGCAAGGCAGTTGATGTTCCACGTGAAACATAAGTTTTTTTTCGCATTTTCGGGCAGGCGTAAGGCAGCACGAGTGATATCATAAAGGGGGCTGAGTTAAATTGATGGGTGCGTTTAAAGTCATATCTCAATACACTTGATTGGAGATTAGAATTCTACCCGGGCATAGCAAGCAGATTAATCCGGATTAGATGCCCCCCAAAGGAATGGCAGTAAGAATTCTTTCTGACGTCGCTGGAAGTTGCTGTCCTGCCACTTAAACAGGCGGTCCGCTAAGGCCAGAGATAACAGTGGCGGACCCCTTTTGAAGCGCTCTGTTGAGAAAGGCTATGTTCCACGTGGAACATAGTATGCTTGGAGGTAGAGATCTTCTTTTTGCTTCATGATCGCTTTAAGCCGCTTGCTTTTATCAGAGAAGCCGCAAAGATGTAAAGCGCCGTGGAAAATAACACGGTGTAGCTCGCGTGAAAAGGTTGTCTTAAAAAACAGGGAATTCTCTCTGACACGCTCAACACTGATATATATATCCGCCTCTATACCCGGGGAGGTGTCCGACAGGTTAAAGGTGATTATATCGGTTAATGTATCGTGCGACAGAAATTGCTGATTTAGCTCCAGCAAAAATGCATCTGTGCAAAAGATCACGGACAGCGAACGCAGAGTCTTCTTTTCGTGTTTAAAGATATCCAGGATAAAAAGTTTCAATTTTCGCTGATCCCGCAACCGGAACCCTGGTTCAACAAAGTAAAAACTTACAGCAGATGGTACGGGTTTAGCCATTATCTCCAAAAATCGTAAAACAAATCCACCAAGGAAAGGTAAATTGCCGCTAAGCTAAGGTGAGTAAGTTAAAGACAGTACATGAAAAGATTATCTGAAGTGAAAATGGGAAGTTCCGCAATTATCAGGTCGTTTGAGAATAACGACATTTTCCTGAAATTAATGGAGATGGGTTGCGTGCCCGGTGAAGTTGTGAAGGTAGACCAGGTAGCGCCGTTAGGTGATCCAATCGCAATCTCAGTCTCCGGATATAACCTGAGCCTTCGTTTAGACGAAGCCAGAAATATTTTTGTAGAAGATATATAAGCACGCAACAAAGATGAAAGTTGGGCTCTATTTCGGCTCGTTTAATCCGGTACATACGGGACACTGCATAATAGCTGCTCACGTAGTTAACTATACTGAGCTCAAACAGGTGTGGATGGTTGTGTCGCCGCTGAACCCGTTTAAAGTTTCTTCGTCGCTTCTAAATGAATATCACCGCCTTCACCTGGTGCAGCTTGCCCTCGAAGAGGAATCTACCCTTAAGGCCAGCGACATAGAATTTCATTTACCCCGGCCATCCTATACCATAGATACCCTGACTTACCTGGATGAAAAGTATCCGCAACATACTTTTTCTGTTATCATGGGTAGCGACAGTTACCAGAACCTTGCCCGCTGGAAAAATGCGCACGTGATAATGGAGAGGTATAACGTATATGTATATACGCGGCCCGGCTTTCCTGTGGTTGAGCCCGCACAGCCTAACATCCATGTACTTTCCGCTCCGTTTTTGGATATTTCGTCTACCCGTATACGTGAGTCTATCCGGATGAAAAAGTCGATAAGTTTCCTCGTTCCCGGCAAAGTAAAGGACGAAATAGAAAGGAATGGATATTACAAATGAAGCATCCCGTTCTGTTGTTCATTACGTGCCTGACTGTAAATCTCAGGGGCATTCGTTTTCAATAAACAATTACCAGACAGATGAAAGTAATATTATTGCTGTTGACTTTTTTTATCCAGGTGCATCTGTCCGCCCAGCAGCGTACGGATAAGAGGCTTCAATTAAGGATAACATCTCTTCTGAAAGGCTTTAACGGCACGGCGGGAGTATTCGTGAAAAATGTAAGAACAAATAAAATCGCGGCAGTAAATGCCGATAGTATTTTTCCAACTGCCAGCATGGTTAAAATCCCTATTCTTATCGGGATTATGGATAAAATCGAAAGGGGTGAATTACGGTACCATCAACAACTTGAGTACAGGGATTCTTTGCTTTATCCGGGAGTAGACATCCTGGGGTCTTTTAAAAGCGGCGAGAAGATCGAGCTAAGCAAGGTTCTGATGTTAATGTTAACCATGAGCGATAACACGGCGAGCTTATGGTTACAGTCACTCGCAGGGACAGGAACCGCAATAAACCGTATACTGGAGGGTTTGGGGTGTAATGATACCCGGGTAAATTCGCGCACGCCGGGCAGGGAGTCTGACAAAGCGCTTTACGGCTGGGGGCAGACGACGCCCCGCGAAATGGGGACACTGCTCGAAAAAATGTATTCCGGTGATATCATTAGCAAAGATGCATCAGGCAAAATGATACGGTTGCTGGGAAGAAATTACTGGGATGAAGCAGCTGTGTCCCAGGTGCCTCCGACAGTATTTGTTGCCAGCAAGAATGGTGCTTTGGATAGCTCAAGAAGCGAAACATTACTGGTAATGGGGCCACACGGCGCTTACATTTTTACAATAGCTACAAAGAATCTGACCGATACCACATGGAACCAGACGAATGAAGGGTGGGTACTGGCAAGGAAATTATCGAAGTTATTGTGGAACTATTACGAGCCCAAAGATAAATGGGTACCCGCCATCGGTGTTGATGGAAACTGACTTCCACCACAGTAATCCTATTTTGGATTATTCAGATAGTCGATTACAAGGTTACAGAATGATTTAACACCAAGCTTTAAGCCGCTTTCATCGATGAAGAAATCGGGGGTATGATGAGGAAATGCCTTTTCAGGGTCCATTCCCTTAGGCATTCCTCCCAGAAAGAAGAATATAGATGGCACTTTTTCTGCAAAGAAGGAAAAATCTTCTGCTCCTGTCTCCGGCTGCCTTTCTATTACGTTTTCTTCACCAGCCGTTCTTTGAAGGGTGATCAGCATTTTTTTCATCAGCGCAGGGTCGTTATAGGTGACCAGTGTTTTTTTATCTATACTCACTTCAGCATTGCCTCCTGCACTCTCGGCGATTTTCATAGCCGTCAGCCGGATTTTTTGATGAATGTCGTTTTGCGTTGCTGTGTCTAACGTGCGAATAGTGCCGGTCATTTCTACTTCTTCAGGTATTATGTTTGATCTTACCCCGCCTTTTATAACACAAACAGAGATGACGGCCGCATCTTTTGTTAGCTCGGTCTGGCGGCTGATAATTGTTTGTAACCCATTGATAATCTGTGCGGATAATACTACAGGATCGATCCCGAACCAGGGATTGGCACCGTGAGTGCCCTTTCCTCTCACTTTAATGGTGAACCAGTCGGACGCCGCCATAATCGCTCCACTTCTGTATTTAATCTTGCCAACCTCTGTTCTTGAATTGATGTGTAAGCCGAACATCGCATCCACCTTTGGATTTTCCAGCACTCCTTCTTTAATCATTAAAGGAGCTCCTCCTTCTTCCCCTTCAGGAGGGCCTTCTTCAGCAGGTTGAAAGACAAATTTCACCGTTCCCTTTAGTTTATCCTTCATTCCTGAAAGAACCTCTGCCACACTCATCAATATGGCAATATGGGTATCATGGCCACAGGCATGCATTATCCCCACCTCCTGGCCGTTATAGATCGTTTTTGCATTAGAAATAAACGGCACCGCCGTTCTTTCAACGATGGGCAACCCGTCAATATCAGCTCTTAATGCTACACAGGCGCCACCAGAACTACCCCTGAGGATACCAATCACGCCAGTCTTTGCAATTCCTTCCCTGACTTCCAGGCCTAACGACCGCAAATGATCCGCGATAATTTTAGCCGTTCTTTTTTCGTTGTTCCCAAGTTCAGGGTGCTGATGAAAATCCCTTCTCCAGGAGATCGTTTTTGATTCAATTTTGTCCGCAGATTCAGTGATCAGCTGCATAGCTGTTTTCTTTTGGGCATAAGCTGAAAACGCAACAGTGAACATCAGGAATAAACTAATGAATTTCATATTCTATATTATAAATGCACATAAAATGTAATCACCAAAATAAGATTTTTGTTTGCATTTTGCGATTACATTTGATCAATTATGTCAGTAGATAAGCTTTTAGCAGGATGACACTGATCTCCATCGTTCAGATAATGTAAACCTTAATGTGATTTATGAACATTGTACAACTCTAAGATCATCAAACAGATCAGATGGTATTGCTACGTCATGTCTCCTTTTTAAGATCAGTTTTTATCCATAGCATTACAGCTTTTGGAGGTCCTCAGGGCCATTTCGGAATGATGCTGAACACTTTCGTAAAAAGACGTAAAGATATAACCGAAGAGGAATTGATCGACTACAATGCGTTTTGTAATTTATTACCCGGAGCTTCATCAACCCAGATATTAACGCTTATCGGGTATAAGAGAGGGGGCGTCTGGCTGGCTGTTTTAACACTTCTCATCTGGATTTCTCCTGCCTGTGTATTAATGGGAGCATTTTCATTTTTGCTTGAGTTTATCGGACAACGGGCTCTTAACACAGACCTTTTTAAATTCATACAGCCAATGGCGGTGGGCTTCCTGGTATATGCGGCTATTAAAGCATACCGGCTATCTGTCAACAACCCGATCACCTACGTTGTAATGCTGGTGAGTATTATGGCCTCGTTCCTGTTATTCAAGGCGCCCTGGGTGTTCCCGCTATTAATGTTATTAGGGGGCCTGGCGACTAACCTAAGCAGCAAGCGCATACCGCAACGGGAAGCAAAGCCCCGTAAGATCAAATGGGGGAACATCTGGCTGTTTGCGATCGTTTTCATTGTTGCCGGCGCCCTTAGCGAAACAGCGAGGAAATACGACTGGCCTAACCGGAAGCCTATCAATCTATTTGAAAATACCTATAGGTTTGGCAGCCTTGTGTTTGGCGGAGGGCAGGTTTTGATTCCCTTGATGTACGAACAATTTGTGGCCCGGCCCGCGTCGGCTAAGGTGATTCGTAAAAACCCGAATTTAATCAAAATCGATAGGGGTGATTTTTATACCGGAGCGGGAATAGTCCGGGCCATACCCGGCCCGGTTTTTTCGATAGCTTCTTTTATGGGAGGAATGGCAATGAAAGATTTGGGGCCTGCGATGCAGGTCCTGGGATGCGTAATTGGTACGATAGCTATATTTTTACCAAGCGCTTTACTGGTGTTGTTCTTTTTCCCTATCTGGCACAATATAAAGAAATATGCAAGCGTATACCGTGCACTGGAAGGCATAAAAGCTGTTGTTGTCGGCATTATGTTCGCTGCCACGTTCTACATGATGAAAGACATCTCACTGGTAGACATTAAAACTATCAGCATTATGAATATAACCGTTATCGCGGGCACGTGGGCACTGATATCTTTTACTAGGATTCCGTCTCCTGTGGTGGTGCTTGTTTGCTTACTGCTTGGGTGGCTGGTGTAATATCATTACAGGTACGGAGAATAGGGTACTTACCATGGGATCATGCTTGCAAACTCAGGCATTGTTGTATATTTTATACACCGGTTCTCTTATCGCCAGTCCACGGTCACTGCAGATGAATTCAAGCACGTCCGCAATCTGTTCAGGTGTTACCCAGCTTTCATAATCT
>JBGSYC010000033.1:0-50825 GCA_041751095.1 Flavihumibacter sp.
ACTTTCATTTACTGACAGACAAATAAAATTCAATATGCCGCCAAACAAATTAAAGTTTGACAGCGTAAGGATAGAATTACAATAACATCGCATGACGAAAAACAGCAACCAACAAAAGGTTTGCCGCAAGGCTGGCGGACGGAATAACAATCGGCTGTTGTACTACTATCAGCTAATATCGGGCTTGACCGAATTCTATTTGGCTTTTAGTAGTTAACTTCAACATCATATTTTCAATCGGCTTCAGTTGTCGGGCGGACAGTTATAAAATACCAGCCCTGCGGCAAGCCTCGAACGTTGGCGGCAAGGCTTTATCCACAGGCATTTCTTTGATTGTGAGAGTAATCAGGATCAGTTTGCACAGGTAATTTACCTTTTGTAATTTTGAGAATATAAAAATTCAGATCATGGTGGAAGTAATGGGTATTTATCAAAATGGATGTATAAAGCTTGACCGGGAATACTTATCCGAAAAACCAGTTAAGGTTATCGTAACATTTCTGGAAGACGTCGAAGTTCCTTCAGAAAAAGGACTTTCTTTCGATGACTTTTCATTTTCTAAGAGCAGAAAAGCGTTGGAGAATTATATAGGGTCATTTGCTGACACCTTAATTGAGGAAAGGCGAAAGGACATATGAAAATATTTCTTGACACTTCTTCTCTATTTAAGCTATATCATCAGGAGGTAGACTCAGGTGTAATCGAAGCAATATTCACATCAAACATCGTAAGCGTAATTTTTCTTTCCGAACTTACAAAAATTGAATTCGAATCTACAGTGTGGAAAAAAGTAAGGACACAAGAGATAACCGAACTGCAAGCCAAAACTTTGCTTGAGTTATTTGAAAGTGATTTTGGCAAATACAGCTTTGTTCAGGTTGACAATATCATAATCGAACAAGCCAGAGACCTGCTGGCAAAACATGGCAGCAAAGGCCTGAGGGCATTGGATAGCATTCAGCTTTCGACAGCAGTTTCACTAAAAAGACAAGCAGACCTATTTATAAGTGCAGACAAATTGTTAAACTCTTTTTTTGAACAAGAGTCATTGCGGACTCAGTAGCCCAGCCGCTAACCTTACGTTGGCGCCAGCCGGGCAGGACATTGGAGCACGGGCTATAGTTCCGCTTGTCAGCTGCGGTTGGGCAGGACGTTACTAATCTGGCTTTAGTTGTTATCTTCAGCATAATGTTTCTAATCAGCGGTGGTTACGGGCGGACGAACATAATTTCCCTGCCGGACGCCAATGCGATTACGTTAGCTGAAATGCTCCCTTTGCATTAGGTTTAGTTACATGATGGGAATGCCATACCTTGCGTTTAAAAGGTTTGCCAACACTATTTATCATATCTGGTTGTAATGGTGCAGGTAAGACAACAGCCTCTTTCACCATTCTTCCTGAACTACTAAACATCAAAGAATTTGTTAATGCAGATGAGATTGCACGTGGAATCTCTCCTTTCCAGCCAGAGAAGGTTGCTATAGAAGCCGGTAAAATTATGGTTACCAGACTTAATGACCTAATTTCTAAACGACTGGACTTTGCATTTGAAACAACTCTTTCCAGTAGAAGTATTACTGGAATTATAAATCAGGCCAGACAGGCAGGCTATTCTATAAATTTAATTTATTACTTTCTTGACAGTGTAGACCTGGCAATTGAACGAGTAAGAATGCGGGTTTCTGAAGGGGGACACGACATTCCTAATGACATCATAATCCGACGGTATTATGCTGGATTAAAAAATCTTATACATTTATACAAAAGCCAAGTAGATTATTGGTTACTGATTGACAATTCTAAAACGGAACCGGAAGTTATCGCTGAAGGACACCGTGAGGAAGGGTGTCAAATTATAAATTCACAAAAATGGATGATTATTAAAAATTTAATAGCAAATGACACACATTGAAATAAAAGACAAGATCTTAAAGGGAGGAAAATTAGCTATAGAAAGACTGATTGATCGAAAACGAAAAGACAATGCCTGCATTGTGGTTTCAGAGAAAGGTAAGGTGGTTAAATTAAATGCAAAAGACCTCACATTCTAAATAGCACTTCAGCCAACCTCGGCTTACAGCAAGTGGGACCGGACGTAATAACAATCAGCTATAATCGTTACTGTACAGTGGTCAGGCATGACGTTATAAATCATCGATATAACAAACAATGAACTTTTAACTATAAATTGTCGGTGGTAATGGGCAGACGGAATTCTACTTCCCCACCTGCTGTAAGCCGTCGCGTTATGCGTCACTCTATTGAACACCCTACATAAATGGACTATCAGACATTTAAACCACATTCAGACATAGAGACAATAGTAAAATGCTATTGGACTTTAGAAGTACCTGCACAGAAGGACACTCAAAGACAACTCATTTTACCAGACGGCTGTGTTGATATGTGTTTTATTCCGGGTGACGACATTAAACGGTACACTTCGGACGATGATTTTGTAATTCAGCCCAGACAAATGTTACTTGGACAAATAACAGAACAATTCTACATTGAGCCGACAGGATATGTAAATACTTTTGCTATTCGGTTTTACCCTTATGGCTTTGCTAATTTTATTGATTTGCCACTTAATGAATTAGGAAATAAAGAAACGCCTTTGTACGTATTATTTGGTGACCAAAAAACAGAACAGTTAAGTCAAAAAATAATGCAAGCCACAATTTTTAGGTTGTGACATGTATGACAGGAAACAAGAGGTATTTATGTCTGATGGAGATTTTGTTCAGTTTGACCGCAAGTTATCACCCGACAGTTCGATGATATTATTGAGCTATGGAATTGATTTAGGTGCTTTTGGCTATGGACAAGCAGGACACGCTATCCTTAAATTAACTGACACAACAAAAAATCTCAGGAACTTTACCCTTCCAAATACATTAAAGCATTTAAATTGGGTAGACACCAAAAGTATTGTTGCCCAAATTGACTACAAATCTGTATTCTACGGCAGTTCGGGCAGGAAGTCAATAATTCAGCAATACAACAAACAATGGACTTTAAATCATAAATTTAGCAGCGGTTACGGGCAGACGGAAACCAATTCCCCACCTGCTGTAAGCCCTCAACGTTGGTGCCAATGCTAAAATACAGTATGCAAATTTATATACAGAGAAAAATTCAAGTATTTGTAATTTAAATTCTACACCTCTACAAAACAAATTAGATAGTAGAAATATTAACCTATTATGAGTCAGGTGAAAAAATTCATACTAATTAATATGCCATTACAAAACCGGCCAATTCTCAAATACTATCTATAAATTTGAAAGTTATCCGGTCCCATTCTGCTTATTGCCAATTTTTGTATCGCATCTATATAAAAATTTTCATGAAAAAAATTTTGTTCCCTCTAACGTTGTTTTTATTCTCGGCACAATTCTCAACAGCCCAGGAAGACGGAGCCATCCTTGCAAAAAGTGCAGGCACTGCACTCGCTTCCTATAATAGCGATCCTGTGAATAATTCCGCAAAATTGGCGGAAGCCATGAACCTGATTGAACAGTCATTAAAGACTCCGGAAGTACAAACTATTATGTCAGCCTGGCTTACCAAAGGGAATATTTACAATACCCGGCTGCAAAGCGATATGATAAAAAGGCAACTTGACCCCAATATTCCCCTGACTGGTGATAATGATGCCCTTGTTGCTTTCGAGGATTATAAAAAAGTTTACGGGCTATCCCAAATAAAATACGAAAAATTGGATGCGATAAAAGGTATAAGTGAGGTCCAGGGCCACCTGATCAATACTGGGCTTAGCAAATATGATGGAATGCAATACGAAAAATCATTTTTATCCTTTCGTGCTTCTTTAGAGAGTCATGATCTCCTGAAGGAAAACGGATACAAAAGTTTACTGGATAATATGCAACAACTGGAAGACCAAATTTATTTTACAGGTTTAGCGGCCTCCCTGGCAAATCGCTGCCCTGATGCCATTGTCTTTTACGACAAATTGTACAATGCAGGCACGATTAAACCAGCGGTGTATGAAGCCCTTTACAATTGCAAACAACAGTTGGGCGATGAAGCAGCTGCCGGCAGGATAGTTGCAGAAGGGCGTAAAAAATTCCCAAATGATCACGCCCTGTTATTTGCAGAAATCAACGTTTACCTTAAAGCCGGTAAATTGAATGAATTAACCGGCCGACTCGAACAGGCCATCGAACAGGAACCTGGAAATGTTAGCCTGTATGTAACGCTTGGTAATGTGTATGACAACCTGTTTCAATCAGCGTTAATAAATAATGATGAGCCCAAAGCGAATACCTATTTTGATAATGCAAAAAGATACTTTTCCAACGGGCTGATGAAAGATCCGAAAAACCTGGACGCAAACTATTCTCTCGGTGCACTCTACTACAACAAAGCTGCCGTCCGTACGCGGCAAATGAATGAACTTTCGGATGATTTTTCAAAGAATGGATTAGAAAAACTTACTTTTATCCGGAACGAGATCATGGGTTTATTTGATCAATCATTGCCTTATTTTAAAAAGGCAGAAACCATTAATCCTAATGATATCAATACACTGATTGCACTCATTGAAATTTATTCACGCAAAGAGGACTTAGTACTCTCAGCAGAAATGAGAAAACGACTGGAGGTGGTAAAAGGTGGCGGCAAAAATCCATCCCCCTATTTTAAATAAGGGGGCTTCATAACATTAATTCCCAAACGAGTCTTCTTCTACCGCTGTAGGTGCTCAGCCACTATTTTAATTAAAGATGAATTTACTTCAGAAAACAAAACCACTGCCACCAATCGAGTAGACGGCCCTGCCACTTGTAAGTGACAGGGAGCGCCTCTCACACCACCGTACGTACGGTTCTCGTATACGGCGGTTCGTTAAGTATAAATACAACCGCTCTTTACACCAGTTGCATCCTGCTTCGTTTAAAATAAGGCTGGCAAACTTTTAATTTGAACCTCCTTACTGAATTGGAAGCCACTTAACGTTTGAGCCTTCGCTGTTTTGTGAGACCTCCGCCTTTATCCAAAATGGTGACGGCTCGTTGCTGCAACTACTATGACCTCTGCTGACTTCTTCTTTGTTTAGATAAACAAGAAGACCTCCCCCGGTAAGATAAATAGCCTTCTACCTATCACTGCTGCATCTACATAACCAAACTAAAATAATTTAGGACTTTGTAGTGATGTGCTTACTCATCCCCTTGGCTATCCCTCATATGCAGTTCCTGTTCGTCAGTACAGGTGTTTGCAGTCACGCTTACTTCAGTGCATGGATCACTCCAAACCACCTTGCGGTTGCTAATGCTTCGGGTAACTAATCCCGCGCATAAGAGACTTTCACTCTCTGGCGTCTTATTTCTAAGAACTATATTTACCATTCAGGGCACACACATCAGTATTTGCAAAAGCATGGCTTGACGATGTAATATCAACTATGTGCTACCATCGGCAGTAGTTCGAGCTGACGTTTACAAATTTTGCTTTGTGTTTTAACTTCAACTTTATATTTTTAATTTTGCATATGTGCCGGGCCGGACGTTCATTAAATTCCATGCCTTCGCAAATACTCGACGTTAGCGGCAACCGCTACCCTTATAAAAAAGTTTAATCTGCTGGCCTATTAACCGTTCTAAAAATATACAGAATGAAAGTAGCACTTATGCATGCGGCGTTTTTTATTTTTTTATCGTTGATAGGCTTTTCCTGCAACGACAAAGACACTGCTCCTTCAGCAGTCTTGATAAAGGATATGAATCTTAAAAGAGGAGAGGTTATTTCCTGCGGACCAGCTGATAAAGAATTTGGCTCACTTGCTTTTGAAATCACTGGCAATCCCAAAGCAAAAAAGGATTTCACGCTGGCACTAAAACTCCTGCATTCTTTTGAATATGATGAAGCCGAAAAAGTTTTTGCAGCCGTTATTGACAAGGACCCCCAATGCGCCATGGCCTATTGGGGAGTAGCGATGAGTAATTTTCATGCACTGTGGGCACCACCTACAGAAGCCGAATTAACAAAGGGAGCGAAAGCCATTGAAATAGCTAATTCTATTACAAAGAAGTCAGAACGGGAGTCGGACTATATAGCCGCTATTGCATCCTATTTTGAAAACTATGAAAAAACAGATCACCGTTCAAGATGTTTACAATTCGAAGAAGCAATGGAGGGCCTGCGGACCAAATATCCTGACGATAAAGAAGCTGCCATATTCTATGCCCTGGCGCTGAATGCTGCGGCTGATCCCGGGGATAAAAGTTTTGGCAAACAAAAAAAGGCAGGTGATATTTTAAATGCACTTTATCCCGGCCAACCGAACCATCCGGGAATTGTGCATTACATCATTCATACCTATGACTCTCCTGAACTGGCCAATATGGGATTATCTGCAGCCAGAAGATATGCTTCCGTAGCACCTTCATCAGCCCATGCGCTGCACATGCCTTCGCATATCTTTACACGGCTGGGGCTCTGGGAGGAATGTGTCAGCTCTAACCTGGCTTCCGTTAGTTCTGCGCAGTGTTATGCAAAATCAACGGGTATCAAAGGCCACTGGGATGAAGAGCTTCATGGGTTGGATTACCTGATGTATGCTTACCTGCAAAGAGGGCAAAATGACCTCGCTAAAAAGCAATTGGCGTACTTAGATTCTATGAAAGAAATTCATCCAGCTAATTTAAAAGTAGCTTATGCATTTGCTGCAATGCCCTCCCGTTATGTGTTGGAAAACAAGGCCTGGGGCGAAGCCGTAACCTTAAAACTGCCTCAGAAAAATTTTTCGTGGGAAGCGTTTCCCTGGCAAAAAGCCATCATTCACTTCACAAGGATAATGGGTGCTGTACATACGGGTAATAAAGAGGTTGCAGGAACCGAATTAGAGGAATTGAGGAGCTTGCATGATGTATTGGTGAAACAAAAAGATGCTTATAAAGCAGGTCAGGTAGAGATACAAATATATACGGCTGAAGCGTGGATGCATTTCAAGGAAGGGGAAAACAACGAGGCACTAGCGAAGATGAGGCTTGCTGCAAACCTGGAGGATAAAACAGAAAAACACCCGGTGACGCCCGGCGAAGTAATTCCGGCAAAAGAAATGTTGGGTGAGCTGCTACTGCACATGAATAAATGGGACACTGCACTGGTAGCTTTTGAAGCGGCCTTAAAAAAACATCCTAATCGTTTTAATGCGTTGTATGGTGCCGCCCAGGCGGCAGAACGGTCCTGCAACTTGGAAAAAGCGAAGTTTTATTATGAACAACTAATTAATGTTGCCAACCAGGGAAATTTAAACAGGGTAGAATTTAAAACAGCGAAACAATTCCTTAAACAATCTTAGCATCATGATCACAGGACTTTTTTGACAGCAGATAGACAGCCGCTAACAAATAAGACTTCGTCGGGTGCGCAGCACCAACGATGAAGTTAATGTACAACATGTGCTCTTTGTAAAAGCAGGGCTGAAGAATATGTTTTCGACTAATTATCTTTATTGAACACCAGCAAATTGATGAAGCGGCAGATTATACATTTTTGCCTTCACAAAGCCCTTCTACGTTAGCGGTAAGCGTAGTGGAGGACATCGACAAAAGCAACGAACAAATATTTAACTAAAAATTGAAAGGCAATTGGAACTTAAAACCATAGAATTAAATGTTGACAAATCGAAAGAAATTTATAGTTCAGACAATTGCCAAATGTTATTGAAAACGTACGATGAATACTATCAAAAAGTCGGCTACAATTTACCGTGGGTTGGATACTTTGTAATAAAAGAAAATCAAATTGTTGGCTCTTGTGGTTTTACAGGACAACCAAAAGAAGGGAAAGTTGAAATTGCCTATTGGACATTCAAAGAATACGAAAGACAAGGAATTTCTACGTTTTCCTGTAGGAAACTTGTATTAATTTCTCAACAATTCGACCCGACTATAATAATAACAGCTAAAACAGCACCCGAACATAACGCTTCGACAAAAATTTTACAGAATAACGGATTTACATTTGCCGAAATAGTACAAGATGATGAAATTAGTGACGCTTGGTTATGGATGCTTCAAATATAAAAAATGAAACTTGCATTAATGCAAAAGTTGGACGAACGAGAAGAACGCCTAACCGCTAAACATGAGTGTTTGCAATATGGCGGCGGACGGAACGCAGCTCAAGAGTAGTTTTTCAGTTAAGCTTTATATCTTTAACCAAGGTGACGGTAATTCTATTGCCGCCACATCGCAAACACTTCTACGAAAGCACGAACCGGTGATATGAACGGAATTCGTTCTTCCCTTCTCCTGCCGCTGGGATGTTCAAACAATAAAAAATTAATAAGCTACTTTAAATTAAATCAACGAAGGTTTTTCTGCAGGGTCAATGCTGTCTTTTCTTTTTTTGTTCTTAATTTGCCCGTAAAAAATCTCCCGATGTTTTTTCCTTCCTGAATGCCATTGGTAATTGCGGGCATATAATGAATGCCTCCGTAGAAACGGCTGATGGCTGCTTCAGCAGCAGCACTTTCAAAAGACGTAAACTTGCGGGCCGGTAAGCCAAATTCGACTTCTGTAGAATCGGTATAGGAAAAATTTTCACCAAACAACCTGGAAAGCACTACCGCGGCGGCTGAAGAAATTACACTGTGTCCGCTTGTATATTCCGGAAATGGCGGAGTCTGAAGCAGCGGCACCCAGTTTGGGTCGATATATTGATTGATGAAAGTTTCGGGCCTTATCACATTACTCCTGTACTTTTCGTCCCAGCAACTTATAAAACAATCAGCAAGCGCAACAGATAAGCATGCGTAAGCTTCCGTTGTCTGCATTAAACCGGCGTTTGCTTTCCTGCATGCCAACCTGGTAATGTTTATCCAGTGACCGTTGGGCGATATTTTTTTTGTGGCGTACATCACATGGCCCCTGACGTTCATTTTAAAAGGGTTACAATCCCAAAAATTTGCAATCTCGCTTTGTTCGGGGGTAAGCTTTAATCCCATGTCATGTACGGCCAACGCCTCCTTGTAAAAACGGCTGTTCCTGCCGGTGGAAAAAGGCGTTGGCGGAACAGGTTTAAATTGTTGCGCTGAATCGATCAGAAATGTTCTCATCTTATTCCAATGGGGCTCAATCGCTTTGATGTAAGCGGGCGGCGTGGGTTTCCAGGAGCCTGCTTCATCATTTACAGCATGTTTGGCCAACGACCGGGTTTGTGTGTATTTGTCTTGTGCTGCCCAGGCAAGAATATGATCAGCCACCTGCTGGCCGAAGGCTACAGAATTGCTAAACACCTCAACAGGTATGTTCCGGTTTTTGAACTCCTGCATCATTTTCGTTTTGAAGGCATCAATTTTTTCTTCTGAAACAACAAGTGCTTTTCCCACAGTCAGAATTGCATGTACCGCCGATAAAGCATAGTCGCAGGCTTTACCGGAATCGGGCAATGGCAGGGCAGCGAGCTGGTGTAGCTGCCCGGCAAGACTGATGTAACCTGAGTTGGAGGGAAGCGCAGCTTCATAGCCCGCAATACAGATGTATGCGTATGTTCTGCTGGCAACCGGAGGCGAGTAGATGTCATACACAATAACATCAGTTACCATTTTCACCGACCGGTGTATGAGCTCCGCATTGTCTGCATCTGTATTCCGGCCCTGAGCACTCATCCTGCCAAAAGAAGCGATCAGTACAATCAACATTATGGTCATCGCCGGCTTCACAATACCTGCCTTTTATGTCCCCTGAAATCAGTGATCGTCATTTTTTCAACGTTTTTATCAACCATAATTTTACGGGATGATTGCGATAAGTAAGTTGATCCGTAATAGAATTCAACTCTGCTTTTTCTTCCATCCATATAAACGATCTCTCCCGTAAAATCGTTGTCATTTAGCGTAATCCATTTTGCCGGTGGTGCAGCTTTCAACGGACGCTTTGCAAAAACCATCAGGCTGTCCTGGTTTTGTGTTGCTATAATGATATCTTCATTGTGCGCGGTATGCACCCGCGCAAGACCTTTAGCATCACCTTTTACAAAAAACCCGCTTTGTGCGATAGGCGTAGCGGCAAAGTTCCCTTTGCCATCACCTTTCAAATATAGTCCCGAAAATGCATCGTGCCTGCCGCTATAAGGTTCCATACCGTAGTCATTCCCTACCATTAACACATCGTGGTTTCCGTCGCCGTCTGCGTCGTCGCTCATCATTCCATATACAGGTGCTACCTGAGCCTCATATGGCAGCGGTTTTATCGTAAACTGACCATTACCCTTATTCTCGATATAACTGGATGCCATATGATTCACTATAAGGCTTACAGCACCTTCGCGATCGGTTTTACTCCACATGTCATCCATGGTTGCCAGGCCATAGGATTTATATGTAGGAAATTTTTTTCTTGTCGAGATCAACTGGCTGACCATATCATCTTTCGTAGACATGGGATAAGGTTTCATCGAACCATCTTCCCCTTTCAGATAGCAAAATACCATCGCGTCAAAAGAGCCGTTATTATCCAGGTCTTTTCCCAGGATTGTAATCGGCTCTTCAGCACTGGCCTTGTAGTTTGTGTTCAGTCCTAAATTGCCGGCGATATAATCAATATCTCCATCATTGTCGAAATCACTGCCTACAAGGCTGTTCCACCATCCGCGGCGATCACTTATGCCTGTATTCCCGGCTGGCACAAATGCCTTGCCCGTATTCTTGAGAAAATTGACCGCCATCCATTCACCGGTAACCACCAGGTCAACTTTTCCATCGTTGTCAAAATCGCTCCATAACGCATCGGTAATCATACCCAATTCAGACAACTCCGGACAATATTGCGCTGTAACATCAGTAAATATCCCCCGCTGGTTTTCTAAAATATAACTACGTGGTGCAACCGGATAGGCACCGGAAACTACCCGTCCTCCAACAAACAGATCAAGATCACCATCAGCATCCATATCAGCCGCACGAACGCACGAACCATTGGCAACATCTCTCGGGAGCGCTCCGGGAGATTTTGTAAACTGGCCTTTCCCGTTGTTCAGAAAAAGGCGATCCTGGCTTATGGGATGATTAGGCGGAATTTCGTAACTACCGCTCACGACAAAAAGATCCAAATCCTTATCACCATCCGCATCAAAAAGCAGTACGCCCATGTCTTCATGGAGGGGATCATCTTTAGGAGCAAACCTGGAAGAATCCAGCATAAATCTGCCGCTTGAATTCTGCATAAAAAACACACCGGGGTTGCCTGACGAACCGCCGATATAGAAATCCTCAAAACCGTTTTGATCAACATCTCCCACGGCGATGCCAGGCCCGTACTGGCTCAGCTTGTGAGGAATAGTTGGTTGAATGTTATAATCCACAAAATCCCTTTCCTTCGGCCTAAACTTTATTCCGTGACGCGCCGACGCAGGGATAAAAAGCGGGGACGTCACTGGCTGAGCAGTCTTACTGACCGCTGCCTTGGCATCCTTATGGAAAACGGTGATGGTCTTGTCCACGCCGGTATTGGTAAGCACCTGGCTCTTGCCATCAGGCCACCGTACGACCAGTGAATCAATTTGCGAGGCAGCTCCTAAACCGAAATGCGTTCTTATGTCATGCGTAGATAGGTAGCCCCTGCAGGGTTGGTGTTCGTAAAACAGCTGTTTGCCCTTATCGTAATATATCCTCAACGTGGCGCCAATACCGTTTATGTTTTTTCCGGTTCCGGCAAATTGTACCCTTAGTGTATGAAAGTCATTTTTTTTGCCGGCATTGTTGAGGGTGTTTTCATAAACAAAAGATTCATCATTGATATTGTTCATCAAAACGTCAAGGTCACCATCATTATCCAGGTCGGCATAAGCAGCGCCATTTGAAAATGCAGGTTGGTCAAACCCCCATGCCTTCGACATATTTTCAAAAATAATTCCGTTGGTATTTCTGAATGCATAATTGGCAAGTCTTACAACAGGAAGAGAATCTGTCAACGCCAGTGAAAAATTTCCGCTGCCACCACCCTGTCCGTTGTTGTAGGCAATATAATCGAGGTCGGTCACGTCGCGGGGCAGGCCATTTGAAATGATCATGTCGCGATAGCCATCGTTATCAAAGTCAGCCACCAACGGGCACCAGCTCCAGTCTGTCTGGTAAACCCCTGCCATATACCCCACATCATTGAATATTACGTGCCCGCCCGGTATGGTACCGCTGTTTAGCTGCAGTACATTACGCACATACTGGTGCTCGTATCCATACTTTTCGCTGTTCGTGTAATTATAATATTCGTTGCCGCTCAGCATCCGCTTTTTACGCATATTTGTTTCCGGCAGCATTTCCAGTGAGATCAGGTCGGGAAAGCCATCGTTGTTGATGTCAACGGCATCGGTTCCCATAGCGTTCCAGCCAGTATGTTTGAAATACTCGTGAAGGCGATTGGTAAACGTTCCGTTTTTATTGTTGATATAACACAGGTCATTCGAAACAAAATCATTCGCTACATAGATATCGGGCCATCCGTCAAGATTGATGTCAGTGATCACGGCAGCATGTCCCCAACCTTCAATCTGAATGCCGGCCTTTTTTGACACGTCGGTGAATGTCTGGTTGCCATTATTACGGTAAAGTCGATCAGTATTCAGAGCAGTGCCATTTGTTACTTTCGGCCTGAACTTTATGGGCGTTTTCTGGTCGTACAATTCATTGGTGACCTGGTACATATCGAGGTCGCCGTCGAGGTCGTAATCAAAAAAGTATGCCTGTGTGCTAAAGCCTGTATCTGCAAGGCCGTACGAAGCAGCAGATTCTTTAAAGGTAGGAATGCCATCTTTATTGACGCCTTCGTTTACGTACAAGAGATTAGTACGCAGAAGCACATCATTTTTGCGGAAGGAAGCGGAAGCATAGATATCCAGAAACCCGTCAGCATTAATATCCACAATTGAAATGCCCGTACACCATCTGCCTTTACCATCAACACCCGCCGCCTTTGTGATGTCTGTAAATTTCAACGAACCTTTATTGAGGTAAAGTTTGTTGGAAACCATATTCCCTGCAAAATAAACATCAGTTAAACCATCATTATTAAAATCACCAACACCTACACCCCCGCCGTTGTAAATATTAGCCTGGTTTAGAATGTTGAGGCTATCACTTTCTGTAAGCGAGTTTTTGAAATCGATACCTGTGTGGGAGGATGGCAGCAGTTTAAAAAGAGGGGCGCTGCTTTGCGTCTGGCCAGAAAGCGTCATCAATACCAGCGAAAGAAACAGGGCAAGCCAAAGGATCAGACCACGTACAATCATATAGCCTGCAATTTAGGTCATGTAATTTAATATTTAAACCGTTTTGACACTTTCCTGCTTTCTGTTTGGACTTGTTTCTGCTGATAGCTGATTGCTGATAGCTGATAGCTGATAGCTGTAAGCTGTGGTATTTGAAGCTAAAATGTCGTCGGCTGACGTAGTGCTCATTGAAGCCACACGGATTGTGTAAATGCACCATTTACCGCTACGTCCCAAACTTCAACCCTTACCCATTTCCTGTTTTTAAGGTTAACGGGAAACGTAAATTTTTGTTTACCAAAAGCCTTTGTATGATTCAGCTTAACTCTTTCCCGGAACACCTGCTGCCCATCGCCCGAAATTATTTCTGCAAAGTTTAACGGGAATGTCCAGCTTACTTCCAGATTGATGACTGCTTTACCGGAAGGCTCTAATTGCAAATTTCCCCCCGCTGCTGTACCGTTGACGGTGAAAGAAGGGAACAATACTTCACCCGTACCGGAAAAAAACTTTCCTTGTTCCATAGCGTCCAGCACGGGCTGCCAGCCATCTTGAAAGACCGGCAAACGATCAAGCTGCAGGTAATTAACGTTCAGATGCGCGTACATTTCATTTTCCGGTTCGATGGTGAACAGATCGGCTTCAGCAATGACGTGTTTCCTTAATCCCCAGTTATTCATGTCATCCATCAGATCCAAAACACGCCTACTTAATGTTGGTCTGGAGAGATCGGCAGGAATGTCTTTCCATGCAGCACCAAAAAACCGGTCCGATTTAAAGAAGGCTTCTTCTTTATACCTGTCCGGAAAACCTGTAGACCCTTTGGTGCGGGCATGTGCCGTCCAGGCAAGCCCTTTTTCGATTTCCAGTAATTTCAGCATTTCATCCTTGTCGGCAACCCGGTAAACCCTGCCGTATTTCGGATCCTGGGTTACGAAAGGCGAATCCGCTTTCCGGGACATGATCCAGTACACGGGGTTTGGAAAAATATTCATCCAGTGACCTCCGAAAAATTCATTCGGTTCTTCCCCCGGCAGTAAAAGAAACTTCTCATCCGACAGCCGGGAGCACTGATCAAATAAGGCTTTCAGCTCTGTGAGCCTTTGTTCATCCGGCCCTTTGGGATGTGCCGTGTAATGGAATTCACCGAGGTGAACGATGTCAACGCCGGTTCTTTTAAAGACATCAACAAAGTTCGGTCGTTCGGGGATGGGCTTTCCTGCAAGCACCACCTTCATGATGAACTCGTTATGGAAATGGCTTGACATGGTTTTATACCCCGGAACCGGCAGGTATGTATCGTCGTGAGTATATTTTTTCACCTCGTTTAGTGCATCGGCGGCTTTCCCGGTGCTTAGCAGGCAAAAGAAGTTCAGCCTTTGCCTGGATTGCGGCGGGGCATTAAACCAGGGAACAAAACGCCTGTCTCCCTGAAGATCCTGTCTGATGCCGATTCCAAATCCCGGCAACATCTTCCTGTAATTACTTCCGTACCAGGTGAATTTTAGATTAAAAGCTTCGTCGAGCGGGTAAAAATATTGATGTGGCGGAGGGAAAATGGCCATACTTCCAAGATTGCTTTCGCCAATGACGGTACGATATTTTACCTCAAGATTTTTGCTGGTATCCTCCTGTTTCGCGATAGCAGACCTAAGCACATCTTTAGTATCAGCCCATGCAATATTGGTCCATTCGGGTTTTTTACTTACCAGCCCGGCGTCATACAAAATAGCTGTCGAATCAACATTGGTCGTTAAAACTGCAGCCACATTAAACAAAGGGCTCCCATTGTACAGGGTAATTTCCAATGCCCCGCTAAAAGATGCGGCGTGCATACCGGGTATATGAATGATCGTCTGTGAACCAGCAGTACGAACTGACGCGGTTTGTTTGTCGAATTCAATCGTATAGGCCTTGTACGGCTTATTGGGAACCTTATCAAAAAAGATGTTCCAGCCATTCTGCGATACGAGGTCTCTTTTGCCAATAGTCAGTATGAAAGCAGGATCAAAGTTTTCGGCAATCGTTGAAATAGCATTTTTATTGCTGACCGATACACTTTTAAACAGCGGATTTTTATTTTCAAGATCCAGCACCAGCCTGCCACGGCCTGATTTACTTAAGGGCCACGTTACCGTGATTACCTTACCTGTCCTTTCAATTTTAGCTCCGCTTCTCTGATCGAACGTTGAAAGATCCAGCAGTTGCTGAGCATTCAGGTTTATTCCTGAGAACAGCAAGATTAAGTAGAGGCATTTTTTCATAAAAAAACGATTACGTTAACAGCAGGATTTATCTTTGCTCATTATCTTTTTTCAACCACATAACCGCCGGGGTGATGCAGGGAAACATAAAGAGATTGGTGGTCGAGGGAACCACCAAGCAACACAAAGCGGAAGCACAGAGAAGTACAAAAGGCAACCATAAAAAACTGCCACCACTGCTTTTCCGTGCCTCTTTGCAGTTCCCTTCTCTCCGCGCCTCTCTGTGGTTCCCTTTCCTCTGCACCCTTTGGGGTTCCCTTTCCTCTGCGCCCTTTGGGGTTCCCTTCCCTCCGTCTCCGACCGGGGTATAGGTATTACAACGTGCCGTTTATTACACGTTTAATACCATACTTTAATTTCACCACATTAAAATTCATCAGCAATCCCAGCTTATAATTCCCAATTTCAAATAGGTAAGTATTTGCGCAAGGTGAATGTCATTCAATAATTCTACGCTTTTAATCTCTATCACAAGTTTCGCGTCAACCAATAAATCAATCCGGTAACCGCAGTCCGGTTTAACCTCCTCAAAAATCAATGGCATTGGTTTCTCCTTCTCCACGCATACTCCTGATTTTGCGATTTTATAATAAAGGCATTCCTTGTATGCGCTTTCCAGCAATCCCGGCCCAAGAGCATTGTGAACTTCAATAGCCAAACCAATTACTTTATTTGTCAGTTCATTTTCTTTCATCAGCTCGCCACTTACTTCTTCAACTTTGTTTCAAGCAGCTTCATATAATAACCTCCGACAACGCTGCGGGCCTGGAAACCTACCTGTTTGCCATCTGTTGTTTCATGCCAGTCGCTCAAAGGAACGCGAGATGATGTTTCCGTGGCAAACTTGTGCACGGGGTCAATAAAGGCATTAAAATGCTGACTGTTATCCGATAGTGTTGCTGTCCATACGATCCAGTCACTTTTGGTGTAAGTTTTCCTGCTATCCAGCGGCAGGCCAAATTCGTTCTGTTTGGTGAGATAGTATTTTATTTCCTTGTCATAAACTTCTTTTGGAAAAATGTTCAGACCGAGTACTTTATCCCAGATGAGATTATACTTCTGGCTCCAGGTCCCTTTTTTATCGAAAGTTAAGGCATAATGGTTTCCGTCATCGGCCATCTGCATCCACTTCACAGCCATTTCCTTTGCCATTTTGCCATATTTATCGGCTGTTGCTTTATCTCCAAGCATGTCAGCAAGCATTCCGTAACAACCGATGCCCACAATCGCTTTTACCGAAAGGTTAGCGTTTCTGGCGAGGTGTCCGGCAAAATCGTCCGTGCACAACTGGTTTGCCGGATCAAAGCCTTCCCTGCTCAGGTAATCTACCCACGTGGTCAATGTTTTCCAATGCTGCCTTGCATATTCAGCGTTACCTTCGGCTTTGGCTATGGCAGCGGTCAGAATAATCATGTTACCTGATTCTTCCACGGGCATATCTTCTCCGTACGTCTGGCCGTTGGCAAGGGGATAAGTGCCAAGGTCATGTGCGGCAAAAGGTTTGGTCCATTTCCCGCTTTCACTGTAATAGAAAATCCCGTTGAGCATTCCTTTCATCAGGTCAGGATTGTAGGCAAGAAACTGTGGAGCTGAAGGATAGGTTATATCTACCGTATTGATTGAGCCATTGCTGAAATTTTCCTTGGAAAGAAAAAGCAGGTCACCCTGCGGGCTTTTTACCAGTTTATGTGCGGCTATACTCTGGCGATAAGCGAGCACACACAAATCCGCATATTTTTCACCGCCTGCCCTCAGCACGTCATTATACAGGCTCTTGTTGAAATCATCACACCTTTTCATGATGTCCTCGTAACCAGTCGCTGCTTGTGTGAGCTGGTATTCGATGGTTTGCGAGGCATCAGTTTTCCACCAGGGTTTTAGATTTTGCCCGAAATACTGAACTGACAAAATATCATCATAACCAATCAAAACAAATCCATCAACATGCGTATTCCCTACTTTACCTAAATTGACGGTAGTGTTTAAAACGAGGTTCCTTCCTGATGTAACGGGTGTTAAAGCAACCTTCGGTGCAGTGAAAGATTGCAGTGCCTGGACCGATGAGGATACATATTGTTTTGCTTTTGCTGCAACAGGCGCTGCTATGTACATATACCCCCAGTCTATTCTTACATCGTCACCTTTTTTTTGAAGAACAGGTTGTTCTTTTGTACCGGCCCGCAGCACATTTAGTCCGGGTGCAGTATACTTTTTCGTTACCACTTCCTGAGCAGCGGTGTTTGTGGCAATATTGGTGGAAGCTCCGATATAAAGCTGAACGTCATGTACGCGGTCATCATTGGAGATGGTTGAATAAGACAGGTACGAAACCGGCCTTGATAACAAATTTAAGTCACTCATTAGAAGAGGGGATGTAAACGTAAGACTGGCATCAACTGTGCCGCAGGAGAACTGGTAAATGGTTTGCGTGGCTTTGATCTCCACACTTTTCTGTTCTGCAGTAAAGATGTCAGGATTCTTTTTTACAACGGGTTCATCAGCGATGCCCGCATCAAGCCATGCTCCGCCGGCGGTATTGGCCACATGTATGGCTAAAACATTTTTCCCCTTTTTCAATTTCTGCTTAACAGCATCATTAATGGCAAAGTACTGGATCTTGCCTAACCATCCCTTGAAATTATATACCGGTTCCCCGTTAAGATATACCTCAGCATTATCATCATGGTTGATCTTGAGGTACAGTTTATCGAAGTTCAGCCGATTGAGATTGAACGTTCTCCGTACCCATATATCCCCGGTAGTCCACAGCGTTCCTTTAATGGTTTTGTTGTCGGTGAAGGGCGCACTCCCGGTTTTCCACGCTGCATCATTAAACTGACTGCCCTCCCACCCTTCTCCCGGTTCAGCTTCCGTGTACCTGGCTGAATAAGACTGTTCATCGCTTGTGGGAACTACACTCTCATATGTTTTACTTTCACCGCCCATAATACGGTAGGTTTTTCCATCTACTTTTAAAAGGGCAGTCAACGGGTGGTCGGTGCCTGTCCAGTGTTTGGTGGATGATGCGTTTAAAGCGTCAGTGGTTGACCAGATACTGAAATAAGGATCGTGTGTAATCAGAGGATAAGCAGGGGCCTTCTGTTGCGCCGGCAACGTTCTGATGGCGAACACCAGGAGAAACAGCAAAAACTTTTTCATACGTTTACTTTTAGATATTGCGACAACCAATTTTAAATGAATGTCAATCGGGGCATAAGTTAATGGAAAAAAAGATTTTCCCAATTAACAGATTACAGCGTCTTCAAACCTTCTTACCCGACAGATCATAAGGCTTATATCGTTCGCGAACGAGCGTTGCAACTTAACCCGGAGCCTTTTATCCCGCGACAAATCGCTGAAAACCATCATGACCGGCCATCAACAAAATATCGTCCGGAGCATGTTTAACAGATGGCTGCATAATGAATTGCCCCGCTAACCCTTTACAATGTTCATGTAATTACTGTTAGCAGGGCAATAGATATCCTGAAACGACGCGTAAATGACCTTGGGTCTACAATTGAATTTTTTGAACGGGGGAGAAAAGCCTGTCTTCCACACCGGCGATTTTTATTCCCACACGTGCGAAGACGTAATTTTGGGAAGGGGTTATTGTAGGCGATGTTACTGTCAAAGATATATTATCCGGGTTAGTGATTGCTGAGCCAGCCATATTTACGGTTGCAATGTTCTGGTCTGAGCTGCCGGAGACAAACTGGGTTTTATTAAGATAAAGACTTACCGTTTCTATATTTCTGGCGTTGGCATCGGTGATGATCTTTTCAGCCTTAAAAGCGACTGTTACCCTTCCACCGCTTGCCGTAAACTGTGGTGTTCTAATCATGTAATATGGCGTCACTTCAAGATCCAATGTCTGGCTGCCTCTCAGTGAAATAGATACCGAGTCAGGAGCGCCTCCAGCGAGATATCTCCACCGGAAAGGGCCTTGCCCGTTCGGAATGATGAGTTTATATTCACCATCAAAAAGTACGGCTGAGAAACTGCCATCCTGGGCGAAGGATGATCCGAGGGGGCCTACTTTTCCAAAACCGTACTGATAAAGTTCATAAGGCACCTGGTTATGTTCTACGCCTATCGGCTCACCTTTATACACAATGCGGCCGCTTAACTTTGAGGTTGGCTCTTCGTAATTATCCTTTTTACAGGAAACCGCAATGCCGCATACGATCAGCGTAATTATATAAAGCGTTCTGATTTTCATACAAGTTAGTTTTATCATGAAAGACTATTGATTGGGCTGCCTTACAATTTTTGGATTTGCCGCACGCACGTTGTTATTTATCTCACTGTAATAGTTGCCCAACTGGAAGCGGTTAGATCCTGTGACTACTGCCGGCCGAACTTCCCTGAATAACCATTTGCCATGGTTTGGATTTCCAGGATTGTGATATTTATAAGGCCACAGCGCCCACGGTTGCGTGTTTCTTTTGGTAGCCCTTCCGATATTGCTTGTTAAATCGGCTAGGGATGTAGGCACACCATCCCATACTATATGTGCTATTCTCCAGCGTTTTTTATCAAACAGGTCATGTCCCTCAAATGCAAGTTCAACCCTGCGCTCGTGGACAATCCTGTCAAAGGTGATCTGGGCCGGCGTTAACGGTATGGTCAACCCCGCTCTTGCCCGGACCTGGTTCATATACCCGGCGGCTACGGCTGCCTGCCCTAATTCGAAAGCAGCTTCGGCGGCGTTGAGTAAAACTTCAGCATAGCGGTAACGAATAAATGCTACGTCGCTGCCTCTTCCTCTTCGGCCGGAACCAATAGTGGGGTCAAGCCATTTACGGATATAAAAGCCGCTCTGAGACCTGAATTCAATATTCACAGGGCCGTCTTTCCCCACCACCTGAACAACTGTATTACTACCTGGCAACGCTTTTAACTGCGCCGCTTCGTCACTTGTAACCACGGTTCCGTCGGCCAGTTGGTAACCGGCCCAGATATCTACCCTTTTGCCTTTAAAAAGGCTGTTCGGCGTAAGTACAGTACCAGCCAGGCGTGCATCCCTGCCGGCGAAGATATCAACCTGATCATTATAGAATATGGGATTTCCCGCGGCATCTCTTGTTGCAAGCGGCGCAAAAGTGTTATCCAGCTTTTCAAACGATTGAACGAAGTTTAGCGAAGGATTTAAGCGCCCTGCATCACCCCCTTCATCCGATATTGAATAAGGTTGGTTATTTACGGTGAAATTATGCACTCTGCCGCCCGCTGCCCTGAAGTCTTCTATTAATATGGATTCCTGGTTAACGCTGCCTTTATCTAAAAATATGGCGGCAAAATTATCTGCCTTATCAGGCAGCACGTTGTATAACTGGTATGCACCAGCGCCGCCGCTTATAATTTCGCGGGCCGCGGTCAATGCTTTGGTATAGTAACCGGCAGCCATACTGACCGGGATGCCCACTTCGCCACCTGGAAGTGAAACCTGTGGGGTATTCACACCATATTTGGCTATCGAAGCTGCATACAACGCCGCCCGTACTTCCATGGCCAGGGCTGCGGCTTTACTTGCCCGTGACTTCTGGTTTACATCGGCGGGTAACTGATTTTTGATGGCTTCCGCTTCGCTGATCACAAAATCATAAACTTCAGATTCTTTAGACCTGGCTACCTGTAAAGATGCAAGATCGCCTTTCGCCGGGTCGTATTGCATTGAAGACGTAATAAGCGGAACACCTCCCATTCTCTTCACCATCTCAAAATAAAAATTTGCACGAAGAAACTTTCCCTCTGCTGTAAATCTTGATTTTTCAGCGTCTGTAAGAGCGGTAGATGTGTTGATTCTTTCTAAAAACAGATTCAATTCACGTACGTAGGTATAGCTTTGAACCCAATCAACACCCCATTCACCATACCCCCAACCTGTTCTTTGTACCAGGAAATAACTGCCATTTTCAGAGGCAAAACTTTCACTGAAGTCGGCAAAACTTCTCCAGCCGTTATCCAGACTGGAAAAATCCAGTTGGCGGTTATATAAGTCTCCTAAAATAGATAAAACCAGCGCAGGATCTGAAAATGCCACATCATTAGGCAAAACCTGAATAGGAGGAATATCAAGAAACTCGGAGTCTTTTTTACAACCTGCCATTCCCAGCAGGGTGGTAAAGATTGCGATTGATAATATTTTTTTCATTTTAATTATTTAAGCTTAAGGAAGTAATTTTTAAAGGCTGAGATTAAATCCTATATTGATCACTTTATTTTGGGGGAACTGCAGGCCGTTATCATCCACCACTTCAGGATCCACCCCGTATTCCTTCAGGTTATCAAAAGAAAACAGGTTGTAAGCATTAAAATAAACCCGTGCTCTTTGTATCTTAACCCTTTGCAACAGATCCGCGGGGATGGAGTAACCCACTTGAATGGTTCTTGCCCTTACCTGAGTTACGTTATGCAACCAGAAAGTTGAATTTCGCGTGCCACCTGCATCATAGTTGCTATGGCCGTGTTGGATGTTATACCTGTTGGCAGGGTATTTTCCCGGTATCCAGGGGCTGTTGAGATCATACAAGTCTGCCCGGTGCCACCTGTCTGTAAAGATGGTGTTCAGGTTTCCATTATTCTGGAAAGCCCATCTTGTTTCCCAGTTCTGAAACCAGGTATACCCCGAAGCCCCTGAAAAATCGGCGTTAAAGTCAAAATTCTTATAAACAAGCCCGATCGTGAATCCGAAATTGATATTCGGCTGCTGGCCGTATCCAAAACCAATCGGGCGCTGGTCGTACCCGTCAATTTTACCATCACCGTTCTGATCTTTATAGATAAGGTCGCCCGGCAGTAAAGTCCGGTTACCCTGCCCGTCTATATTCACTGTGTAATTGTTAATCTGCTCCATGGATGTAAATTGCCCATCCACTTCATAACCCCATTCTATACGGGCATACCTGTTAACCGTTGAATTGCGGTATTGGTCCCAGGAATTAAAAAAGAGCGGGTTGTAAGACTGTAAAGTCTTGGCACGGGTATAGGAAATATTACCGCCAACATTGAATTTTATCCGGTTGATATTGCCGGTATAGTTCAACGACATTTCTTCTCCGTACTGGGCATCGCTGTTGATGTTTTCCAGCGGCAGGCTATAGCCGATTTCAGTAGGAACAATAACATCATTTTTGGTTCCGAGAAGACCGGTGCGTTTACGGTAGAAATAGTCCATCGTACCGGATAGCTTCCCGTCGAACATACTGAAATCAAGGCCGATATCGGTTATCTTACTGGTAAGCCAGGATATATTTGTGATCGGTACCCCCTGATCCCTTGACACTGTAACTGCTGTACCGTCGATAATTGCAGTACCCCGGTCGTACCTGTATCCTTCAAGATATGCATAGGGAGCCACGATCGGCTGGGTTTGATTAGCGGGATTCCTGTCGTCGCCCAACTGGCCGTAAGAGCCTCTTAGCTTCAGATCAGTCAATACCCTGCTGCCAGCCAGAAGATTGGCAAACATAGGTTCCTCTGTAAGCCTCCACCCTGCTGAAATACCGGGAAAATAGCCCACGCGCTTGTCGGGAGCAAACAGGTATGACGCGTCACGCCGTGCGGAAGCTTCAAGGAAATACCGGTTAGCGAAGCTATAGGTTATGCGTCCGATATAGCCGAGGCGGCTTTGTTTTTCATCTGCATCCTCGTACCGGTCCATAGTAGGGAAATAGATTAGTGGAAGATTGTTGGAAATAGGGGAAGCATGCAGCCAGTTTCTGCGGTAATGATTCAGCAGTCTTTCTGCAACGAGTGTAGCTCCGACATTATGCTCGCCAAAAGTGGTATTATAGTTTACCTGGGCCTGCATATTGGTATTGATCTGCTTAATCTGCTCCCTGTCGCGCCATGGATTGGTGCTTCCACCGGTGGCCCTGTATTCTTCTTTTGTAGTGTCTGTTGCAGGCCTGTAAGTATATGCTTTATACGTATATTCCTGGTTGTTAGACTGTAGGTCGGCAACGTAATAAGAATATACTCCTTTAAGAGATAAACCTTTGATGCCGGGAATCTGCCATTCGGCATTAAAATTGGTTTGCATCACCCGCCACTCTGATTTTAATTTACCGGATATCTTCTCGCTTAAAAAAGCGTAGTTGGATTCCAGATGCTCACCTAAGTCGTTTAAGTATTCAGGATTGTCGTTGGCATACGGCCTCTCTCTTGGTGTATTTCTGAGAATGGCCAGCCTTGATAAAAAATAATCGTCCCCGCCCGGTACCCCCGGATTCTGCCGGGTTTCTACCCGTCCGTTTATTTCCACACCTACTTTAAGCCCGTTGGCGAGCTTAGCCGTTACGTTCGACTGAATGTTAGAACGGTTAAACCGGTATTCCTTACCGAGGTTCGATTTCTGGTCGAGATTTGTTGCAGACACATAATAATTTACTTTGTCAGACCCGCCGCTGATATTTACATTAACCTGGTTTTGAGGAGCGGGCTTGTCGAGAATATAACCCCTCCAGTCAAAGCTGCGGTATGCTTTTCCGGCACTTTCACCTTGTTTATATTTATCGAGCTCAGCCTGCGTAATGCCGGTAGAGCCAAACCTGTTTACCTCGGCTTCCGCCCTGTAAAACATGTAATCGTAAGAATTTTTTAAAACCTCTGCAAAACGGAACCAGCTTTGCCATCCTGCATAAGCATCTACGTTTACATTGTTTCTTCCGGTACCTCCTTTTTTTGTAGTTACCACCACTACCCCGTTGGCGGCACGTACACCGTATATAGCAGCAGATGCGTCCTTCAACACGGAAATGCTTTCAATATCGGTAGGGGAGATATTGTTAAACTGGCCCTCGTCCTGCTGAATTCCGTCAATAACATACAGCGGCCGTCCCATATTTCGGATCTGGATATTGGCCGAAGCTCCCGGACGTCCGTCAGGCATGCGGAAAGTAACGCCAGGTAACTTTCCGGCCAGTCCGGTACTTACCGTAGAGCCGGCATGCACACGGTCGAGGTCTTTAGCTGTCACCGTAGCAATGGAGCCGGTGAGGGATCCTTTTTTCTGGGTTCCATAACCGATAACAACCACTTCTCCAAGAGACAAGCTTGTCTGTTGGAGAACTACCGAAACATTTGTTTCCGCATTGGCGGCTACCTCCTGGGGCTGGTATCCGACGGAATTTACGACAAGGGTAGCATTAGGATTGCTCACTTTTATGGTGAAGCTGCCACTGTTACCCGTAGCTGTGGAATTTTTAGTCCCTTTTTCAGTTACAGTTACTGAAGGAATGCCGGTGCCGGTACTGTCGGTAACAGTGCCGGTAACGGTTACTTTATTATCCTGTGAAAACCCTTCGAAAGAGCATAAACACACACATAAAAAAAGGCAGTACAGGATCTTTGGTATAATTACCTGCCGGGTATGGGGCAAAGTATCTTCAGCATTTCCGGCAGCTGTGTACAAATCATTTTTCATAAACAGGGATTTAGTTAATCGGTATGTAGGCAGACAAAATTTTTGTTTGGGAGTGAGGTCTTTTTAACCAGGTTGTAAATGCACAAGCTTTTATACCGGGTAGAACACTTCACATCTAATTCTTCAGAGAAGACTCCCGATAACAGGGAAGCGGCTCCAGGACAATGGTTGTTTTTTTCATGTGTTTTATGTTGTTATCATTAATAAGCTGCAGCAATAGTGTGAAAGCTTCTCTTCCCATCCGTACCGTTTGCTGATCGATCGACGAAAGGCCGGGCGTTATGTGCTCACCGAAAGATTCGTTTGCAAAGCCAATCACTCCCAATACGCGGGGTATCTCGATCTTTTTTTCCTTTGCTGCCTTGATCACACCGAGTGCAGTAAAATCTTCCACCGCAAATACAGCATCCGGCCTGTTATCCAGCTGAAGAAAGTAATTCATTGCTTCTTTTCCGGCATCAATCGAAACGTCACCATTATAAATAAGGGAATCATCCAGTGGAAATCCGCAATCGTGTAAAGCCGCTTTATAGCCATTTAGCCGGTCTTCAAAAATCTTTAAATGGCGTTGACCGGAAATATGTGCAATACGTTTATAGCCCTGCTTTACCAGGTGTTTGGTAGCGATATATGCGCCTTTGAAATCATCGATTATTACGGCGGGGAAATTGAGCGAATCTTTTGTACGGTCGAAGAAAACCAGCGGTATGTCCAGTTTATGCAGTGCTACGTAATGGGAGAAATCAATAGTTTGCTTGGCAATAGAAGCAAGAATGCCATCAACCTTTGCACCCACAAATGATTCAATTGCCTTGATCTCATAAACAGGCGATTCATTGGATTGATAAAGAAGTATTCCATAACCGTTTATGTTGGCTACACTTTCAATACCATGTACCACAGAACCAAAAAAATTTATTTCCGCACTGGGGATGATCACCCCTATTGTCCGGCTTTTGCCAGACCTCAGCGAAGAAGCCAGATGATTACGGCGGTAATGTAATTTGTCTGCGAGTGCCAGGACTGCTTTTTTGGTGCGGGCGCTGATGCGGGGATGATTATTTAATGCACGTGAAACGGTAGCAGGGGTTGAATTCAGCTCTCTGGCAAGATCGTGTATCGTTATCTTGTTTTTCAGGCTTGTGCAATCGTTTACACAAATAACGGTATTAATCCAAATGAAAACAAAAAAAATTTAACGTTTCATTTGTATGTGGAGCCGGTGGGCTAATCCTGAATTTAGAGACGCTGCGTACTGCGGAGACGTCGGAGGGAATGGTTGTGGGGGACCCTCGCCGTGGCTTCACTCCCAACCATCCCAGGCGAGTCTCCGGCTCAGCGGTTTAGACCAACAGCGGCTAAACCGGGACTCGCCGTGGCGCTACAGGTTGCCAGCGCGTATTTGCACAGCGATCTCGCTATGGAATGATGGGTTTTGGCTTGCATCCTCCGCTCCGCCGAGTCCCGCGCAGGGAGCAAAATAGTGCCGCTGCGTACCGCGAAGACGTCGGCGGGGATGGTGGTGGGGAACCTCGCCGTGGCATCACTCCCCTACCATCTCAGGCGAGTCTCCGGCTCAGCGGCTTCAATCAACGGCGGCTAATCCGGGACTCGCCGTTTTGGCTTGCATCCTCCGCTCCGCCGAGTCCCGCGCAGGCAGCAAAATAGTGCCGCTGCGTACTGCGGAGACATCGGCGGGGATGATGGTGGGGAACCTCGCCGTGGCATCACTCCCCCTACCATCCCAGGCGAGTCTCCGGCTCAGTGGTTTCGATCAACGGCGGCTACGCCGGGACTCGCCGTGGCGCTTCAGGTTGCCAGCGCGAAGTCTTACGTTTTGAAGAATCTGATTACCAGTGTCCGTCCGGCTTTATTACGGATGGTTAAAAAATATATCCCAACCTGAAGCGAACGGGCTGCCACAGAGATGACATTCTTGCCCTTGTGAAGAAAATGCCTTTGCGAGATAACGGTTTTGCCATTTATATCTCTAATGCTAAAGTGTACTTCTTCATTGCCTTCGGAACTAATAATCATCGTCGCCGCATCGATGATGATCGAAGGGTAGATTTTTACCACCTCAAATGCCGGGGTAAAGCCTTTAACATAGACCGGGTTGCTGTAAACGTGATCGCCGTTTTTCGGTACCCACCTGATTCGAACGAAATGATCTTTTGAAACACCTTCTGTATGGTTATAAATATATTGCCGGACTTTTTTTGCGTTGATCCTTTCTACATAACCGAAATGATTTCCTTCCTCAGACCTTTCAATGTCAAAATAACCTTGCTCAGAGCCTTCTGCCGTTTCCCAAAGAAGGGTGATCCCATTAACCGTGCGGACCTCGCGGAGATGGATAAAAGATACCGGAAGCGGATTTTGATGTTGCACTGTGCTGCCTATGGTAAAAGCCCCGAAACTGCTTAGATTGTTGCTGGTAATCAAGCCAGTAGCAATGCCTGAGCTCATGAAGTTTCCTTCGCTTTTCCAGGTGGAGCCGGCTGTATCCCATCTGGCGACAACCAAATCAGGCAACGCTGTTGCATGGCTGTAAGTACCGACCGACAAGGTCACTTTGCCGGGTACCTGTCCGGCTACCCGTTTTACAATCCAATACTCCAACGCAATTATTCTCACGATGGGAGGACTTTGGAATGCCGGGCCAAATGTAGACCGGGGATTACCAATAAAATATTCGGCGATACATTCGTCGGTAACAGCACTGCCAGGTGCAGAAATTTTACCGGGGCATAATCCCCCTGTTTGCCGGTAGGGAATTCAAAATCATCGTTACCTCTTTTTACCAGAGGCCCGTCCGTATACGACCTGCCGTTTGCACCCGAAGCACTGCTTTTATGTTGAAAAATAAGCAGGCTGGCCCCGGATGTTTTAACAATACCGTTTAAAAATTGAAATCTGAAGGGAACAGCCATGTTCGTTAACAGCGTAACTCCTGCGGGATTATTGACGCGTATGGCTACGTCATTCGTAATAGCGCCTGCAAAAGAAACGTGCTGATTGATAGTGCCCGCCATTTCAATTACAGGCCATCCCATGGTTTCGGTAATCACGCCAGCCGCCTCCTGTAAAATAGCCCCTTTTAGTTTAACAACATTATAGTTCAACTGGCTGGCCACGTTGAAGGTTCCACCCTTTTGGATGTACCGGCCATTTACGACCAGGTCCCGTGTAAAATCCAAATTAAAAACAACCCCGTGATTTATTCGAAAATCCCCGTTGATGATGCAGATATTACTCCCGGATGCGTTATAGGTCTGGTTTTCACCGGACGACACCGAGGAAAGCACCAGGTTGCCATAAGTTCTGTTACTTAATGAAATTGGATACGAACCACCGGGAACATCAAATTCAAAGGTTCCGTTCTCCGTGCCGGGCGCGTCAGATAGTTTCGCCACCAGTTCTGTTGCATGTGATGACCGGGTATTGTGAATATAACTTCCCCCGTTGTAAATACTCAGCATTCCATTTATGCGAACAGATGCGCTGCCGTTTAACCCTGAAGAGTTCCGGAACACTCCTCCATTCCTGATAACGATTGATTGTAATGATGAGGTAACATACAACGCAGGGCTTGTTGTGTTTGAAGCCGGGAGCACCAGCTCTATCCGGCTGTTTTGACCTGGTTGAATCAGCAGGCTGTGAATCGAAACCTGTGTGGCTGGTAATATTACCGTATATGCTGACTGCTGGAATGTATTGTCAAGAATGATATCATCTGTATCATTGGGAGAACCCGCGGGATACCAGTTTGCCTGATTATCCCAGCTGGCGCCATTGGCGCCTGTCCATTTTTTCTGAGCTGAATAACTCCGGCAGATGATCGATAAACATACAATCAAAATACAAGTACACCTGGCCATACCGTTCTATTAAAATGTGCTCGTGGAAATTTACCTGAGCGCTAAAATAATAAGAACAGCAACCGCTGTGCAGGGTGTTTTAACGTTTTAATGTAAGCATTAAAGCCGGTGCCAGCCTGTTCTGATGCTGATCTCACCCCCGGCTTTACGGCGAAGAATTCAATTGATGGCTGGCTCCGGTAGGAGCCCCGTGTTTATAGCAGTGCTTATACCTTTTCTCCGGCTCGGTAGGTGCCGCGTAAACATTCAGGATGGCCTTACGGATCCAAGCCGTTAAGGCATGCTATGCTATAAACACGAAGCCGCGATGGGTATTGAAGATCGCAGAAGGCAATCAGGCGATCATTTTTTTACAGCCCGCTTCATCCTTTCCCTGGAACTGTCTTGTCTAACGGCAGTATTGTCGATAGACCCTGTTGCAGGAGCGACTGGTGCGGTATCAACTACTACAGAGTCTGTAGCGTTATTCTCCGGAGCCGCATTTTCCCGGGTGCCACTTTCCTGGGTATTATTTTCCGGGGTATTATTTTCCTGCGCATTATTGCAGGCGATCATTAACGACACAAGCGTGAAAATAGTTAAGAATTTCTTCATGGCAATTGTTTGAATGGTGTAAGAAGAGATAGCGTAGCGCAAAAGTAATAAATTTATCCTACAGGGTGTCTTAGCCGTGTAAGCTGCATACCATAACACGAAGCGTTCCTATGGAACGCGGTTTAGGGTAAGTCGTGTTTCTACCCACGAATTGTTCCTCTGGAACAAGGAAGCGCAGTGTTGAATAAGACGGTGTTGGAAATTTCTTAAGTTCCATCCAAATAAAGAACGCGAACGCGGAGGTAAAGGCTTTTTTCAAAAACTGGCCTTGCTTTTACAGGTTTGCCTAAGGCGCTAATTAAAGGCAGCCGGTTAACCCCTATTTCTTGCGGAAGAAAATTCTTACCGGCACTCCCTTAAAGTTAAAATTTGATCGCAATTGATTTTCAAGGTAGTTTTTGTAAGGCGCTTTTATTTCTTCAGGATAATTCGTAAAAAATGCAAAAGAGGGCACAACCGTTGGCAATTGCGTTATGTATTTGATCGTAACAGGATTGCCTCTTACAACGGGGGGATGATAAGCCTGAATAGCCTTTTGCATAACCTCATTTAGCTGTGACGTAGAGATTTTTCTCGTGCGGTTTTCATAAACCTCCAGGCCCGTTTCGATAGCTTTTAATATCCGTTGCTTATCTATCACGGAAATAAACAGGATGGGAACATCGGTAAACGGAGCGATCTTATTTTTAAGCTCTTTTTCATAATCCCGTGCTGTATTTGTTTCCTTTTCTACCAGGTCCCATTTATTTACCAGTAACACGACGCCTTTTCCTTTTTTTGCCGCAAGGCCGAAAATATTCAGGTCCTGCGCCGTAATGCCCTTTGTAGCATCAAGCAGAACCAGACATACATCTGCCTCATCCATAGCTTTAATAGCCCTGATTACAGCATAAAATTCAAGGTTTTCGTTTACCCGTGCTTTACGGCGGATGCCCGCAGTATCAATTAAAATAAATTCCTTCTGAAACAAATTGTAGTGGGTAGAAGTAGTATCTCTCGTGGTACCCGCAATCTCGCTGACGATCGCTCTTTCATTGCCAACGAGCGCATTTAATAAAGAAGATTTGCCAACATTTGGCTGTCCGATAATGGCGAACTTCGGGAGTTGATTTTCCGAAAGGTCGGCCATATTATCTTCCGGGATTAACTCAACGATCGCGTCGAGTATCTCGCCGCTGCCACTGCCGCTGACCGCCGAAATAAAAAAGATGTCTGAGAATCCAAGACTGTAGAATTCAGAAGCTTCCAGCAACCTGTCGTGATTATCTACTTTATTCACCGTTAAAAAAACGGGTTTCGATGTACGCCTCAGCACATCGGCCATGGCCTGGTCAAGATCAGTAATTCCCGTTGATGTATCTACCATAAAGATAAGGGCATCTGCCTCTTCAACTGCTACCAGCACCTGCTTCCTGATCTCCTTTTCAAACACATCATCACTCTTTGGCACAAAACCTCCCGTGTCGATGACGTTAAAGCTTTTTCCTGTCCATTCAGCTACGCCATATTGCCTGTCGCGGGTTACACCGCTTACATTATCAACGATGGCCTTCCGCTGTTCCAGCAGGCGGTTGAAAAAGGTACTCTTCCCTACATTAGGCCTTCCCACAATTGCTACTGTAAATCCCGCCATTAATATGTATTTATTCGCCGGTAGCCACTGCCACCGTCTATTTTAGTAATTTATCCCGATCAACAAAGCCAAGCCAATTAAATGACTTTGTTCGTATGTTTTCTACTTCCTACTTCCTACTTCCCACTACCTACTTCCTACTACCTACTTCCTACTTCCCACTACCTACTACGTACTACCTACTTCCTCAACTATACCCATATTCCCTTAAATGCAGATCATTATCTCTCCACTTTGGCCTTACTTTTACAAAAAGTTCGAGAAATACCTTCTGACCGATAAACTTTTCAATTTCCATCCTCGCTTCGGTACCCAACTGCCGGATCATTTTCCCCCCCTCTCCCAAGATAATACCCTTCTGGGTTTCCCGCTGAACAACAATTTCCGCCCGGATCTTAACCAAAGTAATTTTTTCTTTATACTCCTGAACAATCACTGTAGTATGATAAGGTATTTCGTCCTGGAACAACTGGTATATTTTCTCCCTGACAAGTTCCCCGACCAGAAACCTGGTAGACAAATCGGTAATGTTATCATCTTCAAAGAAAGGCTCACCTTCGGGGATGTATTTTAACACCGATTGCATCAGTCCATCGAGGTTTAGCTTTTCCAACGCTGATATACCCAGCACCTCCCCGCAGTAACTTTTCCCGGTAAAGAAATCAAGGGCTTCTTTCACTTTTTTTTCAGGACAACCGTCAATTTTATTGATGACAACGATTGCCGGCACTTTTACATTCAAAGCTGAAAAAATAGCATCGCATTCATCCCGGTCATCATTGATATCTGCCATCAGCAATGCCACATCCGCATCTTCAAGAGCACTCCTTACCGCCTGCATCATCTTTTCATGTAACTTATATTTTGGCTCGATAATACCGGGTGTATCGGAAAAAACCACCTGGTAATCTTTTTCAGTAAGTATACCTTTGATCCTATGCCGCGTAGTCTGTACCTTATGAGAAACGATTGCAAGCTTCTCCCCCATCAGTGCATTCAGCAAAGTGCTTTTGCCCGCATTTGGTTTTCCAAATATGTTTACAAAGCCTGCCTTCATGATAGCAAAACCATTAAAAAATAGATAAGTGATAAATACCTTTATTAAAAGACCATTTATGATTTATGATTTATGATTCCTGAACCGGCAGGCAGCCGCAAGGCTTACAATGCTTAGCGTAGAATCAATGACTTTTGCGGGCGTGGTAAACCACCGTTTCAAAAAGAGACTATGCTAATATACCGCAATCATAAAACAAAAAAAGGCTCATAAGAGCCTTAATGTTGCGAAGGGGAGGATCGAACTCCCGACCTTCGGGTTATGAGCCCGACGAGCTACCGCTGCTCTACTTCGCGATGTGGGTGGCAATATTACGGTATAAATATATTGCCACCAAACAATTCAGGAAATAATAACGATTCTGGTGGAATGATCACCCCTTTTTAACGCTGCTTGCCCCGCTGGACTTCATTTCCTTAATTACCCCGGAACCTTTGTAAAGAACGGAACTTGCGCCACTTGCTCTTGCATTTAATTCCGTCTGCACGGTGATCTTAATGTCGGAGGCACCGGAAGCTTTAACGGTGCAATTCTTTGTTTCAAGGCCGTATCCTTTAAGATCACTGGCTCCCTCCGCGGATATGTCAAGATGATCAACTTTTCCGGATATGGTTACGTCGGAAGCGCCGCGTTGATCCACAGTTAATTTACTCATCCTGACGGTACCCCTGAAATCGCTGGCACCGGACAACGTAACAATGAGCTCATCTCCACTGATCTGCCCGGGAACAATTATATTACTGGCTCCGGAAGCCGATAACTCTTTTATTGATTTGAACGAAACATAAACAATCATGTTCATCTTTCCGGCATTCCATTTCCAGTTACGGTTGTCAAACCCGATCTTTAATGTCCCGTCTTCAACTTCAGTCCTGATCTTATCCCGGTACTTTGTATCACTCGCACTCACGGCAACAGCATCTTCATCACCTTGTGATAAATAGAGATCAATACCGCCTGAAATAGAAATTGCTGAAAAACTGCCCACCTGCCGCACGGAAGCATTGGGATCATTTATAATTACTTTCTGGGCAAATGATCCATTTATGCAAAGAACAGCAGCAATTAAATATAAGCTTCGCATGTTTTTTTTGTTTCACTTAAACAAGTTTGGCAATAACAAACTTACCCCTTTCTGTTTATACTTCCCCCACTGCTTACAGAGGCATGCTTCTCAACCCCGCTTCCCTGATAGCGGATTCCACCGCCACTATTTGCCCGCCCCTCCAATTCCTTGTTTACCGTAATTTCAATATGACTTCCACTTGTTGCCCTGGCATGGCAAAGGTCTGCAAGAAGTTCAAAACCATAAAACCCGCTTCCGCTGCTTGTTTCCACAGTAACTGATCTTGCGCTTCCCTTCAATTTCGCAACTGCTCCACTACTTTGATCGATACTAAGTTCGTCTGCTTTAACCTCTCCCTTTATATGGCTTCCGGATGAAAGGTTTATTGCAAGGTGTCTTGCGCTAACTATCCCGTTGACCGTTATAACAGCGCCCGAACTACCGGATAATTTCTCAAGGGTTTTAACGGATACATAAGCCCTCAGCTTTTTATTTCCGTCATCGGTTTTCCATATTTTACCATTATCGTAATAAATTTTAAGCACCCCGTTCTCTACAACTGTCCTTATTTTATCCCTAAACTGTTCCCGGCTTGCGCTTACAGCAATCCCTTCCGCATCGCCTTGTTTTATCATCAGGGCAATACCATTGGAAACGTGAATGGCATCGAAATCCTTTACTGCGCGGGGCTCTGCATTGGGGTCGTTAATGACCGTTCTTTCGTTCACGGCCTGAGACACAGCGATGGTGGATATCAACAATGAAAGAAGAACGAGTGGTATTGGCTTCATAATTGTTTTTGGTATGACGGATGGAAGAAAAAAAATGTTACAAACCGGGGCAAAAATTTTATTTAGTTCATATCTTTGAGCCGGCTTTAAAAAAGTCATCAGATTCCTCGGGGTGCTGTGCGTCACAAACGTAAACGGCTGAGATAATACCCGTAGAACCTGAACAGGGTAATGCCTGCGCAGGGAAGGTGGTCAGCATTTCGTTCTATCCTCTTCGCTTTCGCAGCATATTTCCAAAATCAATTTTACGGAGTTTCCGTTTCACATCAATCGAAAATGATGAAAAAATTGTCTTTGGCGATCTGCTACATATTCTTTAGTGTAATTGTAATCGCCCAAAAAACATTCACCGGTAAAGTCACGGATGCCCAAAGTGGGCTCCCGGTACCGGCAGCTACAATTGAAATTAAAAACACCGGAACATTTCTTACCGATGATAATGGGATGTTCCGGGTGGTTATCAACAAAACGCAGCAGGTGATTAAGATCAGCAGTGCAGGCTTCAAAACCCTGGAAACGGTGATTGAACCATCTGCCGGCGTTACAGGCTATAAACTCGAGCGTTTCAATCTTTTTCTGCAGCCAGTGGAAATCCGGGCGATCCGGGCGAATGACAAGGCGCCGTTTACCAAAACAAACCTGACAAAAATAGCAATTGAGAACAGTAACCTTGGCCAGGATCTTCCTTTTTTGTTAAACCAGACTCCTTCCGTCGTTATCAGCTCAGATGCCGGAAACGGCGTTGGCTATACGGGTATCAGGATACGCGGTTCTGATCCCACCCGTATTAATGTTACCCTCAATGGAATTCCGTACAACGACGCCGAAAGCCAGGGAAGTTATTTTGTAGACCTCCCCGATCTGGCATCCTCCGTAAACAGCATCCAGATTCAGCGCGGAGTTGGTACTTCTTCAAACGGCGGTGGTGCTTTTGGTGCTACCATAAATATCGCCACCAATGAGTTCAGGGAACAGGCCTATGCGGAATTCAATAACAGCTATGGATCTTTTCATACAAGGAAGCATACGCTAAAAGGAGGAACGGGTTTATTGAATGATCATTTTACCGTAGATGCCCGCGTATCGAAAATTGCAAGCAACGGTTTCATAGACAGGGCATCCAGTAACCTCACTTCACTTTATTTATCTGCTGCATACCTGAACAAAAAGTCTTCTCTGCGCTTCAACATTATTTCGGGTAAAGAAAAAACCTACCAGGCCTGGTACGGCATTTTACAAAGCAGCCTGGCTAAAAGCAGGACATATAATTCCGCCGGAACCGCAAAGCCTGGTGAACCTTACGAAAATGAAACAGACAATTACCGACAGGATAATTATCAGTTGTTCTATAATCATGAATTCGGTGAGCATGTCTCCTTCAATACTGCGGTTTTTCTTACCCGGGGTAAGGGGTATTATGAACAATACAAGGCGCAGCAGGCGTTGTCCGGATTTGGTTTGCCAAACACTATAACCGGTTCCGACACCATAAGGGTATCCGACGTTGTTCAGCAACTATGGCTCGACAATTACTTCTATGGAAATATCTTTTCGCTTCAATACAAAAGAAATGGCTCAAACCTAACCTTTGGGGGTGGTATAAACCGGTACGATGGAAAGCATTACGGCAAACTTGTCTGGGCAAAAGTGAACATTCCGGATCATCATAAATGGTATGACCTCGATGCCGTTAAATCCGATATAAATATCTATACCAAGCTACAGCATTCTATCGCACAATCCTGGGAAGGCTTTATTGACCTGCAGTACAGGAGAGTGGATTATGATATAAATGGCTTCCGAAACAATCCCGGGCTTAATATAAACAACACATATGACTTCTTTAATCCGAAGGCGGGGATTTATTACAACAACCGGGACTGGAACGGATACCTGTCATATTCTGTTGGCCGGAAAGAGCCGAACCGGGATGACTTTGAAGCCGGACTTGTTGAACAGCCAAGACCTGAAAGGCTGCATGATTTTGAGCTGGGCGTGGGGAAAAAAGCAGGCAGCCTGACCCTGAATGCCACATTGTATTACATGCTTTACAAGGACCAACTGGTTTTAACGGGTAAAATAAATGACGTTGGGGCTTATACGCGAACAAATATCCCGCGTAGCTTCCGAAAAGGAATCGAACTGGCTGGGGAATACAGGATTAAAAACTGGTTTATTTTCAATGGCAACCTGACACTAAGCAGCAACAAAGTCGTTGATTTTACCGAGTTCGTAGACGACTATGACCTGGGAGGCCAGAAAATATTCAGATATTCCAAAACAGACATTTCCTTCTCTCCGGGCCTCACAGCGGGCTCTACTGTTACCTTAATACCTGTAAAAAACGGCGAAATAAACCTGATAGGCAAATATGTTGGGAGGCAGTATTTAGACAATACGGGCAACAGGCAAAGAAGCCTGGGCGACTTTTACGTGCAGGACATTCGACTGGTTTATCAACTAAGCCATAAAATAATTAAAAATACCAAATGTATACTCCAGGTAAATAACCTATTCAACCGGAAATACGAACCCAGCGGCTATACTTTCAGCTATTTAAGCAATGGTGGGCTACAGACCGAAAACTATGTGTACCCAATGGCCGGGACGAACTGGATGGCAGGGGTGAATATCAGGCTATAGGAGATTCTTCATGGAGGGGTCGCCCTCCAATCATCCTTTACCATGTCGCCAAGGTACGCAGCTGAAAAGTTTTTGATTCTCACGCTGCACCCGTCGGAGCCCGGCAGCGAGCCAGCTTCCGATGTCCGAAATTCATCATTCACGATCCGGGCTCGGCTGCAAGTTCATTTTACAGGCCCGTGCTGTTCCTGCCAGGCCAGCATGCCACCCTCAAGATTTTTAGTATTGCTGAACCCCAGATTTTCCAGGACTAAACAGGCTGTCAGGCTTCTTTTACCGCTTCGGCAGTGCACGATGACCTCTTCGTTTTTCCAGTCTTCAAGCTCATCAACCTGAATGGCTTGTATTCGGCCGAGAGGATACAATTTACCCCCGATATTGAATTCTGCATATTCGTCAGGCTCACGAACATCAAGGATGTTGAGCTTTTCACCCGCCTTTAATCTTTCTTTTAATTCCTGTACAGATATACTTTGCATAACATTCATTAAGCTTATTATTGTAGAGAATCGGGAGAGGCTGTGGTGGTGTCTATTCTTTCCTTTTGTTCTGTGCTGAGCCAGATGTCGATTAGCTGCCCGGACCTGATGCGGTTTACGCGTCCCTGATCACTAAAGCGTTCGGGGTTCTGCCGATAAACATATGCGCTAAGCGTGTCGTATATTCCCGGATCTACAACCAGCACCGCACTCACGCCAAGGGAATCGAGCCGCGATTTTGCTTCAGCATAGGTCATGCCGAAAAGATCGGGTACAGACAGGTTAACATTAGATACACCGCTTCCCAAAACAAGCGAGATCGTGGAACCCATCGGAATCTTTGTCCCGGGCCTGATTTCCTGTCCGTTATATAGCTGGCCAAGAACTGAATTTTTTGCAAAGTCAGGCCGGTAAAGTGTGTCGCCCAATTTCAACCCGAATTGTTTGAGGATCATGGCAGCGTTGCGGAAGCTGCCAACAAGCCTTGGCATCGTCACCAACGGGGGAACGGACCGATTCACCGTCAGGTACACCGTACGGTTAATTTTTACTGCAGCATCAGCTTCCGGAAACTGTTTGGTTACAGTGAGCGGAGGTATGGTATCGATGTAAACTGAATCCTGTATCACTACATCAAATCCGTGGTTGTTTAGGAGCAAAGTCGCTTCGCTCATCGACTTTCCGTTGACCGACGGAATTTTGAGTATCTTATTGTGCCGGGTAAGAAATCCCAGTGATGCAAGAAAAATAACCAATACCACAGCCACCATGAAAACGGCAAACAGTATGTTTATCCATAATGGGCGGTTGGTAATAAATTTAAACACAGATCAGGTTTTTTTGCAGGTACGGTTAACGCAATACGGTTAAAATTCACCCAAAGAAAACAAAATTTATTTACGTTCAAGCACATCATCAATCAGGGCGGAATAAAATTCTGTTAAGGTCCACCCGAATGCTTTTACCTGCTGCGGTACGATACTGGCTTCACTTTGACCCGGAACGGTGTTGATCTCCAGCATATAAGGCTGTTGATCTCTAGTGTTGTAAATGAAATCTATTCGTACAATTCCCCTGCAGTTAAATACCTGGTATATTTTTTTTGCCGTTTCGCGAACTTTGGTGGCAGTGGCGTCGCCTACCTGCGCAGGGGTGATCTCTTCGCTCATGCCAGCCGTGTATTTGGCCTCGAAATCAAAAAACTCCTTTTTACTTTTGATTTCTGTAAACGGCAGGGTGATGATCTCGCCCTTGCTCTTAAATACACCAATAGTGAATTCTGAGCCGGTTATAAATTCTTCTACCAAAACCTGGTCATCTTCCTTAAAAGCTTTTTCCAGAGCAGCAGGCAGCGTTTCAGCCGTATTGACCTTTGACATTCCGATGCTGCTTCCCCCATTATTCGGCTTAACAAAAACGGGTAAAGTCACCTGTTCAAGTATCTTATCAGCATTTGGATTGTTGTGTTTAAAAAGATGTACTGATTTGGCAACCTTTATACCGGCAAATGCCGCTACCGCTACTGTATAGCGTTTATTAAAGGTTAAGGCTGAGGTAGCAGCGTCGCATGAAGTGTAGGGAATATTTAACAGGTCAAAGTAACCCTGAAGTTTGCCATCTTCTCCCGGTGTTCCATGAATGCCTATAAATACAGCATCAAAAGAAATCTTTCGTCCATCTGCCTCGATCGAAAAATCATCCCTGTTAACCTTTATTTTCTTTCCTTCAGCATGGTATATCCAGCCCAGGGGTGTAATGTCGATCTTATAGATATTATACTTCCCCTTATCAAGGTTATTTTCTATTGTAATGGCACTTGCATATGAAATGACCGATTCTCCGGAATAACCGCCGGTAACAAAGGCGATCGTTGGCCTTTTATCCATATTCAAATTTTTTTTGAGCAGCAAAGATTGAGCAAAATTTGAAATAAGCGGGATTATTCTTGTTGCAGCAGACAGTGCAGGGTATTGCTGCCTAGTGATCATGGCCTATGGCAGCGTGTCATAAAGTTTCATGCTTGAAAGCGTGCACTAAAAAAGGTGAAGGAAAGACCTTCACCTGTAAACGGGAAATATCACCCGTCTGTTAAAGCAGCCTGAGCTGCGGTGCAAAGATTGTACTGTTAAGTTAATAAGATTATAGAAGATAAATAATTTACCGGGTCAAAACTTATCCACCTTTACATATGCAGTTTTTCTTTCTTTCCCATCAAATCTTCAACAGTCTCCCTGTACATTTCATCAGGAACGCAGCAATCCACCGGGCAAACCGCAGCGCACTGGGGCTCTTCATGAAAACCCTGACATTCCGTGCATTTGTTGGGAGTAATATAATAAATATCAACACTAACAGGCGGGTTACGCGTATCGGCATCTACCACTGTTCCGTCGAGAAGTATATATGATCCCTTAACCGTGGTTCCATCAGCAATAGCCCATTCTACTCCACCTTCGTAAATTGCATTATTCGGGCATTCCGGTTCACAGGCTCCGCAGTTGATACATTCTTCTGTTATTTTAATCGCCATGGTCTAAATTTTAAATGGGTTATATAGCATTAACTTTGCTTACAAATTTAGGTATGCAATATCAAATTACCATTTCTTAATCTTATTTATATAAAATATTCCGGACACAAGTTAACGGGTTCACAGATGCTTTGTGAGAAGTACCGGAAATCTACGCAAAAATTTTAGTCATGAATTTACAGAAACGAATTGATTTATTAATTCGTCTGGGTCACTATATATCTTCGGGCGACGAAAGCCTGCAGAGCGCTATACAAAAGGCTTTCAGCGCCAATAACTGGTTTACCCCCGGGTTTATTGAAGTAGCGCTGGGATCAATTGCAGAGAAATATGTAAACGCAGACGTATTGATGTCATTCGCCGGGAAATATAATATACCTGAAACGAATAATGATCCAAAAACAGTGGGGCTCGTTATGGCAGGAAATATCCCGCTTGTCGGATTTCATGACCTGCTGTGTATTTTCCTGACAGGGCATAATGCGCTTATTAAAGTTTCATCAAAGGACGAAATCCTGATCACGCACATCATCTCGAAATTAAGTGAATGGCACCCCGAAACAGCTAATCACATCGCCGTTTCAACCTTACTGAAAGGATGTGACGCTTATATCGCCACGGGCAGTAATAATTCTGCACGGTATTTTGATTATTACTTTGGCAAGTACCCAAACATTATCAGGCGAAACAAAACCTCCGTTGCAATGTTAACCGGAGACGAATCGAATGCAGACCTCGAACAACTAGGAGATGACGTGCATTTGTTCTTTGGACTCGGCTGCAGAAACGTCACTAAGTTGTACGTTCCCCCTGATTATGACTTTGTTCCCCTTCTTGAAGCCTTTCGAAAATACAATTACTTTGCTGATCACCATAAGTACAAAAATAATTACGACTACCAGTTGGCGGTTCACCTGTTGAATCAGAAGTATCACATGACCAATGGCTCCATCCTGCTTTCTGAAAACACATCCTTGTTTTCTCCTATCAGCCAGTTGAATTATGAATTTTTTTCCGGTGAAAGCGTTGACTTTCAGCAAACCCCGGAAATTCAATGCGTGGTAGGTAAGCGATACGTGCCATTCGGGCAGGCGCAAAGCCCTTCCATTACCGATTTCGCCGATGGAGCAGATACCATGAAATTCCTGTTGGAGCTGTAACGGCAAAATCCCCCGACTCATTGTCCTTCCCACAGAAAGCACCTCCTTTTGCCCGTAGGAACAACACGTGGGTAGAAATCAAAACAACCCGAACTGCGTTCCATAGGAACGCTTCGTGCTATTTCCTGTAGTTGCAGGAAGATGGATTTCGGAAGCACGAACCGTCCGATGATCTAATGTCATAATGTTGCCGATCGCCGTTCGACGTGCCAATATTACCTGACACATATACCGGGAAAACACTCAGCGCCCTGGGCTTCAATTACGGGGCAGGAAATTAATGAGCTGATTTCCTAATTTTACCCCGGTAAACCCGTTTTACCTTTTCAGAAAAAGCGTATCTTCATACCGATCTACGAAGGTTTTAGTAAAACATATGTTAAACCAACAGCGGTCAAAACAAAGCACGGTTTCAGACGTTATTTGTAGCTGACGGGCACATAATTTGAATAGTTAATACATCCAACCAAAAAAAAATTTTACATATGAAATTTAGACAAGCTGTGGCCATCGTTTTCCTTAGTGCTACTACGGCCGTAGGGAGTGTTTGGACTTACAACCGTATCGTGGAAAAGGATACATACCAATACCAGACGAACTTCAACTCCAGCAACGTAAAACCGCCGGCTAATTATGCCGGTTTTAATGACGGGGTTGCTGGGGTACCGAATGCACCTGTTGATTTTACGCAGGCGGCAGCAGCAACTATTCCGGCAACTGTGCACATTAAAACAAAAATGTCCGCCAGGGTGAGCAATAATCTTCCCAGAAGAAGCCCGTTCTCGGATCTTTTTGGTGATGGATGGGAAGACATGTTCGGAGATCGTGCAAGGTCTTTACCTCAACAGGCGTCAGGCTCGGGCGTTATTATCAGTGAAGACGGATACATTGTTACCAATAACCACGTTATAGATGGTGCAGATGATATAACCGTTACTTTGAGTAACCGGCGTTCGTTTAAGGCAAAAATGATCGGAGTTGACCCAAGCAGTGACCTGGCAATCATTAAAGTAGAGGCTAAAGGCCTCCCTTTCGTTCTCTATGGAAATTCCGACGAAGTAAAAATTGGCCAGTGGGTGCTGGCGATCGGTTATCCGTTAAACCTCGAAACGACGGTTACTGCGGGTATTGTAAGCGCTAAGGGAAGAACGCTTGAAATTAACCGTCGTAAAAGTGAAACTCCGGTTGAATCGTTTATCCAAACAGATGCTGCTGTAAACCAGGGTAATAGCGGCGGGCCACTTGTTAGTACAGATGGAAAACTTGTAGGCATAAATTCGGCTATTGCCTCCCCAACGGGATCTTATGCAGGCTACTCTTTTACCATTCCGGTGAATATTGTAAAAAAGGTAATGTCGGACCTCGTGAAATTCGGCACCGTTCAAAGAGCATACCTCGGCATACAGTATGCCCGTGAAGATATCAGTGAAGAATATAAAAAAGAACACGGAATTACCGATGGTGAAGGCGTATATGTATTGGACGTTCCGGAAAAAGGAGCTGCAAAAGCTGCTGGTATTAAAAAGGGTGACTTCATTACCAAGATTCATGGTGTGCCCGTTTATACAGGTGCTGATATGGTTGGCCAGGTGGCTACCTACCGGCCCGGAGAAGAAATTAATATCAGTTATTTCAGAAATGGTAAAGAATACACAACTAAGCTTACCTTCCTTAATACAGCCGGTACGACAGATGTGGTAAAAAATTCCGTACTTGATAAGATCGGAGCTACATTTGAAACTTTGTCAAAAAAAGAAGCTTTAGAGATGGGGATTAAAGGCGGAGTTAAGGTAAGCGGAATTAAGGAAAAAGGAGCTTTTTCTAAAACCAGGATGGAAGAAGGATATGTGATCATCCGTGTAAATGGTAAAGAAGTGCTTAGCGTTGAAGACCTGAGAAAGGAAGTGGAAAAGACAACGTCTGAAGTAAGACTTGAAGGCATGTACCCTGGATTTGAAGGCGTATTTCCGTACCGCGTAAAATTCAATGGTGAATAATCATACGTGAAAGGAGCAAAAAAATCCGGAGATTCTCTCTCCGGATTTTTTTTGTTCCTTCTGCATTAGGTATGCCGGATGTAAAGGCATTTATCGCGGCCTCTTTTCATAAACAAGGTATTCCCAAGGGCCAACGCTTACATGCTTTTGTACGGTAAAATCATTCGCCACTCCGGTAAATACATCGATGAACGATCCACTTAACTTTTCATCTTTTACTTCGATTCGAGCCTTATCATGATGTGAAAGGTTTAAAATAGCCAGCACTTCGTTTTCCCCGTTCTTCCGGATAAAAGCCAATATAGAATCATCGGCATTTGTTACAAGCCTGAACGTTTCAGAGCCTTTACCGGCGGCAAGTGCAGGGTTCTTTTTACGCAGGAGAAGCAGCCGCTTATAAAAGTCATGCAGTTCATACCTGCCATTCCAGTCAATCACATCTTTATCGAAAAAACGCAGGCGCTTGAGATTAGGCAGTTCCTGTCCGCTATATATTAAAGGTATCCCGTTCCATATGCAGCAAAGCACGGCAAATGCTTTAGCAGCACTGCCCATGCGCTCATATTCGCTGCCACTGTGTGAATTTTCGTCGTGATTGGTTGTAAAAAAAAGATGAAAAGCGTCCCGCGGAAAAGCAGAGGAGTAGTAATTCAATACTTCTCCCAATCCATACATGCCGGTGTGTCCCTTCCAGAAAGCCTCAAGGGTATGCAACAATTTCCATGAGTACGTAGCATCAAACACTTCATGGTAATTGATTTCTTCACATTCAGCCAGCCAGAAAAGCTTTTTATGCTTATCCAGTTCCAGGCGCGCTTCACGCCAGAAGCTTAGCGGAACCAGCATAGCCATATCACAACGATATCCGTCTATGTCAAATTCTTCCAACCAGAATCGCATTGCCTTAATCATTGCCGTGGGCACTTCCGGGTGGTCAAAATTCAGGTCAATTACGTCCTGCCATCCATGATTATCATAGAAATTGCCATTGTGATCCCTTTTATAATAATCAGGGTGTTCCCTGGTCCATCTATGGTCCCAGCCTGTATGATTGGCCACCCAGTCAATAAGCACTTTAAGGTCAAGCTCATGCGCTCTGTTAACCAGTTGTTTAAAATCATCCAAAGTACCAAACTCCGGATTGATGGCTGTATAATCTGCACACGCATAATAACTTCCTAACGTTCCCAGTCTTTTTTCCTTACTTATTGGCGTGAGGGGCATAAACCAAAGCACTTCAATACCCATTTCCTTTAATCTTGGTAACTCCTTAGTAAATGCCTGAAGGGTGCCCTCTTTGGTGTATTGACGTATATTGACTTCGTAGATATTTGTGCGATAACTCCAGTCTACAGGTGTAAATTTTTTATTCATAGGTAAAGTAAAAACGAAAATTATGATTTTTTATTGAAGAGATGATTGCCAGGCGTGATATAGAAAGTGATACCGCTGCATCACAGATTTCGCAATTGCCGGAATGCCGGGAGTTTGGCCAGTATTCATTGGGCATATAGCCTCATTTTGTACCTTTGCTGCTCACGTATAACCGGAAGGTCAATCTGGAAAGTTAAGAATGAAAACATTTAATGTTCCTGTTACGTACCGAAGTCCGCTGATCACCGCTATAAAGAACAAGCGCAGGCAGGACGATAAATTGAAAAAGGATTTTTCTCCTACCCTTCTTGACTTTGGTCCGTTACAGATATTTCTCGCCCGTCATTTCGGCTTCTGCTATGGAGTTGAAAATGCCATCGAGCTATCCTTCAGAACCATTGAAGAAAATCCGGGCAAACGCATTTTTCTGTTGAGCGAGATGATCCACAATCCCCAGGTAAATGCCGACTTAACGGAAAGGGGCTTAAAGTTTTTACAAGACACAAATGGAAAACAGCTCATTTCTTATGATGACCTGACGGCAGACGATGTCGTGATCATACCTGCTTTTGGTACTACCCTGGCCATTGAAAAAACGCTTAATGACATAGGTATTACAACGGAGAAATACAATACCACATGCCCGTTTGTTGAAAAAGTGTGGAACCGGTCTGAACAGATAGCCCGGAAGAATTACACGGTAATCATTCACGGAAAACCGGGCCATGAAGAAACACGGGCTACGTTTTCGCACGCCTCTTTTCATACGCCCACTGTTGTTGTAAACGATATGGCAGAGGCCCGGGAACTTGCAAAATATATATCGGGGGAAAAACCAAAATCCCTCTTTTCTGAAGAGTTTAAAGGCCGGCACAGTGAAGGTTTTAATATTGAGAAAGATCTCGAAAAGATCGGCGTCGTCAATCAAACCACGATGCTTGCCAGTGATACACAGGCGATCTCCGATTTTCTCAGGCAGACAATGATCAGGAAATATGCGCTCACAGATGCAGACGTAGGGAGCCGTTTTGCGGATACAAGAGACACGCTATGCTATGCAACCAACGATAACCAGACGTCGGTAAGCAGGATGTTGACGATCGCTGCAGACCTTGGTATTGTAATCGGGGGTTATAATTCTTCAAATACTTCTCACCTGACAGAGCTTTATGAACAGGCCCTCCCGACCTACTTTATTTCAACTGAGGAAAACATCCTTTCTGAAGAACAGATCCTTCATTATAATCTTCATACCAGGCAGGAGCTATTGACAACGGGATTTCTACCGGTAAAGGATCCTGTCAGGATCATGCTTACAAGTGGCGCGTCCTGTCCTGATGCCCGGGTTGAAGGCGTTATCCGTAAGCTGGCTTCCTTTTATGGTGTGGAAGAAAAGATATCATCCCTTACTCAATCATTCCTGGAGTAAATTTTAAAGCGTCGATGTAGCGAAGCTTACGCTACTTAACCTCAACACGGTTATCACTGTTGTCAATATCGGCCATTCGTTGAGTAGGGTCAATTTCAATCCGCAAGATGTCAGACAGCCTGGTGTTTATTTCCAGTGTATATGAAGGATGCGTCCACTTCCAGTCTTCATGCACTGTCCGGGGAACAGAAGTGAACTCAACTGGTTTCCGGCCAAACATCAGGTACATTGGTATGTAGTGCAGGTGTTTTGATCCGTCCTTATAGGTCAGCTGAAGGTCTATCGGCATAGGCATATCCCCTTTTTTTACAATCCTGATCATGGTTTTATTCTGTTCCCCCCATACGGAGTCTATTCCGTAGTTAATTGTTTTGGTAGAATTCACCCAATATTCCCTGTACCAGTCCAGCTTCATATCGCTCCGTTTTTCCGCAATTCTCATGAAATCATTGATATTCGGATGTTTGAAACGCCATACGCGGTAGTATTCAAGTAAAATTTTATTTCTAACTTCCGCGCCGGTAATATATCCAAGCTGCTCCATAAATATTTCTCCTTTTGAATAGGAGGCAACGCTATATGCGTAATTGGTGTTAAAATGATCTGCATGTGTTGTCAACGGCTCTTCCCATCCGCTTTTTACCAGTTCGAAGTACGCATCGTAAGCTGTCTTATGAGGATTTACCTGAGGGAGAGGATTTTCCTGATGCTGGCGCCGCGGACCTGTTCCGGTGTTGCCGTGGGTGGGCGTATCACTGGTTTGCTGTCGGTAATACTCCGACACCAAAGTCTCCGCGTAGCTGGTAAAGCCCTCATCCATCCAGGCATACAGGCTTTCGTTGGTTGCCAGTATCATTTGATACCAGGTATGCATCCATTCGTGAAATACCGTTCCGAGACCTGGCCCGACAAGCAAAGTAGCCATCGGGTATTCCATTCCGCCATCGCCTCCATGAATAAACGAGTATTGCCTGTAAGGATAATCACCAAAGTTCTTTTCGATAAAAGGCAATACCAATACTGCCGCATCAGCTACTTTTGTCCACCGCTGATCAATCAGTTTCCGGTAAGAGCTAAGGTCATTATTATATTCCGACCTGGCAGAATCGGTCATTGATTCGAATTGCCTTCGCTGGAGCACTGAATCCCGATTATACAATACATGAATAGTTGTATTGTGGGCTGCTTTACGCACAATGTGCTGGTAATCCGGATCAGCGGCCCACATGAAATCATGTACATTGGGAGCTATAAAGTGCCAGGTAAGCTTGTCACCCGCGGGACGGGTTACTTTGGTTCCAGGTGCCTCATATCCATAACCTATCTGGTTAGCATTCTGCAAATAACCGGTACCTCCCAATAGGTATTTTTTATCCAAAGAGATTTTTACATCAAAATCACCCCATACCCCGAAAAACTCACGGGCAATATATGGTGTCGGGTGCCAGCCTTCATAATCGTATTCACACATTTTAGGATACCACTGACTCATGGAAAACCTTACCCCCGTATTTGGATTATCCCTTCCGCTTCTCCTCACCTGCAAAGGCACCTGTGCTTTAAAAGACATGTCAAATACAACCGTTGTTCCGGGTAAAACGGGTTTAAGCAGCCTTACTTCGAGGATAGTTTCCCTGACTGTAAACTGTTGAGCTACGCCGTTCATTTTCAGGGTAACAATCTCCTGGTAGCCGATCTCATGTGGTTGCAGATGCAGGATACGATCTCTTACCCGCGAATCCTGATCCCTTCTATAGAATGACCGGCTTCTTGTGTCCATCATACTGTTGGGCTGAAAGGCATTGAAGTACAGGTGATAAAACACCTTATTCAAAGTATCCGGAGAATTATTGGTGTATTCCAGTTTTTGCCTTCCGGTTAAACGGTTGGTATTTACGTCCATGTCGATGTCCATCGTATATTTCACCCTTTGCTGCCACCGGCAGGGCTGGGCAGATAAGGACATCGTACCGACCAATGCTATAGCTGCGAGAACCAATATCTTCATTGAGTTTTTTTAATTAATCAGCGAAAATACGATTAATGAGGTGCTTTGTTGAAATGTTGTTTTGCCATTGGCATTGACCAGTGTGTTGCGGCGTAGTACTGTTTTATCCAGGAGCTGATACAAGCCAACAGGGCTGGGAGAATCAGTTTTAACAACTAAGGAGTTAAACCTCTTGTTTAACAAGGCGTCTTAGTGCTACATTAAAAATTGAAAGTATGAAAAAAGTAGTTTTATTCGCTGCGCTAATCGCTGGTTTTGCGCTTCATTCCGCTGCTCAACAATCACCTTCTCCTGAGAAACACTCCAGGCATGAGAAGAAAAAGAAAATAGATTCCGAACTGGATCTTACCAAGCAACAGCGTGAAGAAGTAAAGGCAATTAACAGCGACTATAAGGACAAGGCGCGTAAAATAAAAGAAAATGAGTCTCTGTCGAAAGAACAAAGAAAAGAGCAGTTATCTCAATTGCACAAAGAAAGAAAGGATAAAATGAATAACATCCTTAGTGCTGACCAGCAGGAGAAATTAACAAAAATGCACAAGCGAACGCATCAGTCAAAAGAAAAGAAAAAAACCAAAAGCACCAGGTAACCTTCAGCAAAGACCTGTTGTCGTGATAAAACCTGCTCTTGTACGGCAGGTTTTATCATTATAGCAGTTTAAAATTTTCCAGAAATTTCGTGTTAAAATCCCCGCTTCGGAAACGTTCGTCTTTCATTAACTGGAGGTGAAAGGGTATTGTTGTCTTTACTCCTTCGATCACATACTCTGTCAGCGCCCGGTGCATGGTATCAATAGCTTCACGCCTCGTTCTGGCAACGGCGATGATCTTTGCGATCATGGAATCATAGTAGGGAGGAATGGAATACCCCGCATAAACATGGGAATCAACCCTGATGCCATGGCCACCCGGCTGGTGCAGAACGGTAATTCTGCCCGGGCTCGGCCGGAAATCGTTATAAGGATCTTCGGCATTAATGCGGCATTCGATCGCATGCATCTGCGGTTCATAATTGAGGCCTGAAATCGGCTCACCTGCCGCTATCTTTATTTGCTCTTTTATAAGATCGTAGTTTACGACTTCCTCGGTTACACAATGTTCTACCTGGATACGCGTATTCATTTCCATAAAATAGAAATTCCGGTGCTTATCAACCAGGAATTCAATCGTTCCGACACTTTCGTAACTTATGGCCGATGCGGCCTTTATTGCAGCCTCGCCCATTTTATACCGGAGTTCAGGTGTCATGAAAGGAGAGGGTGACTCTTCTACAAGCTTTTGATGCCGGCGCTGAATAGAACAGTCGCGTTCACTCAGGTGGCAAACTTTCCCATACTGATCGCCTGCTACCTGTATCTCGATATGCCGTGGTTCTTCTACAAACTTTTCCATGTAGATGCCATCGTTCTTAAAGGATGCGCCTGCTTCAATCTTTGCCGTATTATAGGCTTTTTCCATTTCATTTTCACCCCATACTACGCGCATGCCTTTTCCGCCTCCCCCGGCAGTGGCTTTAAGGATTACAGGGTAGCCGATGTCCATTGCAAGGCTTTTCGCCTCCGCTATACTGCCCAGTAATCCTTCGCCTCCGGGAACTACCGGCACACCGGCTTTGATCATTGTTTCCTTTGCAGTGATCTTATCTCCCATCGCGTTGATCATAGAAGGCGTGGGGCCGATAAATTTGATGCCGTGTTCGCCACAGATTTCCGCAAACTTGGCGTTTTCTGCTAAAAATCCGTATCCGGGATGGATGCCGTCAGCATTGGTAATTTCTGCGGCAGCCATAATGTGGGGTATGTTCAAATAAGAATCTGCGCTTGCAGGTTTGCCGATACAAACAGCTTCATCCGAAAACTTAACGTGCAGGCTGTCTTTATCTGCAGTGGAATAAACAGCTATTGTCTTAATTCCCATCTCACGGCATGTTCTGATAACCCTCAATGCAATTTCTCCCCTGTTGGCAATCAATATTTTTTTGAACATTTCGATTATTTGAAAATTAGCTGATGGCTGCCTGAGCAGTGCTGAAAAGAGCAAAGTCAACTTAAATCTGAAAACGATCAAATCCTTTTCAAATTTAAATTGACTTTATACAGATTCTACAAAGAAGGTTCAACAAGAAAGAGCGGCTGATCATATTCTACAGGTGAGGCGTCTTCAGCAAGCACCTTAACAATCTTTCCTTTTACTTCACTCTCTATCTCGTTAAATAATTTCATTGCTTCAATAATGCATACCACTGTTCCCTGGGTAATCTCATCGCCAATATTTACAAAAGCAGGTTTATCCGGCGAAGCGCCACGGTAAAACGTGCCTATCATCGGGCTTTTTACCGTCACCAGGTTTGCAGCCGGTAGTTCAGTGGCAGGCTTAGCTTTCTCTTCTGCAGTTGTAGAGAATGGCGCTGTAGAAGGAGGTGGTAAAGAAGCAGGAGCATATGTGGATGTTGGGCCTGTAACAAATTGTTGAACTGCGTCTTGTTTTTGTTTTATCGTTAATTTAAAACCTTTTTCTTCAATTAATACTTCACCAATATTGGATTTGTTAATCATCCGGATCAACTCCTGTATTTGCTTAAAATCCATATTAATCAATTTTCCGTTGGTAATTAAGGCTAAGATATGAATTCCAATACATAAAAATCAATATCATACAATATCGGAATGAAAAACAAAATCGCCCTTTCACCGGCCTCCGGCCATTAAATTATCCGGTTTACCATTCAACAATATACAATGATGCGTAAACAGTCTATTCCTTAACGCGTTCCACATAATCACCCGTTTTCGTATTTACCCTGATGAGCTCTCCTTCATTCACAAACAGCGGAACCATAACGGTGGCGCCGGTTTCTACAGTGGCCGGCTTTAATGTTCTCGTAGCGGTATCGCCTTTCATACCAGGCTCGCTATACGTCACCAATACTACAATCTTATCAGGCAACTCCACGCTCATAGGAATATCCGTTTCAGTATTGATCAAAACCGAAACCTCCTGATTGTCGCGAAGAAATTGCGGGGCATCGATCATTGCCTCGCCGAGGACTATCTGTTCAAAAGTTTCATTGTCCATGAAATTGTAACCGCTTTCATCTTTGTATAGGAATTGATATGGTTTCTTTTCTACCCTGACCGGGTAAATGCTGTCGCCGCTGTTCCAGGTGTGTTCTATGGTTCGGTTATTATCAACTCCTTTAAGTTTAGCCCATATCTTGGCGCCGGCCCTTGCCGTTTTATTCTGGCCGAATTC
>JBGSYC010000034.1:0-3616 GCA_041751095.1 Flavihumibacter sp.
AAAGCAGGCACCCCGCCTGCTGCTCAACCTTACAATTGCGCACGATAACTCCATAATAGCAGTCACGCTGAAGATTTGCCGGTTTCGTTCAACACCGGTTTCATTGCTCGCCCGTTGGGCGCAACGAAACCTTAGTTATTACCTGCTGTTTTTCTCACTCCGCATAAAAGAAAAGTCCTTGGCTATAATGTAGCCTTTACCGAAAAACAAAACTTTTAAATCGTGGATTTCAATAATAAATTCTGTTCCATTCCAATACTTAGCTGGTCTTTCCCCAATGATGGTAAAATCAAGTCCATTTTGCTTTAAACAGTCTGCGTATTGCAGCATTAACTGTTTAGAACCTTTTGCCAATAGTCCACTGGTAGATTGAAACGGTTTATAATAATTCGTTTCTTCTCCGAATGAAATGTCAAAGCTTTTGTAAACACCGAAAATTAGTTTTTGAGTTTTATAGAGGTCATAAAACAATTTTGGAAAGTCTTTGCATTGTCCACTATAATACAACTCACATTGTGTGTCACAAAATTCCCAAAGCAAAGGGTGGTCACCTTTGATTTCAATCAACGGTTCATAGTCAAACGAAAGATTGTTTTTTCTGTGTCCTGTTGCAGTAATTGTCCATTCGTGAGTAATTGCTCCTTTATCATTAATGTCTTGAATGTCGAATAGGAAGTGAATAATAAAATTGTCTGTCGAATAGTCAACTTTCGTTATGCAAAGATTAAAATCGTCTTCACTATATTCCTGGAAAATGTCTTCTAACTCTTTTGGAAGCACGGTGTGTCAATTTAAAATAGCAGGTAACGTTAGGGCTTTCTGCTGTGCTGGTATTTTGTGATCCTTCAGCCCGGAACAGAAGCCTAATAGAATTATTAATGTTGAAGTTATATTCTTTTGTTGAGATTTATTCGTTCAGCCGGAACTGCAGCTGATTAGCGAACGGGACGACCAGGATATATTCTTCAGCCAGCATAGTAGAAAACTATTTGTTGTACGTTCGCCCTTCGTTTTGCTGTGTCAAACTCCTATTGTATCCAATGAAGCAGAGTCTGTCCAAGAATCGTAGGAACAAGGCAGGCTCTTTGCATGGTTGGCTTTGAGTGTTTTGCAAACGTACCTGACTTGTGCGTTAGTTGTTTCTTCACTTGATGAGTTTGTCATATACACTTTAGCCAAGTTAACTTGAGTACTCGGTTAAGACCGACTAAAATTTTTCTTTAAATACTTTGAAATGCAAAGTGTGTAATTTAGCTTTGTATTTCAAAGTACTTTTTACTCATTGCAAAAACTCAGCAGTGTGAAGATCTCAAGAACAAAATTCGTCATTACCTTCCTCGTTTCGGCGTTTGCCTTTCAATTTATCTCTAATTCAGTTTTGGGAACTGAAGTCCGGCTCTTTCCCGGAAACGGCGAGTGGTTCCCGGGAGCTGGATCACCAATAGGCTGGAAAAACACCTTAGCCACAATTTTATACCCTGTCAAATTTGTTTTGATAGGGCCCTTGTCGTTTTTAGCTAAAGATCCGGATCCGGCGCCCCCCGTTTTGGTTCTTGCGTTTGCTTTCTACTGGACTGCCATCGCATTAGTTCTTCATTATCTCCTCAGTAAAATAATCACTCGTAAAAAAGCATGAATTTTAGCGGGATCAGCATATTCCGCTATAGGTTATTTCAAAGTTTGGAGTAAATCCACCAAAAAAGTTCGGGGTTACGTCATTAATATACCGATATGAATAGAATTGAAGAAATATACTATGAAGCAAAGTCTGACAAATGGTTTAAGGGATTTGCTGTTTTTTGTCGCATCGCTTTGGCAGCGAGCTTTATTCCAACAGGCTACGTTAAAATCATGGGTGAACGTTTCGCCGCCGGCCTGTCGTCTAATAACCCTTTAGGACATTACTTCGATGCCTTATATTTAACAGGATCTTACTATACCTTTATTGGAATTGCTCAAATCATAATAGCTATATTATTACTGATCCCGAGAACTTCCCTTCTTGGTGCGTTGATGTATTTTCCCATGATCGTCAATATTTGTGTGCTGACTTATGCTACCCGCTTTGCAGGTACCCGGCTCAACACGATGATGCTATTGGCAAGCTTGTTTTTATTAATTTGGGATTATGACCGTTTAAAATACATTTTGCCATTTAAGCAGCCCAAAACAGATCCTCCTGTGTTAAAAAAGCCCTTGGGTATGCGCCTTCGGATCATATTTTTTGGAAGTTCCATCGCAGTCTTGGCTTTTATCATAATCGGTACTTTCTATTTATATGAGATCGGGCCGGGCAACTCTGAAGCTGAGTGCAGAAATCAATGCTTTTCCAGCAAAAATCCTGCGGCTTGCGAAACTTTCTGCGACTGCATTTATAATCAGGGTCAACCGCTGGATAGTTGTTTGGCACATTTTGATAGGGCAAAAGATATTCGCAAATCTAATGCGAAGTAGCTACGCCTTGTCTCAACCCCCGGTTTGAACATAACTATCAAACAATAAACAAAAAGAGGCTGCCCTTTTGAGACAGGTAGTAAAGTCGTGGTAACTTGAATGTGAGTAGGATGCTGTTTTAGGGTGACGTACAACGTTACGGCTTGGCGTTTTGGTGGTATTTGAAAACCTTCCGCCCCGACAGCCGAAGCTAAATTAATGATATAATATTGATGATAAAAACTAAAGCCAAATAGATAAATCAAGCTGGAACCAAAGCACAACAGAGAACAAAAAGCCGATTGCTTCAACTTCCCGCCGCCATAACGCCAAACCGTTTGTTGCCTGCTGGCGTGTCGCCGCTTAGGAAAGATTGTGAGGATAATCAATTTCAGCCATATCCGCTTCAAGTTGCTCCCAATCTTCAAGTTCGTTAACGATTGATAAAACCATTTCCTTTGTCAAAGTTTGTCCATTGTAAATTTTAGTAACTGTGTCTAATGGAATACCACTTTCCTTATAACTTTCTTCAAAATAATCTGTCGCCCAATCTATATAAGTTTGAGGTTGCCCGTCAAACATGTTTAGCATTTCTTCTGAATTATCTTTAAGATTTTCAAGCTGTCCAACCTGCCAATTCTTTAGTTCGGTTGTCCACAAGCAAAATGTAGTTCCGATTGATTTTACTGGTTCTCCATAAATGAAGTCATTAAAAATAGAAGGCAAATTGTTTGTCAATTTAGATTTGTCTTGCTGGTCGTATTCGTGTGCAAATCCATTAATTGCACAACCGTCTTCACGAAATAAAATGTGCATTTCGTCACCCGAACCATTTCGCATTTGCAAACATCTTTCGTTTGTGTCCCATTTTGAATTGAAAGAATAATAACGACATTCCCAATCTTGAGAAATTATTGCGTCCAAAACTGAAATGGCTTTGCAAATGGTTTCCAAGGATTTTCTGTCTGGAAGTAAACTGAAGTCTTTAGTTGAAATCATTAGTAATATTATGAATGTTGGGGTGTCGGAATACGCTTGCAGGCAACACGCTAATTTATGGCGTGGTACCCAACATTCCCAAAAAAACAGCGTGTGATTTTCAATACTTTATTCTTCGCCATTTTAATTGTTGTTGTACCAATCCACCATTCGCCACTTTGTCTTCGCCATTTCAATTGTTAGT
>JBGSYC010000035.1:0-3106 GCA_041751095.1 Flavihumibacter sp.
CAAATTGCTGATTAACGCTTTCTGCTGCCTGCGCTGTCAGCTTTCCATCTATATCATTTAGCAAAACCGAAACGCCACTTTCTGCCAGCTGACGGCAAATTTCAAGGCCTATCCCCTGTCCGGCCCCGGTTACAATGGCTACGTGGCGCTTAGTTTCGTTAAAAAGCATTTAGTTGATAGTTAGCAAAGAACGAATATAGCCAGAAGCAGGGTAAAGGGCAAAGAAAAGTTAGGAATGAGATTCACCGCACTATATTGTATTTCAGCCATCACATCTACCAATCTATCCCACGTAATCACCGGCACCCAAATATATCGCACGCTGTAATACGTTATGAAGATGGATAGGATATTGCCAGCTAAAGAAACAATGCTACTGGTACGGTGATAACACCGACTAGAGGAAAAATATCTTAAATCCATCTGTTGGATTACATATCCTTATTTATCTTTAGTTCGGGATGCGCAAGCGCTAACATCCCGAACAGCAGGATTTCTATCTTACCGCGGTAGCTTCCAGCTCCACATTCAGTGTTTCGTTCAGGGCAACCACTTGCAGCAGAGTAAGCGCCTGTTTCATTCCGTGCTTTGCCACGAAATCCCGGAATACGTCAAAACAGTTTTTGATAAACTCATTAGAGGAAGTCGTGTAAACTGTCAGCTTAACGATATTACGGCATTCGTAGCCCGCTTCACTGATTACGGTTTCGAGGTTCTGTATCGCCAAACCAAGTTGAGTGCGCATATCGGCATTGCTGGATGTGCCATCGGCGTGTACCGCCGCCTGCCCGGCACAGTACAATGTTCCTTCTGTCTCCGTCACTTCTACAGCCTGTACGTAACTTAGTTCTTCCTGCCAGGTCCAGGGATTGATCACTGTTTTTTTCATGATAATTTTTGTTTTCTGTCTGGCAAAAATGAAAAAATTATACCCGCGGTGGTGTGACATGGATCACATTTGGCAGATACCGGAAATTCAATTATTACGCCATAGCCTACTAAGGGTCTCGCGGGATACGCCCAGATAAGCAGCAAGCACGGCCTTAGGTACGCGTTGCATCAATGCAGGCTGTTTGCGCAGCACCAGCTCATATCTTTCACGTGGGGTAGCCGTTAGGAATGACAGAATGCGCTCCTGAGAAGCCATGTGCCCCCGGTTTGCCTTATGCAGGAAAAAATGCTCCATTTTTTGCAGCCCGGCGCAGATGGTTTGGTAGCTATCCAGTGAAAGGCAGTATACTTGCGTATCCTCAATGCACTGTAAACTCAGCGACGCTGGCTGCCGGGAGAACCAGGCCGGATAGTCGCTTTCCCACCAGTCTTCCATCGCGAAAGAAATGATATTTTCGCGGCCTGTTTTGTCATGATAGACCAGCTTAAGCAAACCTGATATAACCAGGTATATATACCGCACCGGTTCGTTCTTGTCAATCAGCAATCCGCCTTTCTTACAATATTTTATGCTGAAATGCTGTTGCACAAAGGCGTATTCCTCATCGCTCAGGTGTACCACCTGTTCTATATGCTGCCGAAGCATTTGTTCCATATGTGCTAAGATAGGAATTAGTAATGTGGAACAAATTCTTGTGTTATAAAATCCATAATCAGGCTTTAATGATGCTGGCACCTGAGATATTTGAGGAAAAGCAATTTCATTGCTAATTAACGCAATTACTGCTCCCAGCTTCTACCAATTACTGAAAGCCATCCTATTTGCTTATTACAACTTCTCCTGTGGCCGGTGTTATCACCGCACCAAATCCATCACACCAACCAATCTATATATGTTTTCTCCTGTTGTCATCCTGAACGGTAGTGAAGCCCGCCTGAATGACATAGTCGGGCAGGGATCTGCAACCCACAAAGCATAAAAGAAGAATGAGCAGTGGCAATTATTATTTTGTGCTGTTATTAAAAGATCCTTCATTGCATTCAGGATGACACCCTGAACAAATTAAGAATTAAATACATAATTCTAATAATCTAATTGCTGTTCAATAACTTTCCGGTTATTCATCGTTGCTATGTAAGGCCTTCTTTCCCAAAAATGATACTGCCTGTCTGCCTGTGTACTTTTATACCGTTCCAGTTCCGAAGGGTAATGACTGAGAAGATTGAATTTGATCTGCTGGGCAATGAATTTTAAAAACTGCTGTTCCACACTGCCCCCGGGTTTAGCGCAAGTATCCGCAATGGGTTAAAGGGCTAGCGTACTCCCTTCAAATTTCGTTTTCTGAACCCTCTATTTTCAAGTCTTTTGAAAGGTTAAAAAGGTAAATTGAGTGTGACGTCTATTTTATCTCCCACTAAGTAGCTAACTATACCTCCACCAATATCAAATGTTGACATTGATAAATTAAAATTTGCTTTTAAGGAGTTTCTCTGTCCATTTTTTAAAACTTCAAAAGGAACTTCTATTATTTGAGATTTACCCTTCATCTTCACTTCAAATAAACCTTTAAAAGAGCCATTTCTTTGTTTATATATCTTTTTCGACTCAATAGTAATATTTGGAAATTTGCTGGAATCGAACCAATTTTTATTTTGCAAATGTTTATCCCGCAAAGAACTATTGGTATGAACACTAGCGACCTTAGCTGTCCCCGAAATTGAACTAGTTCCTTGTTCTGTTAAATTAATTTTATAATCCATTTCTTTAAAATAACCTGTTACGTTACTAAAGCCCTTGGTCACCTGAAAGCTTGCAGGAAATTGTTCCTTTGGCTTATCGGCATAGAATCCGGTTAGGGCAAAGAAGGAAATAAATAAAAGTAGAATGAGCTTACTATTTTTCATCAGAATAATTTGTTTTTTAAATGTGATGAAGCTTCCATATGCTTGTTAATTTTGTTCATTTTGGTTGGTGCGCTGCTGCACATGGAGGTTTCATTTTATAATATTTAGTGATAAACTTACCCTTTACAGCTTAGCACTTTCAAGGGGCAAGAAGAAATTATTTGAGATATAAAAGGTGATTAGCGGCGAATAGCAATGATACCAAGGATCGATGCGAGGGCAGCGAGGGCTATCCGGACATTATGAAGCATCAGCCATGTGCTTAGTTTTGCGGATACTTGCTCAATAGGGAGTGTTTTGCCAACAAATT
>JBGSYC010000036.1:0-176067 GCA_041751095.1 Flavihumibacter sp.
GTATAGATAATGCTTTCAACAATATGATTGCTTGCCTGGCTGCTTACAACTTCTTAGACAAGAAGCCTTGCATTAAACACAAAAAAAGAGAATTAATGTTATCCCTTAATAACTTTCTACCATCGAACTGACGTTAATTTAGGATATGAACCTGCAAAGGTCAGAGGTTGTGATTACTGGTATTTATCTCCCTTGCGTGAGGAAAGGACACCCTCCTTTAAGATAAACCGAAAGTTGAACCGATGGTACGACCACGGACTTGGCAAAGGTGATAACATTATTGACTTTGCCATCTTACATAATAATTGTACGGTTGGTGAATCCCTGAATCAATTAAGTGGCAATCTTTCTTTTCAAAAGCCATTAGTCAAGCACCTACATCAACAGGCTGAAAGTGATCCTGAAAGCAAAATTAAAATCGTTCATGAGAAGACACTTTCTTCGTTCTCTTTATTAAGGTATTTACATCAAAGGAGGTTGCCTATTGACCTGGTTAAATGCTTTTGCAGGGAAGTCGCATAATTAAGTAATCACTACACTAGTTATCCTATAGAACCATTTACAATTGACAATTCACGATTCACTATTCACGATAACCCTTTTTATTTTTTTTAGGATAAGAAACATGATACCCTTTGACAGAATGCCATAATATTCTGTTCAGCACATTTTCTTCTCCTTCATCCATATGATCATTTTCCTCCAGTTCCAGTTCCATTGATTTTTTAGCCCAGTAAAGCTGCTTTCCTGAAAGGGTTGATAATTTAGGATTCATTTCGTCTAAAGGGATGTTATTTGGTAATGCAGTATAGGGAGTAAAATCTGGTTGATTGGTAAAGCAATCTTTCATAGGCATCGCTACCAGGTCAAGCTGGCTCATAGGGGGAAGTCCTAATATCAATTCAATGGTTCGTAGTATGCTGTTCTGATTATAATGGGTGCTTACTACCGTCTTTCTTTTTGTGTAAGGACTTATACAAAATGCCACCGTACGATGTCCATCTACATGATCCAATCCATTCTGAGGATCATCTTCTATAACAAAAATGGCTGTTTCCTTCCAGAACTTACTTTTGCTTATCGCTTCCACTATCCTTCCTAATGCCAGATCGTTGTCAGCTACCATAGCCCTGGGCGTAGGGAAGCCTTCCTGAGTGCCTGAAGTATGATTGTTAGGCAATGACATCATCATGAGGTTAGGAAAAGAATCCGCCTTTTCAAAAGCATGGAGTTCGTTTATAAATACCTCTGCCTTGTACTGATCATTTATTTCTCTCGGAGAGCCGGTATAGATAGGACAGATATGGTTTTGCAGCGTATGCACTGCGGCTGTTGCTTTTATTTTTATTTTATGGCTGCCTGTTTTATAGTCATTGTAAATATCAGTCCAGGTAGCATTTGCGGGAGTAATCTCATCATTTACATATTCACCATAATCACGAAAGCTAAGGCCTGCCCTTAATACATAATCCCATATAAAACCGGTTGGTGCATATACGATAGGATCATTTCCATTCCATGGATAACCACGCACAAAACCGGGAAAAGCTTTTTCCAGATAATCGGTAACATATCCCTGACTTGTCCATTGATGGCCTTCCGCGCTCTTTATCCCGTTGCAATAGGTATTGTCAAGCAGCACAAATTCTTCCGCTAGCTTGTGATGGTTGGGAGTAACATAACGTCCGAACATGCATAAACTGCTATCACCGTTTCCCTGGGGCAAATCCCCGAATACCTGATCATACGTCCTGTTTTCTTTGATGATATACAGAATATGTTTTATTGCGGATTTTTCTCCGGGTTGAGTAGGGACGGGCACCATACGTTCTTTAACCTTTGCAAGGTTCAGCTCCTGGTTAATTTTAGGTAACCGCATATTGGTAGCCGCTCTGATGGTATAACTTTCCAGCGAGTCAGGGCCGGGAACATCAATGAATGATACGGAACCCATCTGATCAAGGGAATTATGTCCGTTTGCTCTTATGCCGGGCCGCCTGCTGCCAATGCCTTTCATATTAGCCACAAAAAGATGGCGCCCGTCTTTTAATAAACTGACTGCAGCCGGGTACCATCCTGTTGGTATTAATCCTTTTATTTTATCTTTTTTAAGATCAATCACCGCAAGAAGGTTATCTCCTCCGTTAGCTGTATACAATGTTTTGCCATCCGGTGCAACAGCCACATCATTTGGTGCGCTTCCAAAAGGAAGCTCTTCCATGGGCTTGCAACTTATGATTTTGATAACCTTGTCCGATTTGGTATCAATGACAGAAACAAGATCACTATTGGCATTTGTGACATATAGCATTGAACTATCTGAAGACAGCGCCATTCCACATGGATGCAGGCGCACCGCTATTTCCTTAATCAATTTATGATCTGATAAATTGATTACTGATACCATTCCCGAGGAAGCAATACCGGTTTTTTTATCAATAACCACTAAACTCCCCGAGCTGGATGCAGACATATCAGTAGAATCAGGGTGCCGGCCACCCCAATTGGTAACATACGCTTTATCTTTTTTAATAACCACTGAATAGGGTGCAATACCTACCGGAATTTGCGCCGTAAGCTTTCCGGTGTTTATGTTTACTACCCCAATTGTATTGTTCCGGTTCAGCGCTACATAAATTACTCCTTGCTTTTCGTCTATTGCAAATCCACCGGGGTACGGGCCATTTTTATCAACGCCCGGCAGCAGTATGGCATCATCCCAGGCAAACAAACCTTTCTCATTTACTGTTGCTGAACGAAGAAAACCTTTTTCATCTGTTACCCACACTTTTTTATCACCTGAACTCCACCCTATTCCGTGGAAGGTATTGCCGCCTTTAGGAAGTTCAAGCGTTTGTGTGATTGACTGATTGTTGACATTGAAGAAAACCACACTGGTCATATTCTTGACTGCCAGTATTGTTTCTGCTGTGTTCAGTGCAAGATCAACCGGCCTGCCCGGAAAGGTTATTGTTTTGCCTGCCGGATTAATTATCTGAGATGTACTTACCACATAAGTATCATTGCTTTGAGGCCCGACCGTAGCCTCCTTCGGGAAAGCATCCTGGTTCTTTTTAAGTTTTTCGATTGAGAGTAGCTTTTTTTCTGAAGTGCATCTTAATAAACATAATGACAGGAGTACACAGATGAAATGGAGGTGCTTGTTATTTTTTTTCATTTAAGAATGGCCTAGTTAGATGAATAGTGTAATTGGTTTAAAGCAGTAGTTTGCAAACAAAGAACATAAAGCAGTTAAAAGCTGTAGTGGCTAACCGAAATAGATCCTGAACCTTAGTAGCAATATAAATCACTAAATTACTTTAACCTTATTACCTTATTTGGCTGATAATAAGGTAATAAGGTAGAATAATTGGTGCACTACTTTTCTACTAAGGTTTGTATGATGTGAAGTATAAAATTAAATATTCATGCAATAAGCCTTAAAAGTTATTATTGAATATTTCTCTTCGTACATTTCTTTTCATTCGATGTGGAGTTCTCAATTTTAAGGATTTTGTACCAGGTTAGGATTTAAATTAATTTCAACTTCCGGTATATATGCTACTATAAGATTAGAAGTCGGTGGTATGACCCGGGGGCCGGACCATCCCTCGTTTTGCGTAAAGCTTCTGTCAACCGGCCGGTTATTCCTGAACAGGTCAAATGAACGATGACCCTCCCATGCTAACTCGAGGTTTCTTTCAGCAAGTACCACATCTAAAATCGAGGCGTATCCTTTTAGATTAGTGGTAGTATATAGCTGGTCGCCGTGTAACCCGGCCCTTGACCTGATTACATTGACCATTTGTATAGCTTCGGCCTCTTTACCGGAAGTTTTAGCATAGGCTTCCGCTTTGATTAAATACATTTCAGCCAGCCGTAAAACAACCGGTGAAGATAACAGGGAGGCACCATCCTGATTGGTATATTTAAGATTGAAGTATCTGGGATAATTCATTGATTTAGCTACACGATAACCTGATTGCTCACTGGCATCCGGGATCTTATTACCGCTTGCATTAAGGACAAAGTCGGGATCTATAAATTTGATCCTTTCGTCGTTCGGATTTTTGTAAATCAAATTCCTGTATGAGCTCGACACAAGGATTTCACCCCACCCGTCGCGGGTGTACAGCGAACCGATGGAAGCTTTGCCTCTGTTCTCACTGGTCAGGTACTTTATGGCAAAAATTGTTTCAGCATTAGCCTCGGGAGATGTTGTATAGTATTTAGCAAGTTGTGCTGTTGTAAGGAGCCGGTACCTTCCCGAGTTGATCACCTTGTCAGCATACTCTATAGCTTTATCATTCTGCTCCATGTATAAGTATACACGTGCAAGCAAAGCCCAGGCAACTTCTTTTGATGCATAAACATTTGCCTTATTTTCCTTCATCAATTCTGCTGCCTTTAAAAGATCGCTTACAATAAATTCATATGTTTTCTTTACAGTACTTCTTGCAGGCAGATCCTTCATATCACTGGTTGTCTTAATCATAACCCCAAGGTTGGCATCCGGATTTTGGGAATAAGGCCTGGCAAATATCCGGGCCAGATCGTAATGCATTAATGCCCTTAAAAACAAATTCTCGCCTTTTAACTGGAGTTTACTCTGGGAAGCGTTATCTTCAGTGGCTTCAATCACCTTGTTAGCCTGGAAAATACCATAGTAAGCCTGCTGCCAGAACTGGAGGGAAACATTAGAGTTAACAAGGCGGTTATAATTGTATGCGTTGGCGATATGATCCCCGCTACTCTTCATCCACGCCACTTCATCACCTGGTAACTCCTGGATAAAATGCCTTAGCCTCACATAGTTTGGCTCTTTGAGGCGGCTGTATGTGCCTATGGTGAGATTACTTAATAATTCGGGTGAATTTGCAATTTGTTCATCAGACAACTGATCTGACGGGAAATATTCCTGTTTACAACCGGCTGCTACAATCAATATCAATGAGGCTGTAAGGATATTTAATATCGTTTTCATAATATAATTTTTACGATGATCAGAGATTTAAATTGATACCAAAAATGATTTTTCTTGTCGCTCCTACATTTTCACCAAACTGGGTTTGTGCAGTTACCGGGTTTTCTATGTTTACATCCGGGTCGGCGCCACTGTAATCAGTAAATACTGCAAGATTGTCCGCCCGTAGATATACACCCAGGCCTGAAAATACTTTTGGAAGATTATAACCAAAGGTAACATTCTGAATGCGCAGGTAACTGCCATCTTCAATGTACCGTGAAGAGGGTTGATAGGAATTTAAATTTCCACCTAATACCAGCCTGGGATGTGTAGCCACATCACCCGGTTGCCTCCACCTTGTCCAGCCTTTAAGTGGTATCATCTGGTTTTTTGAGAGAACGGTACCATCGTCATCCAGGGAATTTCTTTGTGCAAAATTGATGGATTGCCCAAGTGCAAAATTACAAAGAACACTAAAGGAGAAATTTTTATAAGAAACATCATTTCGTAAACCACCGGTATAATCCGGATACGCCGAGCGGATAAACAGGTTACTTGCATTGTTATAATTGCTGGTGGTAAGCACTTTGCCCGCTTGCTTTTTGTCTGTGCCGTGAATAAGTGCCCCGTTTGCATCTTCCCATCTTACCCAGAGCGGATTGCCGGTCTGCGGATCTACTCCTGCCCACTCTTTCATATAAAAATACCTGAGCGGGAGGCCTTCTCTGATTTGCATGCTTCCGCTGGCAATATCTTTCCCCTGGTTTAACGCCAATACCTTATTGCGGTTAAAGTTCAGATTTAAATTGGTTTCCCACCTGACCGCTCCGGTAGTGTTAATGGTGGTAAGATTGATATCAACTCCCCGGTTTCTTACTGAACCAACATTCCGCTGCTGACTCGCAAAACCCGTAGCAGCAGCAAGCTGCACATTCTGCAGAAGATCTTTATTGTCTCTGTTGTAAAAATCAAGTTCAAGCTTTACACGTTGAAGAATTGAAAATTCAAAGCCGATGTTAGTAGTCTGGGCAGTCTCCCAGGTCAAATCCGGATTCTCTAAGCGGGCCGGGCGTGCTCCGGACAATCCGTTATAGGTATTGGCTAAAGAAAAGCCGTATGTTCCCAAAGAAAGAAAAGCAGGAATATTGGCATTCCCTGTTGTACCATAACTAAACCTCAGTTTTAATAAATCGACCCATGAAATGTTATTCATGAAGTTCTCCTTACTGATGATCCATGATGCCCCTACTGAATAGAACGTTGCCCACCTGTTGTTTGCGCCAAAGAGTGAGGAAGCATCGCTTCGTAAAGAGCCTACCAGGAAATAGCGGTTCTGGTAGTTATAATCAACCTGTCCGAAATAAGATAAAAAATCCCTTTCTGTTTTGGTGCCTGCCACCGATTTGGCGCTTGCTGTTGCATTGAGTGCATCTAATCCAACCGGTATATCATTTCCAACAGTGGTTGTATTGTTAGCCGCTATATAATTGTACTCCTGTCCTAATATTACAGAAACATTATGTTCTCCGAAATCACGCCTCATCTTCAAAAGGTTGGAGCTTAGTAAATTGTTGTTATATGCATTGATCTGGGTTAATCTCCCGTTTTCAAAGCTTGCGCTGAAATGGTTTTTATCGAGCAGTTGTTTCTGATCAGTTCCAACGAATCCCCACCTGTTGGAAGTCGAAAAGGTCAACCAATCCAGTATCTTAACATCCAGTTGTAGATCGGTATTAAAATTCAGTTCCTTAGTCTGATCTGAATAGTGTTCGCTGTCATAAAAATAATTTGCTTTGTTATTGCTATACCACATAGGCGCTTTGTAAGGGTTAACAGGAGTTACTCCATCAGCCTCATATACCGGATCCCAGGGAACGTTGATAACAGCCTGCACCGACACCGCTTCCTGCCCGTCCTGGGGGTCGTTTGGATATTGAACCAGCCCGGTATTTACTCTCCAGGTCAGGGTGAATCTCTCTGAAATCTGATGTTTGAGGTTTGCTCTCAGATTATACCTGTCAAATTTTTCACCGACAAGTGTTCCCAGTTCTGAATAATAATTACCTCCTATATAAAAAGATGTTTTGTTATCTCCTCCCGATACTGACAGGCTGTGCTTGTTTACATGGCCTACCCGGGTAAGCAGAGATGCCCAATCACTATTGGTATTTAAAACTGATGATGGAATTACGCTTTGAAGATATTGGTCAAAGGTTCTGTTTGTAAACGCCGGATTATTAAGTGCCCGCTGGTCATTGTAGTAGTTTTGAGCTGCTTCTTTCCGGTCTTCATAAAGCTCCGCGGAATTCATCATGTGAAGATTGCCCCGCTGATAATACGATAACCCTGCCGAGCCGGCATAATTAACCCTGGTTTTACCACTTTGTCCGGATTTTGTAGTGATGATGATTACTCCATTTGCAGCGCGTGAGCCGTAAAGTCCGGTAGCTGCAGCATCCTTCAGCACGGTAACGGAAGCAATATCGTTCGGATCAGCCGAACCACCGATTATTCCGTCTACCACATAAAGCGGGTTATAACCGGCACCGATAGATCCTACTCCGCGTATTACTACATTTGTACCCCTTTGCGGATGCCCGCTTGCATTTGAAACCACCAGTCCGGGCACCTTGCCTTGCAGCATCGTTCCAAGATCCTGGGAGGTAACCCCTTTTTGTAAGGCCTTCTCATTGACAACGGCAACAGAAGATGACAATTCAGATTGCCGCTTGGTTCCATACCCAACTACTACCACATCGCTTAAATCAGCGCCTGCCTGTACAAGCGAAATATTGATGTTGGTCTGATTGCTTAAAGACATTTCCCTGGTTTCATATCCTACATAAGAAATAACAAATATTCCTTTAGCAGCAGAGATGCTTATGCTGAAACTTCCATCTTCTTTTGTTACTACCGTATTTTTGGTTCCCTTTTCTGTAACAGTAGCTCCTACAAGCGGCTCTCCTTTATCATTGGTTACTTTTCCGGTTATATCAATGGGTGTAAATCCTTTTGCATCAGCATGCATGCAGAAGGCTAATAAATAAATCACAATTATTTTTATCATCAGGATGTTGACGATACTTTTTTTCTTTACCCAAAGAAGGTTCGGGCAGGCAATCAATTGCATAATTTCGTTTGTTTTAAGATGAGTAATGAAGGAATGTTTTAAAGGGATATGTTTTTACAATAAATTACCCGGTTACTGGTAGAGGGCTTCAATATTTCCGGTTTGCTTTTAATCATCACCTGCTTTTCCAATATTTTTCTTTTTAGTGAGAGGAATGACAACGTAAAAATTTTAGTGAATGTATTAAAAATGTAAGAACATTTGAATTTGAATCCTGCTGATAACTTTATCATAATGCAGGCTTCTGTTGCAGGATAAAATTGATGCGGATAAATCGCAAAAGCTTTGTTGCATGAATAATCCGGAAGACGTCTTAACCTTCTATATAACTCAAGTTTGTACTGTTGTGAAAATCAACTATTTAGAAATTGAGTTATTTTGGTGAAAACACAAGGCGCGCTTTTGTCTGGATACTTAGTAGAAATATAAGTTATTGAATGATGTTTACCTTTGGCCCCCTGTGAGGCTTCCAGCATGATTTTACTTTCCCCCGATAACAATGATTTTTTATTAATACGCCAGTTCTGAAAAGATTGTGGATAGATAATCAATTAGATTTATTTTCTTCCGTATTCAAACACTTGATTTTTACTTCCATCCAGGGTTTTGTTTTAGTTTCGGATTAAGCAGCAATTCAGTAGTGGGTAAAGGAAACAGATAATCTTTGATTTCATCAAATACTTTTGTAACCTTCGGATGAATAACCAGGTTACCGCTTTCACCATTGCTTAAAGCCCTGTCAGGTTTCAATGGAAAATATTGCATTCCGGCAACGGGGTTGGCTGGTTTAACATCCACAACAGCCAGGTCTTTTTTCCCATCGTTATCCAGGTCGTATTCTCCTTTGCCAGGAAAATACTGCCCGAGAAAAGGTTCAGCAAGCAGATGGCCTTCCTTCCATCGGATCAGGTCATAATACCGGAAACCCTCCATTACCAGTTCAACCCGGCGTTCCCTGCGTATTTCCAGAACAAGAAGACCAGAAGCGTTCTTATATTGCCTTTGAAGGATAGGATCCGGAACTACTGCATTTATCATAAGTTTCGGCATGCCAGCTCTGGTTTTTATCAGATTCAGGGATATATCCGCATCCATCTGAGTTAAATTATCCAATTCAGCTTTAGCTTCCGCATAATTAAGTAACACTTCCCCATAGCGGAAAACAGGCAGGTCGTTGGAGTTTGAATTAAATCCATCCTGGTCTGTTCCGGTTACGAATTTTATATTTTGATATCCTGTTAAAGCGTTTGAATAATCAGTAACTAAAGTGGCTGTTGCGCCAATACGCTTATATCCAGGGGTGCGCATCGTTTGTGATAACCTGGGATCCCGGTTGAGCACTTCCTGCCAATAAGGAATCTCATTGTAATTTGGCAAGGAAGAAAAAGGCCTTCCGTCTTTAAGCAGGTAAGTATTTATAAGGGACTTAGTTAATCCTGGAGCTCCCAGCGTAGCAGTAATAAAGGTGCCGTTTGCTGTATGGGTTTTGTTCAATACCCTGTCATATACCCGTGCGAGAATATATTCGCTTGTATTTGCATTTTCAGCGACAAAAAGATTTAAGTAATCACTTTCCGGTTTTCCGGAAGTAAATAATGCAAATTGAGTGGATTGCATGATATCCTGTGAAGCCTTCACCGCTTCCTCTAATAAAGCGTTGGCAGTACTCTGTAGTTTGAACTCATCATGATATTTACGAAAAGTTCCTTCAAAAAGGCACACACGTGATTTTAACGCCAACGCAGCCCAAGCCGTTATTCTTGAAACACTTTTCGTTTTTGGAATGTTTGCAGCCGCAAAATTGAGATCGGCAAGAATGGAATCTATTACCAGCGTGCGGGGATCGCGTGCTTTATACAGCTCCTGGTTATTTGCATCTAATGTCTGGCTATACCAGGGTACGTCTCCAAACCGCTTAACTTTTTCAAAGTAAAATAATGCTCTGAAAAACCTTGCAATACCCCCGTATTGGTTTTTAATTGCGGCAGGAACATCAGCTTTTTGGTAATGGTTTAAAAAGTAATTGATGTTGTACAACTGAGACCACGTCCATCCTGCAGAACCTGCATCAGTAGGCACAACTCTTCTACCGGCTATAAGGTCACTTGTTGCGGCAGTTTCCACATTGTCACTGTTCACATCTGCCGAGAAAATATCACTATCCGGAAGATAACTGTAAAAGCTGTTTGTATACAACTTAAGATCATTCTCGTTATTAAAAAAAGATTCGGAAGTTATCTCACTTAATGGTTCCCGTTGCAGAAAATCTTTTTTACAGGCCGTTAAAAAAGCGGCCGTAAATAACAGTATAAAAAAGCTGATGAATTGATGTTTCATAAAAGTAAATTAAAAATTAAGTTCAAAGCCAAATGTGTACGTACGTTGGAAAGGATATACAAACCCGTTTCCGTTTCTTGTTTGCGAATCCGCCTCATCCATTATACCTTCAGGATCGAAAACTTTTGAAAGCTTTGTAAACTCATGCAGGTTTTGTCCGGAAAAGAAAATTCGGGCATTGCTTAAGCTTATCTGTTTTGTCCATTTAACAGGAATAGTATATCCGATCGTAAGCTCTTTCACCCGGAGATAAGCGGCATTTTGCAGGTAACGGGTTTGCTGAACGCCCAGTTCCCTGTTTCCAAATAAAGCAGTATATGCTCTCAAACGTGGGAAGTAGGCATCAGGCTTTTCCGGCGTCCAGTGATTGTTCACAATATGGTCATACACCGGTTGATTCCAGCGATTGTAGAATCCCCAAAAAATACCTGACTCGGTACCGGGCCAGAAATCACGTTTGCCAATTCCCTGAAGAAAAACGTTTAACGAAATTCCATTCCAGTTAAACCCGGTATTAATGCCGTAAGCATAACGTGGCGTTGAGTTGCCTATCTTATACATGTCACCCGGGTTATCAGCGGTATTCTGCCCGTTATTAATCACCTTGTCCTTATTGCGGTCTTCGAATTTGATATCTCCTGCAAGGGGATGGCCGTTAAGGGCATATACGATGGATTGTACGTTCTTTTGATCTGCATGCGTTTTGTATTCATCATCATTCTGGAAAAAGCCCAATGTGTGATACCCCCAGATTTCTCCGATTTCCTGTCCTACATAATAATCACCTAAGAATTTATTGGGATTATCAAACCTGGTAATCAGTGAACGGTTATCAGATAAAACAAAAGACAAATTATAGGAGAAAGGTTTGTTCAATATGTTTGTATTGTCGTTCCAGCCTATAGATAACTCCCAGCCTTTTGTTGACAGATCCGCAGCATTTTCTCTTGGCTCTGCCGTTCCTAAAACGGAGGGAAGCGTTCTGCCTTTTGTAAGCATGTTGGTCGTTTTCCGGTCATACCAATCAAAGGTTGCATTTAGGCGGTTTTTAAACGCCGAGATATCTATTCCCAGGTCGAATGTGGTCGAAGTTTCCCAGGTAAGATCATTAGGAGACAGAGCAGGCGCTCTTATCGCTAAAGGCTGTACGCCATCTACAATATCAGTTGCTTTATATACATTCATGGTAGTATAGTAGGCATAATCAGCAACTAACTGGTTCCCTAATGAACCATAAGAACCTCTTATTTTTAAATTGTTAATGACTTTGCTTAGTGAATTAAAGAAGTCTTCATGTGAAATGATCCATCCTGCTGATACCGACGGGAAAAACCCAAAACGATTTGATTCCTGAAAACGTGAGGTACCATCATATCTGCCATTTATTTCTAAAAGATAACGGTCATTAAAATCATAATTCAATCTCCCGAATATGCCCCTTAACGCCCATTCAGACTTCCTGTCTGAAACAGTGGGAATACCAGTTGTAAGGCTGACAGCACCTAAAGTAGGTGTGATATTTTCATCCCTGCGGCTGCTAAACGTATTGAATTTATTCATCTCCTGATTAAAGCCGATTAATCCTTTAACATGATGGCGGCTAAATCTTTTTTCGTACTCTGTATAAAGATTTAAAACAGTATTAAAATTTTCTCCAAAGGAAGACGAGTAAAAATCAGGGTTAGAAGAAGTAACCAACTGATTGGGACGGTTTTCATATTGCAGGCGGATATTCTGGATGTTGTCCAGATCCTGGCGGACAAATAAAGTAAAATCACCATTAACCCTTAAAGCGTTTTTAAAGAAGTTGGTGTTAAAACCCAGTGTATTTTTCAAAAGACGGTCTTTGTTTATTGAACGTCCGGCTTTTTCGAGTTGGCCAAAGGTAAGCATCCCTGCCTGGGTGTAATTACCGTTAGGTGTTCTTATCGCCTCATACGGATTAGCAAATAATGAAAGATACCTGTACACATTAAAGCCTCCGCTCACAAATTTGTTTGGCGCATCATATATACCTTCAATAAATTCCGTATTGTTAAACAACCGGAACCAATCGGTAAACTGATTTTCTATCTTAAGGCGGAAGTTGTATCGCTTATAGTCGTCTGTTGCAACTTTAAACATCCCCTTTTGTAGCTGGTAACCCAAAGACAGGTAGTAATTGGTATTCCCTTTTGATCCGGAAATACTGATAAAATTTTTACTGAAGGGCTGTTGCTCATTATAAAATTCCCCATACCAGTCTGTAGCTGCTCCCCTGATAAAGTTGCCACTGGCATCAACTCCGAGTTCAGGTAAGGAAGGGTCCGCTTTGCGCTTTCTTAAATAATCTATTACGACAGGCATTCCGGGCTGATCCGATCCGGCAAAGCCCTTGTAAGCTTCATTTTGCAGTATTGCAGCTTCCAGCGGATCTTTCATAACCTGGGGCAAACGGGTGGGATTACTATAACCGAAATTGTTCGTGTAACGAACCTGCATCCTGTCCTTCTTTGCTCTTCTTGTAGTTACCAGAATAACTCCGAAGGCAGCTCTGGCACCATAAATAGCTGCTGAGGCTGCATCTTTGAGCACTGTTACATTTTCAACATCCTCCGGGCTTACAAGATTTATATCTCCCGGAGTTCCATCTATCAATATCAATGGCCCGCCCCCGTTAACGGATGTGAATCCACGTATATTAAAGTTACCGCCTCTTCCGATTTGCCCGTCTCCAAAAGAAATATTCAGGTTTGGAATCTGTCCCTGTAATCCCTGTGCAATATTTGTTATTGGCCGGTCTTCAAATACCTCCGCGCCAACCTGTCCGACAGCGCCCGTAAGATTGACCTTCTTTTGTGTTCCATATCCTACTACAACAACTTCATTGAGCGCCGCGGCTGTGGATTGTAGATTTATTGTCAATGAGCTTCGGTTATTCTCCTTTACAAAATAGTTTTTCAGGGTATGCCCGTCAAAACCTACGTATGTAAAAGTAAAATCGTAAGGCCCTCCCGGCGGCAATTCACTAAATGTAAAAATACCTCTCTCGTTGGTTAAAGTGGTAACAGAAAAACCCGTATTTTTTCTTTCAGCTTTCACCGACACTCCCACAAGTATGTCTCCTTTATCATCCTGCACAACGCCTGTTACCACGGAAGGAGTTTGTGCATAAACAGGGTGAACAAGAAACCACACGCCCATCAGCAAAAGAATAGAGAAAACAAGAGGGCTTTTGCTTGTAGATTTGTAACTCATGCTTATAAATTTTAAAAAAGGTTCTTCTTATATTCCGCACCAATAAATCCTGTGAATGCAACCCTCTGCGCTTTGATCACTACATTAGATACTGTGGATATAAATATTGCCAAAGGTGGATTTACACCGTTACTGATTTGTCAAGAAAAGTTTAATTAAACATTATCCTTCTGCAGGGAATACTCGATAGGGGAGCCGGAACTAAAAACTTATTAATATACCAGAATAAAATTGTATGATGTCATAATCAGATTATATTCCGGATGTAACAATTACTTAATTCAAAGTATTAGCGATCGTAAGTACATTGCACATAGAACCATAAAACACCTTGCCTGCCTGGTATTTAATTCTTGTAGAAGCTATCTTCCTGCATTTCGATTGAGATATTTTTTCAGACTAAAATTATAATTACACCTATGCTTAATATCCGGTTAAGAGAAATATTTCTGTACATCATCTGTCCGGGATATATATCTTCTATACATAAACTTTCGCCTTCTCAAAAATACCTGGCTGTTGCCAATAATGGGCAGCGTGTACAAACCCTGCAGTTAATTGACGTAACGAATGAAAATTTTTTAGACAGCTTTATCATTGCTTAAAGCTGGTACGGCCTTCAATTCAGCGCCGCATAAACATTAAATCATATAGTATGGAAAAAATATTTCTGGCATTAATAGCTGTTACCATTTATTGTAGCGGCATTGCCCAAACAGCAAAAGAACTGGAATCACGAAAAGTGCAATTACCGAATGGCTGGTCGCTGACACCTGCCGGTAAGAGCCTTCCCCTTGGAGATCTGCCTCTGAATATGGCAGTGTCATCATCTCAAAAATACCTGGCTGTTACAAATAACGGCCAGAGTGTTCAAAGCCTGCAACTGATTGATGTGATGGGCGAAAAAGTATCAGACAGTATTGTTATTGCGAAAAGCTGGTACGGCTTGCAATTCAGCGCCGATGAAAAATTTCTGTATGCATCCGGCGGTAATGATAACAGGATTTTACAGTATGCCGTTTCTAATAAAAAGCTTGTTTTAAATGACAGCTTTCTGTTAGGAAAAAAGTGGCCGGAAGTAATTTCCCCAGCAGGGTTGGTGCTGGATGATGTCAAAAAATTACTGTATATAGTTACCAAAGAAAATAATTCTTTATACGTAATAGACATCCCGACAAAGAAAATAATACATCAGCTTTCATTAGGTTCGCAGGCGTATACCTGCCAGTTATCTCCTGATAAACAAATGCTGTTCATTTCATTATGGGGAGGAGATAAAATATTATTTTATGATACCAGGAAGCGCCTGATAACCGATTCTGTAGGTGTAGGTGATAATCCTAATGAGATTTGCCAGACAAAGAATGGGAAATACCTTTTTGTTGCCAACTCGAATGACAACTCGGTTTCTGTGATTGATTTGGTAAAAAGAAAGGTAATAGAAACGTTAAATGCAGCATTGTTTCCAAATGCTCCCAACGGGTCTACCACCAATGGTGTGGCGTTAAGCTCCGATGAAAAAACATTATATGTAGCCAATGCAAGTAATAATTGCCTTGCGGTATTCGATGTAAGTATACCAGGGTTTAGTAAATCAAAGGGATTTATTCCGGTCGGCTGGTATCCGACAAACGTAAAAGTTGTGGGTAAAAAAATATTTGTCACCAACGGAAAAGGGTTTTTGTCCATGGCAAATCCTAATGGCCCTAATCCCATACAACGCAGGCAGGAAGTAAGGTTACACGAAGGTGATGCAGGACGCGTTCCGGATGTGCAGTACATAGCCGGTCTTTTCAAAGGAACACTGAGTATCATCAATGAGCCTGATGAAAAACAACTTAGTGTGTATTCACAGGTAGTTTATAAAAACACACCTTATACAAAAGAGAAAGAATTAACTGCACCTGGCCAGGCTGCAAACCCGATCCCTTCAAAAGTAGGTGCGTCATCACCCATCAAACATGTGTTTTATATCATGAAGGAAAACCGCACCTACGACCAGGTGCTGGGCGACATGCTGGAAGGTAACGGAGATACGAGCCTGGTTTTATTTGGAAAGAATATTACACCTAATCAACATGCATTAGCAAAAGAATTTGTGTTGCTGGATAATTTTTATGTGGATGGTGAAGTTAGCGCAGACGGGCATAGCTGGAGCATGGGTGCCTATGCCACGGATTATAACGAGAAAACATGGCCTACATCTTATGGCCAACGTGGAGGTGCAACCGGAGGTCTGGCGGTTGCTGGTAATAAAGGCGGTTACATCTGGGATCATTGCAAAAAAGCAGGGGTCACCTACCGCAATTATGGTTTATTTATAGCAGGAGGCAAACCCAGGCTTCCCTCGTTGCAAGGACATAATTGCAGCTCGTATGCTGCCTGGAATATAGCAGTAAGAGATACCTCCCGTTTTTACCAGTGGAAAAAAGATTTTGATTCATTGATAGCTATCAATGCTGTGCCGCAATTCAATTCTCTACTTATGCCATGCGATCATACAGAGGGCGTCCGGGTAGGTGCACCTACTCCCTTCGCACATGTGGCGGATAATGATTTGGCGGTAGGCTTGTTTGTTGAATACCTGAGCAAAAGCCCGATCTGGAATGAAAGCGTTGTTTTTATTCTGGAAGATGACGCGCAAAATGGCCCGGATCATGTTGACGCTCACCGCAGCACGGCTTATATGGCTGGCGGTTACGTAAAAAGAGGCTATGTAGATCATACCATGTATTCGACATCTTCCATGTTGCGCACTATTGAATTGATTCTGGGCATACCTCCCATGAGCCAGTACGATGCCGCGGCTACTCCTATGTGGAATTGTTTTAATAGTAAACCTAACAACAAATCTTTTACAGCGCTTCCGGCATTGGTTAACCTGAACGATAAAAATGAAAAGGTAACTGCTTTATCTATTCGTTCCGCCATGTTTGATTTAAGTAAAGAAGACGCTATACCTGATCTGGAATTTACGGAAGTACTTTGGAAATCGATTAAAGGTGAAGATGCTTTGGTGCCGGCTCCAAGAAGAAGCGCATTTTTTAAATCTGCTGCAAAACATAAACAGGATGCTGAATAATGAACGTTGTGTAGTCCGGCATGATCTGCCTGAGGACATGGATTCAACGTGTAACAAGCTTGCCGGCTGTATTTAGGCCGAACACTTTAGCAGGAAGTTTAATGAACTTATTTCACGATTTTTTTGCATTTTACCTGATACGATTCGTGCAGTTTGAAAAACCCGGGATTCAAAACCAACTTTAAACCACATAGATAAATATCAGAAGTGATCTTTTCGAAGTTGCAAAATAAACACCTTCTAACCCAAAAAAATCCAACCATGGCTATATGAATATCCGTTTTTTCAGTATTGTTAAGGGAGCCAATCGAAGCCCTAACTAAACTGTATCATTAAAAAGCCGAGGCAAAAACAGCAGAGCTCTTACAAAAACATAAACCACTATAAAGATAAAACGGTGGAAGGAGGGTCTTTTGGTCGCGAAGGCAAAGCATTATGAACAATGTTGATGCCTTCAAGGGGCTTGCCATTCTATAATTCTTCACTGCTGCTCTTATTTGTCTTATCCTGCATCCCACTAGGCAGCGGCTTGCCTAACAAATCTTTATTGGGTATAAACCCATTATTATCAACATCAACAAAAAACGGGTTTGATACGGCAATAGATAAATTATCTCTATCCTTTTTATTCCTGATATTGGAAAAGGCAATTGAAGTTTTGATTTTTCTTTCTCCATAGGCCATTACAATAATATGCGCATCAGAAGCTAATTTCAAGGGAATTTCTTTCTCAAATACCAATGGAAATCCTTTGAATAAATCAGGATTTTTAGCTCTTGTAAACATAATACTCCCGTCAGCTTTTCCGTTCAGCAAAATTTGTATTGTATCAACAGGAGAGTGCATGGAAGTTAACACCTTTACCCTAACATTTACCTGCTTATCAGAAGCCATTACCGATGTACCAGGTAGTGAGTCATTAATCCTGACATCCAGAAATGGCCCACTGCTCATAACCGAATGGCCTTTTTTAAATTGTAAAGCAATTTCTTCAGCGTTGATTTTCTCCGGTTCATCGCAACCGGTATACACATAATTGAACAGGGAACCCACTCCATTTCCTATAGTATGGCTGTCTGAATTAGCAGTTCCGAAAATCCGGTAACCCAGGTTCAACATTTGCAGCCAGTGGAATGACCTCGTATTTTTGTTGCCTCCCTTTAGAGCCTGTGGAAGATCAAGAATGGTATTACTGATTTCCATGACATCAGTTATTTCAGATGTTTGGAAGCCACTGTCAATTTTACCGTCTTTGTTTTTGTCAAAATAAAGCCATCCTATATCTGGATGATTCTGCTGCATCAGCTTGAACTTCCCCTGATCATAATCAAACAACCTCTTCATTTGAATATAAGGATTTGCATTAGTTTTAGGTGCACCATAGCCCCGATTGCCATTCTGCATTTTTAGGGGAAAAGCATTCTGATGATTGATACTGCCAGGCCCTGGACGGCCGCTAAGTTCAATACCTGCAGCTGATGCAATATATCGCTGCAACCCTGCATTATGAATAGTATTACTATAGCTGCTGATCCGGTTATGTTCTGTAGCCGGAGCAAATTCAATTCCCGCTGCTACCAGGTTCATCACCTTATCTTCAAGCCCGATATTGGAATCTCCGCTGCTCGTACTATGGCTATGAAGATCGGCTATGATCCAACCTGGAGTTGAAAATAAGCGTTCAAGATTGGTTGAAACTTTTAATGTCTTGCCATGCTCAAGGGTAAGGTAGACTTCTTTGAATCGATACTCCGGACCCCTGGAAAGCACAGCCAGGTATTTTCCCGCTGGCAAGGAAACTTCAAATTCATTCCATTTGGAAAAGTACAGGTTAGAGGCCCCATTATGGCGGGTCTCCGGCCCAAGGAATGGATCAGGAGTACCTTCTATACCATAAAACGCTACCTTAACAGGCAATAGCTTTTCGCCGTTAATATGAAATGTCACTTTGGCCTCCGGCTGCATAGAAAATGTTAGATTCTTAATAGAAGATGGTATCTCAACATTTTGTTCTACGGTATCGTGTCCTACTTTGCTAGCCTGAATTGTATATTGCCCATCAGGCATATATAAGCGGGAATTCCCGGACTGTATTGTTTTGGATGATGTAACGAGTTGACCTTTTTTATTCCGGGCATTTATAAAAACATTTTCGAGCGTTTTACCAGTTTTATCACTAACAGTGATATCCAGTCTCCGGTATTTTCCCCGATTTAATACAGGCAACAGTTCATGGATGGAAGCAACATCCTGCCCGTTTAACAATAACCTGCTAATACTTGTTTCCGTTCCGGGAGCAAGAAGCGTTGAATCAAGTGGATTTGATCCGTTTGGGGGATAAAATATATGATACCCGAGAATAATTAAGTTCCCTCTTTCCACTTTTCCTTTAGTATACAGGCTCCTGTCTGGAGATACTACAGCGTAAGCAGCATTATACCATTTATTATTCATAAAGGCCATTTCACCGGTTCCCTCCGGCGCTACATCATTCAGGGCATTGTCACAACGCATAACATCTGAAAGCAGCACTCTAACCGGTTTAGCAGAAGTGTTTTTATAGCTGGTTTTAACGTGAAGAAAAGCTTCACCATCGTTCAAAGTATATATTGTTTCTGCGACAAATGGTTCTTTTAAGGTAGGATTTTTTATAACCTTAATTTGCACCGTTTTACCCTTTCCTGTAATTACGATAATGGTGTCGGCCGATGCTATATCAACACGTGCTCCCTGAGGATAATATACCACGAGTTGATCGTTATTGGCAGAAACAGTGGTAAAATCAATTACGGCGCCCTGAATGGAAGAAACCATCTGGTTGGCTTCACGATCAGGATAAGCAGCTCCGATTACAACTACGATTTTATCATTTGTGATAAGCCAGTCGCCTTCCATGCCGTCAACCTCCTTCCCCTTAGGAAGCAAATGGAGATTTTTACTCGTTAAGCGGATGATCTCACCACCGTTTGATTGTACAAAAAATAAAACAATAATGAATGCAGAAAACATTTTTCTCCAAATCATGTAGTAAATTTTTTTAAAGGACATTAAACCTTACAGTATGCATTTATGAGAGCTACTGCAGCTTTGGATTAATATTTACTTCGGATTGAGGAATTGGCCAGAATTCATCTATTCCTTTTCGAAAATTCCGGGTAGTTACAAACCAGCGGCTATACGGGTCTGTTATATTTCCTTTTTTCTTGATTGGCTTTACAGTACGAGGATAAGGATGACCGTAAAAATCCGCTTTCAAAACCTGATCAGCTATTTTCCAACGCAGGAGGTCCCAGTATCTTACACCTTCAAGCGCCAGCTCTACTCTTCGCTCATTACGTAAAATATTCCGTAAAACGGCAGGGTTAGTTTCCCTTATAGCGGACATATTGACTGAAGCGCGACCTCTAACCTTGTTAATAGTGCCGTCCAGCAAAGCCATGTTAACAGGATGGCCGGCTTCAAGTTTCGCTTCCAGATAGCTAAGTAATATTTCTGCATAGCGAATAACAGGAATATTTCCACCGTAGCTCCTTAGATTACCAGAAAAATTTTCATCAATAAATTTTTTAACACCAAAGCCGGTTGCTACCTGAACGTTAACTGAATCCGGGTGGGTAATGTATTTTTTATCCTGGAAAGGAGCATTATTAAACAAGATTGTATACTTTAAACGAGGATCTCTGTTTTTACCAAGGTCATTAGGATCATATCGGGAATCCCTATAAGAAAAAGGTGTTCCGTCATTGAACTGATAAGCTTCCATTAGGCTGGCAAGCGGGCAGTTTAAACCCCAGGCTCCTATAATATCAGGGCCAAAATGTTGTATTACCGAGGTTGCGGCTAAATCCTGTATGTGCTGTGTGCTGAATATGAGTTCGTTACTTTTTTCATTCGCTTCAAGGAAAATACTGGAATAGTCAGGATCTATGATATTGTCTCCAAAATCAATAATTGCCTTATAGGTTTCCGCGGCATCCTGAAACTTGTTTTCTGCCATTTGAATGCGGCCAAGGAAAGCAAGGGCGGCCTGTTTGCTTGCTCTGCCTGTTTCATTAGCGGGAATATCCTTATGCCGTGGAAGATCCTTTGCAGCTTCGGTTAGCTCAGCAATAACAAAATCAACAATTGCTGGCCGGGGAGCTTTTGTTAACGAATTAGCCTCCTCCTTGCTGAGCGTTTTAAGTACTAAAGGAACGGAACCGAAGTGTTGCGATAAATAGAAGTACTGGCATGCCCGTAAGAAACGAACCTCGGCGATCATGCGTTTCTTTTTTTGCTCTGCCATAGTTACTTTACTGATATTTTCAAGGAAGTCATGGCTTCGGGCAATTTTAGCATAGCTAACCTGCCAGTAGCTGCCCAGTATTCCCAATGACGCGGTCATCGTTCCGTTTGTAAGTTTATTAAACGGATGATTATCTCCACCACGGGGGTAGGCATTGTCTGTAGCCATTTCTAACCACAATAAACCATTATAAGTCCACCAGTCTGTAGGACTGTACTCAGGATTATTCACCAGCATACTTCCCCTGTAAACAGCGCTTAAGGCCAACATGGCATTGGATTCGCTGGTCCAGAAAGTTGCCGTATTAAATTTATCAAGGGGAGATTTTTCCAGCTGTTTTTTACATGAACCTGCCAGAATTATGATAGAGGCTAATGTAATCCCCAATTTGAATTGATGTTTGATGATCATTATTACTAAGATTAAAATTGTACATTAATACCAAATGTATAATTTGAAAGTATGGGATAATATCCGCCGCCTGTATTGATTTCAGCATCCCATCCTGGTCTGTAATCACTAAAAGTGTACAGGTTTTCACCGGAAGCATAAACTCTCGCGCTGCTAAAACCCAACCTCTTGCTTAAAGCGTCGGGCAGCCGGTATGCTAACTGAAGGTTTTTAATACGCAGATAGGAACCGTTCAGCGTCCAAAATGAAGAAGAAAGAAAGTTCTCTCCTCCTGAATTGGATTGTAGGCTTAATCTTGGATATCCGGCATCTCGGCGGTGATTGCTTTCCGTCCATCGTTCATCAATCTGCCATTGCTGTATATTGGCATTATTACTAAAGGCATAACCCGCGTAACTGTTAAGCAGCCCTTTTACACCTGCAACACCCTGTAATAGCACAGCTAGTTCAAATTGTTTGTAGCCGGTATTAAGGTTAAGTCCAAAGGTATATTTCGGGATCTGGCTTCCCAGTACAACGCGATCATAATTAGCATCTACAACACTATCAGGCACACCTTTAGGTCCACTAATATCTTTATATCTAATGTCACCGGGTCTTGAGCGGGGAGAAATTTTACTCTGGTCTGCCCAGTTTTTTATGTCCTCTTCATTGACGAATAAACCATCGGCAATGTAGCCGTAATACATTTGCAAAGGCTGTCCGACGAATAAGTTATTACCATTACCAATCATTCCGTTTGGTTGTTGAATATTACCAACGCCAAGATCCAATACCTCATTTTTGATAACAGAAAAATTCAGGGAAGCGTCGTAATTAAATTCACCTGTTTTATTTCTATGATTGATAATAAATTCCCAACCGGAATTCTTTAATTTACCAGTGTTTTGCTGGGATAATCTAAAACCTAAAGTATTGGAAACACTGGCACCAGGGCTGTACAAGATATCATAGGTAGATCTATCAAAATAAGTAGCCGAAACAGTCAACTTTCCTTTAAATATCCCCAATTCTATACCCACATCACTGGTGCGTGTACTTTCCCAGTGCAGGGTGCTGTCGATAAGAGTGGTACGGGCTGCTCCGGGCGAAACAGTTCCTCCAAAATTATAATTATAGTTATTTCCGATATCAAGTGTATTCTGATAAGGATAATTGTTTATCTCCTGGTTGCCAAGTATCCCGTAGGAAGCTTTTAATTTCAGCTCATTGATCCAGGAGAAATTATCTTTTATAAAGTTTTCCTGAGAGAGACGCCAGCCAAGCGCTGCAGAAGGAAATAGGGCAAACTTTTCAGTTGTAGGAAACCGGGAAGAACCGTCATAACGCAGAACGCCTTCTACCAGGTATTTGTTCGAAAAAGCATAATTTACCCGGCTGAAAAGAGATTGTATAGCCCACTCATTGGCCGTACCTTGTGCCTGCTGATTTTCAGGAGACCCAACGTTAATCTCCGTTAGCACGTTTCCGGGCAGATTATCTCTGAACAAGGAGGATTCTTCATAATAGCTGGACTCAAAAGAATACCCAAGCAATGCACCTACCTGGTGCTTACCAATGCGCCGATTGTATTCTGCCAGGCTTTGAAGTGTATAATACTTTGTCATATTGATGTTCCTGGTTAGGCGGGTAGGTCCTAAAGTAAGCGCAGAATCAATAATCTGGGAAGCCTGGAACCATTTTTCATTTCCTAAACTCAGGTTACCGCCGGCTATTAGTGACAGTTTTAAGCCATCAAGAACTTTGTAATCAAGCCTCATATTCCCTAAAAGATTTGTATTCCCGTCTTTCCTGAAGGACTCGCTTTCTATATAAGAAATAGGCGTTCCGGCCTGTATTGCTCCTCTGCTGTAATACCCATTTGAATATTTCACCGGGAAGGTTGGATGATATTTTACTGCGGTACTAATAATTTCATTTAAGCTGTTATCATTTGCAGGAGCAGGCGCGGCGGGTTCATTGACCGTATTAGTTATGGCAGAAATATTTGTCGTCAGATCAAATTTTGAGTTTAGCTCATTTTTTAAATTCAGTCGCAGATTGTATTTAGAATAGTTATTTTTAATAACCAAACCATCTTGAAACAAAAAGCCAAGCGACAAATTGAATAAATTACCCGGGGTGCCACCGTTAAGGGAGATATTGTGACCGGTTTGTAAACCTTTTTTAGAGAACATTAGCCGCATAAAGTCGGTATTCGCGTAGTTGTCCGGATCACTGCCATCACTGAACTTTTGTATTTCTGCTGCAGTATAAGTTTGTGTAGCTGTAGCTTCATTAAACATCTCCGCGAATTCTGCAGCATTGGCAAAGTCAGGATAAGCCGTGGCCCTTTGAAAGCCTGCATAAGCATGGTAACTCATCCGGGTCTTTCCGGCTTTGCCTGATTTTGTAGTTACCAGTATTACGCCATTGGCAGCGCGTGCCCCGTAAATAGCGGCAGATGATGCATCCTTCAATACAGAAATGCTTTCTACGTCATTCGGATCAATCTGGTTAAACGCGCCCCCGGGAATTCCATCTACTACAATAAGCGGCTCAATACCCGCACCGAAAGAACCTACTCCCCTTATGCTAATCGTACCTCCCCCGCTTCCTGGAGCTCCTGTTCTTTGAATAACCGTTACGCCGGGGATTTGACCTGTTAAGGCCTGGCCCAACTGAGCAACAGAGCGATTTTCAACCTGGTCACTTGTAATTTGACCAACAGAGCCAATGATATTTTCACGTTTCTGTTTTCCATATCCTACTACTACAATTTGATTCATTGTTTTTGAATCAGGATTTAGCGTAATATTTACAACAGAACGATTATTAACGGGTACTTCAGTGGTCAAAAATCCTAAATACGAAAACACAAGAATACCGCGCCCATCGGCAATGTTAAGCGTATAATTGCCTTTAATATCGGATACTGTACCCTGAGTTGTTCCCTTAAGCATAACGCTTACACCTTGCAGTGGATCCCCGCTATTATCTGATACCTTACCGGCAACTATTGTTTGTTGCTGATAATTCCACGGTTTGGCAGAGGAACTTAACAGCGAAGATTTTATTCTATTTATATTTTTTACTGTTGACGCTTTATTCTTATCTGATACTTTTTTTGTAAAAGCCAGGGCATCAATTCCATCTACGAATAGGACACATAAAACAATAGAGAAGTGGTAAAAATTTTTACATTGCATATCAAGATTATATTTGGAAAGCTGTGAAGAATATGGTGGAAGGCAGTTCCTGATACAGGTATGATTACCGCCTTTCACTATTAAGGATAATTTTTCCTTGTGGCGCGAAACTATGACTGGCGTGTAATTCTAAAGTAGCCTTATGGTTAAGCAATTGTAAATTCATTACTTTATGAAATCTTTTGAATCGTGCACGAGATATAAACATGTTGTCACCTACCGAATACTTTTCCCATGGGGTTGATCAATGCACACATCCAGACAAAATAAGCCCCTGTAGAAACAGGAGCCTAAACGATTGCTTGCCATATGAACAACAAAAGTGAAGTCTTTGGGTTAACAAACTATGTAGGATAGGAACATCCACACGTACATCGACAATACAGCTGGGTTCGTATAGTATTACTGGAAGAAAACCACTATCAACTGAAGATGCCATTGTTTTTAGCTTCACAGGTTATAAAACTATAGAAGTATCCTTTAACGGAAATACCGACATCAATGTACAATTACAACCCGGAGAAAATATTTTAAATGAAGTGGACCATGCTCCGGAATGTACAATCAATATAAAGCAGGCAAGGAATTTATTTCGAGATATGCCGCCGAGAACAAATACCTTTACGCCCTTCACCATAAAGTTGTCCATGAAAAAGAATATCTCCAAAGAACTGATACTTACGACCTGTTTGCAAAAGCAGCAAGACCTGATAAAAAACTATAATGAAAGGGTTACAGAAATGACCGCAGATGCCTCTGTTAATGATCGGTCTGCCAGCCAGAGTGAAGACCATAACGCCGGTAACGTAGAGGTGTTAAATACGATGGAGGAAGAATTGGAATTTGCGCAGATGGAAATGGGGTTCCTAAAATCCCTGGATGTCACACAGGTGAGTACCCAGGTGGAGCCTGGTGCGGTAGTGGTTACAAACCACCGAGTTTTTTTTATTGCGGTCTCCAGTGAAAAAGTCGAGATCGATGGTGAAATAATTTTCGGTATCTCAACAAACGCACCTATTTATTCAGCCATGAGGGGACTTAAAAAAGGTGGGCAATTCGAGTTCAACGGCATCCCTTACCAGATAGAAAACGTGTATTGATTGTAGTAATTAAAGCAACACCGGACATCCCGATATCGAATCATTGGTAACAACATTGTTAGCGACACTCAGATCTAGGTCGTTATCGGGTATCTTTCCACAACTTTTATAAAGCCATATTTTTTAAGTAAAGCTTTTAAATTGCGGTGTAATTGGAAATTTTTGAAATTTAAGGTCTAATTATACTTCGAAAGTTTGCAGCGTTTATGCACCTATTTTAACGCTTTGGGACCAAATAAAATAGAGCTTAAGTTCAATTTCTGAAGGAACTCGAACTTGATGAAAATACTCATAAATTATTCTCTTCAACTGAAATAAGGGAGAATGATGTTGCATTGAATTGGTGCATCAATTGGAAGAAGTGCAGTTATTCAAGAAAATATTATGAGTGGATACGTTAATCAACAAGTTTGTATAGTAAGAGTAAATGTAATTAGTTCCTAAATATTTAAATTCTTTTCTAGTATCAACGAGGGCGGGCATTATTTAACGACTTTCAAGCAGTTGGCAACAGACAAGGATTAAACTGTGAGCAGATTAAATCATTTCCAATCGCAATTCCCACTTATGCTGAGCAACAGAAAATCGAACCCATTCTCTCCACTTGGGAGGAAGCCATCACCAAAACCCAGCAACTAATTGCCAACTGCAACAACGCAATAAAGGTTTAATGCAGCAGTTGCTTACCGGCAAGAAATGATGGAAAAGGTGGAAGGTGAATGGAAAACTTACAAACTCAGTGATTTAACATAAAAAGTATCGAAACATTATTGACGGGTAAGGAGAGAGTGAAGATTGATAGCAACTCATTAGCGTTTTGATGTTCATTAACAAATACCTTTGAAGCCTTGTCTATACTGCCTTGTATGGAACTATTATACGGAAACGATTTAAAAATGTTTTCACGATTTTTTTAATCTAAGTAGTTGATAGTCAAAGTCTTTATTTTTTGATTTTTCATCATCAAAACGCTAATGATAACAACTAAACTATTTGCCATGTCTTTGAAAAAATTTATGGAGCATCATTTACAGATACATACACTGCGTATCGAATTAATCAACGGCAGGGTGCTGCTTTATAATATAGATGCCACCAGGAAAGAAGAATTAGAAGATTTTCTGAACCATCGCACCGATGATTTGCTCGAATTCTCTACTCCTTTTCTTTCGTTTTATGCCAGCCCGGACAGGATGGTTTTCATCCGCATTTCGGCAATCGGACGGCTTATTTTCTGTTGGGACGCTGCTGAAGCTATAGAAACGCAGCATTCATACCACGATCATTTTAAAGTGACTTCAACCTTTGAGGGAGATCTTATAATACCCGATGCTTTGTTTCTACTAAAAGGTTTACAAGAGCCTTTAGTATTTTCTGATTTGGACGAAGAAGGTAACTTTTTAGGCATTAGTGAAGTAAGCTTTACCAACAGGCATTTTTTAAAAGGCGGTTTTATTGCTTTGCCCGACGAAGATGGAGAGCAAAATTATATTCCAGCGTGCAATATTCAATGCCTGGAAGTAAAACGTGCTCTTATTTATCCTGATGATATGTGGAAGGAAATGGAACAGCAAAGGGATCTGGATAATAATATGAACTGATTGTTTTCATAAATAGATTTCAGAGAGACAACATGAATTGACAAGATAACCGGGTTCTATAGATTTTGAAAGTGTATTGTGATGGGAGCGGTTTGGAAGCATTAAGCAATAGGGAAGTCAATAAGTGTACTGCCATCATTGGTATATGGCTTCCTGCAGAATACCGGCAGCGCTACAAGCAGCGAGTACCCTCCATAAAAGAGGGGTACAAAATCCTGGGCGAGCTAAAATGCCAAAAACTTTCAACGGCCTTCTTTACATTGTTTAGAGATATAATAGACTTTTTTGTGGCGGGATATATTCGATTCAGGTTATTTTGATTGGCGCTGTAAACGTAAATTATATACATCTTAATTAATAAGTGACTGGCAAGAAATTTCCCGGACGGTTGGTATTGTCACAGGTATTAAATGTAATTTCGAGATCTATTATCAATTAAGCCAACAGAAAACATAGATGATTAACCAGCAACTTAAGTTAATCAATAAAATAAAAGCCTGAAAGTAAAATAAAAGTAGGCTTGAACTATCTTACAAATAATTGAAATTTATAATTAAATAACTTGAGGTGGCCACATTTATTAAAGAATTGATACCTCCCTTTATCTATAAGAAGCTTACCCGGAAAGGAAATAAGAAAAAAAAGATTTATAATACTGTACGTATGATGAGGCATTAGTTGACTGCACAGAAGAGGCTTATGAGAATGATGAATTGATAAGGGTAATATTCGATAAAACCCGGATATATAAATCTCAACTTGACAAACAGGAAACAATTAGCTATGATTTCCGTTCTACAAGTATGCTTGCGGGTGTTTGATGGCGAACAATAACGGTATTGTTAACGTGCTTGATTTCGGTGGCGCTTGCGGGGCTCATTATCTGGAAACCAGGAAAGGTCTTCCTGCTTCAATAAAATTAAATTGGGTTGTAGTTGAAACTCCAGTAATGGTAAAATACGGTCAACAGCTTTCTTCTAATGAGTTAAGTTTTGAATCTGACATCCTGAAAGCAATCGAAAAGTTAGGAGCCATTGATCTTCTGTACACATCAGGAACTATCCAATGCATAGATAAACCTTTTGATTATCTGGAAATGATTAGTACCTCCCAAGCTAAATACATATTTTTCAATCGGCTTGGGTTGGCTCTTGGCAATAGAAACCTTGTGCTGGTTCATGAGAGCATGCTCAGCTGGAACGGCATTGGTTCATTACCAAATGGATACACAGACAAATGGATAAAATACCCTTTTCAATTTATCCGCAAGCCAGAGTTTGAAACAATTATTAATAAAAATTATAAAGCACTTTTTGACTGTGCAGATAGTTCGGGTATCTTTCCGGTAAATGATGAAAAGCTTGAAGGCAAAGGCATTCTTTATCAGCACAAATAGTTTATAAATTTATGTATCGGATCATTAGCGTTTTGATGTTCATTAACAAATACCTTTGAAAGCCTTGTCTATACTGCCTTGTATGGAACTATTATACGGAAACGATTTAAAAATGTTTTCACGATTTTTTTAATCTAAGTAGTTGATAGTCAAAGTCTTTATTTTTTGATTTTTCATCATCAAAACGCTAATGGTATCGGATATTATCTATTACTCTTTGTAACAAACGGCGGTTGTGTAACTATTGGGTGTAGCGCACCTGCTATTTGTAGAAATTGGTTAATTCTAAAATTTCAATATAGGTGCAACACACCGTAATATTACTCGCATCTGCACTAATTTTCAAATAAGCCAAATACTATTCTTCTTGATAGTCATCTCTAATGGCATTGCCGGATGGCCATACACATGATATTACGGGTGCGCTGCACCTGTAAATCCTCTCAGCCCCATTTGGTCACGCTTGTAGGCTTGTAGCAGGATTAGGGGTTCGTTATTTTTTCTTTGCTGCGTTAACCGCCATACCTGTAAACGCTCCTAAACGTTGAAGAGCGTCATCAAACGCCTTGCTTTGATTTTTATTTAGCGATCTAAAAAATGCAAATTCAATGTCAAGCGATTTTTTTGCGGTTATTCTTTTCCAGGTTCCGATTATTTGTCCATCATAAACTATCATACTATCATAACGGAAAGATGAGCCTGGTTTTAAACTGTTTTTAAACGCTAAAATAGCACTCCTGTCCTTATAACCCATAATGTATTCATCATAAACAGCCAAAAGATAAAGACCTTTTGTTTCCTTATTTAAAGAAATGCGGTGCGGAAAATAATACTCGTTACTTTCAATATCTTCCCTGGTAAATTCTGCTTTTATCATTTCCCACCCTTTTTTGCAATCAGTTAAAGTTAGTCCCGACCAGGTTGAAAAGTCTTTTATTGTTGCTGGTCCTCTGCTTGCAAAATATTGTTTTGAAAGTTTGAATAATGCCTCATCTTCATCTAATGAATTAGTTGTATGCACTCTTTCATCCAGGAGAGCATAGGTGAACTCATTTCCCTGCCTTGCACCACTGCAAATAATTCCAGCAAGCTCCGCATACATCATAACATAACTCAACCGGTGCCCTTCCCCTATAATCTTATTCTTTTTGAATTCTTCGTTAAGTTCGTTTCGGGTCAATTGTTTATTTCCCTGTAACGTATTAATAAGAATTCTTTTGCAACGACTGAGAACATTATGGTCTAATTCAAGCTTCCTGTACATATAAGCATTTACTGCATTTACACGGGGAGCCGTCAACTTCAACATCCAACGAATATCTTCGGAAGCAACAAAATGCCATGTCGGTCTCAATAAGTGTGTTCGTAATATTTTACCTTCTGTTATATCTTTCTCAATGTCAATGTCCTTCAAATGAGGCAAACGTAAGCCCAAACTCCATTTTGCCTGAGCATACTCTTGTGCCTGAACTGCAACAAGCCATGCAACCATCTCAGCAGGTGTTTTTAAATTTGTTCCGGCAATTTGCTGGTTTATCAATCTGTATTTTGCTATATCAGGTAGAGTCACTTTTTGTGATTGTTCTTATTGTGGATGTGGATTATCTTAAAGTATTGCCATCATCTATGGGTTCGGTTATTTGCAACAACTGATTTGCTTTTGAGTATTGTTTTACACTTCACATATTCACGTTAGATACTCTTAAGAGAAAGGATATTTTTCCGTTGCAGGTCGCAAATCGGCGAAGGCGTTTTTATCTTTTACTCATTAGCTTTGTTTAGATACAATTCTTTCTGCTTCTTGTCTGATTTTCCAATAGCATAGCGAAGTGTCACTCGTGGGATTGTCCCGGCGTATTTGTCCAGGAAGTCATAAAGTTTCTGCTTGTCCCTCTAACCTGCTTCTCTAACCCAACTGCCTACGGCTTTGTTTATCAGGTCGTGTTTGTCATGAAGCAGTATTTCTGCTATTATAAATGTATCGTCAACGTCATTTTGCCTTATGAAAAAATGAGTGCTTACAATCGCTGTTCTGCGTTCCCAAATAATTTTTGATTTTGCAAGTTTGTAGAGAACTGTTCCCGGTTTGTCATATAAGTAACCACCGATTACAAGGGGTGCACTTCGATCAACCAGGTCCATTGAGGTGGCTGTCTGTAAACTGCTCTGCTGTCAGATTTGGCTGGTTTGCCTTGTCCTTTGTTGCTGTCATTTCTTTTCAGTCAATTGGTTGACGTGTTCCACACAACCACCGTTAATTATCAAACTGCCGAGATGGTTGTTCCGTAGTGTCAGCAGGCATATTGTACTGTCAATCCGCTTACCGTTTACAACTTTTCAGATGTGTGCAGAGCTTCCGGATTTTGCTCGTCAAGAGACTTTCTATATTGAATACAACCTTTCATGAATTCTGACCAGGCGGGAACAGAAATTTTTGGATTAGTTTTTTCAGGAAGCAGTGACCAAAGTTCAGGATGATGCCAACATAAATCATGACCCGTGCTGTCCCTGTGTTCACGTATAGCTTTTCGAAGTTTCTTTATTTCTTCTACAAGCTGGTCTTTGCTCATAAATTGTAATTCTTCGTCCATTATATAAGTTTCAATGTATTAAATAAATCCTTGATTAAATATTACGCCTGCTTCAATACTTAATCCGTTACCCGATTGGTCGTTGGTTTGCTCACAATACAAAATGCCGAAGCAGGGCTCATTTTTCTAAAGATAGTATCAACAACATGAAAATTGTTAATTCGTAATTTCTCTATGATTGGTTTTGTTGCTTTTATATCAATATCATACGGAGCCTGGTAAAAAATGTAAAGGTGACCATTTTGTTTCAGGTAAAGTTTAATCAGCTCCAGTTCTCTTGCGGGATTTTTCCCAAATACATTTACGTTAAACCCAAAAACCTTTTCATAAGCTCTTTGATGTAGTTCTGATTTTGCAAAATCATTCACTATAAAAGTTGCTTTGCCAGTATCAATAAACCGTTCGTTTCGCTTTATAGCAATCCTTATCATCGGCGCCGATTTATCTATGGCCGTAATTGTACCGCCCGTAAGTTGACTGGCTATTTGCTCTGCCAAAATTCCTGCTCCGCAACCAATTTCGAGAATATTGTCCGTAGGTTTTACGTCAAGGATGGAAGCTGCCCAGGTAAATCTATCATTTAGTTTCATAGATAAAAGGATAAATATATAGAAGCTACTACAGGTGTATTATTGAGCAATTTTAGGACCTTCATTATTCATCTAAATTTGAGTGAGCAATAAGTCTGGTTTCACAATTGATATAGGATTAATGAATAGGCTCTCTTTTACTTTTTCTTAATGGATGCTTTAGCTTTTGGGTTGAAATCAAGACAAAGGTTTAACCAATAATAAAAATCATTTTTACTTTTGACTCCCTCTTCGCTGACGTACCCATATCCTTTGAGTTTTCTTCCTTTCATGATCATTGTTCTGAAACCGGCTTTCTTTTCAACAGTTTCCTGTAAAGTAGGGTCAAAGCGACACATCAATTCATCACCGCTTACATTCACACACATCTTACCGTTCACCATAAACGCTATACCACTAAACATTTTCTTTTCTTCAACGTTGGGAAGTTCAGCAAGAGCTTCTCTTATTCTGGTGGCTAATTTTTCATTGTATGCCATAGCGATTTATTTTACATTGATCTTTACACCCATTTGCGAACATACAGTTCTACATTCAAGGCCGCTTTTTTGCATCATCTAATATTAGGCTTGCCGTTGTTCTCGCCTGGTTTAGCCTTTCATTGTTCATGCTGACTTACTTCTTTTGGAAATTTGTCGGCTATTAAATTCAAGTTGATATTGTGTTCTAAATAACCCTTTAATCCATCCAACACAGTTGTAAAACCACCTGTTAAGTCTTTAAAGAGCTCAAGTAGTTCATCCGCTGCTTTATCAAAGCCATAATTCCTGATAACAACATAAGTCCTGTCGTCACTTAAAGCCTTAAATTCAAAATCAACTGTGGTTGGTGGTTCGTCCCACTCAATTGATATTTTTTTGTTTTCCACGATTTCCCTTACCAAAACTTCGGTTGATACATTGTACATTTCCCATTCCCAGGTAATGGTCTTCCCAACTTCCAGTTTGTCACTTCCTTTGGTGAACCAAAAGTTTCTTGTTATTACCGGGTCAATGAATGCTTCAAAAACCTTTGCAACAGGTTTTCTTATTAACATTTGAGTTTCGACACATTTTATATTGTTGTTTTCCATTTCTCTGAAGTTTTATTAATGTGTGTTTGGCTTCTATGTTTGCAAAAATATCTTACTAAGCAGCATCCCTCAATTATCAATCAGGTAGAAACATTTTGAAGAAAGTAAAGGTAGCACAAACAAGATTGTTCCAATAGCAAAAATGAAAGTTAAAATATTAACCATTCTATTTTTAACGCTTAAGAAAATGAACTGTTCAATTGTTCTGCCGAGCCAGAAAATTGAAATACCTATTAGAAAAATATTTCCAAGCCTCGTTTCTACTAATTCTTTTGTGCAATAAAAACACACGAAGGCTACAAACATGAAGAAGTAAATGAGCCTTGTATTTGCTATTTGAATGATTGCCTTATTAGCAATGGTTAATTTCTTCAAATCATTTTTCCAATCAAAGAGCCGCCAAAAAAGCAAGTGAAAAATTGCAAACCCTAAAGAATAGAGCCCGCACAGATAGATGAGAATTATGTCTGTCGTCATACATTATTGAGAAATTTTGTTTAATCTAAACTGAATTCTATATGGCTTAGAAACAGTAATCTCACCTATGAAAGTTAGTAAGCAATTCATTAGGTCACAGTTATTACTACATTACCTGTTTTTTGACCTGTTTCCACATATTCGCAGGCCTCCACAATTGCTCCAATGTATACCGCCTGTCAATTACGGGTATACATGCCACCGCCCTATATCATAGCAAGCCTTATAATTTCAAAACATTCCTGGTATTTGAGTGTGATTTAAAGTTAAGTATAAGTAGCTGATTTGTGCTATTGGGGTTAGTTATTCTGTTTTTAATGTAGAGCCAATCTCGAACACAATATTGCTAAAACAAACGTTAAAGGTATAGCTATAAATTTTTCTAAATTAGTTTCAGATGCAAAATTGGCAATTGTATTTAATGCTAATACAATAACGAATATCCAAAGGAATATATTGATAATTTCTACTCGAATTTTTAGGTTCATTATTTCTCCTTTAATCAATACAACAACGATTAGCAAACAATTTATTACAATTGAAATGCTTTCAAACAAATACATTTCTCTTGCACTTTTAAGTTTACCACCCCATACAATATCGAAAGGAATTATTTTAAATAGTACCAGAAAATGAAATGCAATCACTATGCTGTTAAGGATTATAACTGTCCATAGTGCGAAAGGGAAGGGAATAATTCTCTTTAGTCTATTGTTCATTATGAAAGACTTATTAGAAAGGTATGACTAAAAGCATATTTGCTCCTTTCCAGAAATTGGAAAGCAACCATTAGGTGTTCCGCACAGATTTCCTTGTTGTAGTGAAAATCAAATGACAACTGAAAGCCGTCTTTAAACAGAATGAGTGTTCACATTGCCGCAGTCTAGAAACTCTTTCGCATTTAACTTCACACGTTCAATTTCGCTGCTAAACGGCCAAAGTTTCTTTTATTGGTTTGACGCGCTCATCCATGCTGCTTTGAAAACGGCTGCTTTTTCATTAACCATTAATGATCCTATTGGCCTTATCTGCATTAAATTATTTTCCGATAGTTCAATGTCTGTTGTAACCCGTTTGTTCCGGTGTTTAAAAACCAGTTTGACTTTCTCTCCAGGCCTGTGGTTCATAAGGGCATCATTGAGATCTTTTTTCCCTGTTAGATTTTTTCCCGCTAATGATACAATTACATCACCTATATCAGCGCCCGATTTGTACAGGGGCGTATTTTTGATGGTATTGGTGGCAATCATCAGATCATTTCTGTCGGCGACAAACGAAACCTGCCCGATCCATGCTTTTCCTTTATTCACAGGCGACAGGTGCAGGCCGGCAGGTAACAATGCTGTTTCATAATCAAAATAGTCATGGCCATACACATACTTTTTAAAAAACGTTGCCGCATAGTTCTGGTTAGTGATCGAAGACAGGGCTGTTTGCAGGTCCGGTACCGTATACGGCTTTTCGCTTTTGCCATGCGTATGCCATAATACCCGCATCATATCATCGAGTGACTTGTTTGCGAATTTGCTTCGCAGCTCCAGGTCGAGGGCCAGCGCAAGAGCCGCGCCATAGGTATAATAGGACCCATACATATTGGGGTAATTTGTGTTGTCGATCGATACTCCTGCATCCACGAATACAGCACGCTCGCTGTTCTCAATAGGAGTATAATCATAGGCTCCGGGACTGTTCATCCTCGTGTTGACAAGGTGGGCCATCTGTTCCAAAAATCCATTTTCACTGATCAGGCCGGCTCTTTTCACCAACAGGTCGCCATAATATTGGGTGAAGCCCTCGGCCATCCATAATCCATCAGACATGTTGCTTTTTTCGAAGTTAAAAGGTTCCAGCTGGTAAGGCCTGATCCGCTCCACATTCCAGCAATGGAAAAATTCGTGGGCGAAAACGTCAAGAAAGTTATTGCCTGAATTCAAAGTATCAGGAATAGTAATCATGGTGGAGTTGCGGTGCTCCATTCCATCTCCATGTACATAAGGGCTGAAACTGGCGATAAAAGTATAGGTTCCATAATCGTAGCGCGGAAATTCTCCAAAAACCGCTTTTGCCTGCTCTACTACCTTTCGTACTTTATGCGCAAGGCTGTCAAGTGTAGGTTGAGACGCTTCACCTTCCAGAGCAAGGCTAAACGTGTATTCTTTGCGATCAGGATTGAACATCTTCCATTGCCTGAATTGAAGGGTACCGATTTTAACAGGTGAATCCATAAAATACTGAAGCCCCGGCGCAGTAAATGTGAAAGGATCAGCCGTTGCCCTTAACTGAGTGGCCACTCTCCATTCCCTGTCAAGTGGAATAAATTGTATGGTGATGGGGATATTGTGCATTCCCTTCACCCACATGAATGTGGACGGCATATTCAGGTGCAAACCGGAAGCGTCTATGCTGGTGTAGGTTCCGTCTGCATAATTTGCATATAATGTATAAGTGACTTTAATAGTACCCTGATGATCCAAGATTTTATATACATCAGCGTCCTCCTTTTCAACACGCAGCGGTTTACCGGCGGAATTATATGCCTGTACATTATAAACATTTTTACCAAATTCATGGGTAGCATATCTGCCGGGTGATGACCTGCTCATCCTGAAATATACAGGTCCGGCAGGCAGTTTATCTGCCGTTACGCTTATTTCCGCCTCATGATGAACCGCATTAGGTGCAGCAAGAACATAGTGGATATTTTGCTCAAAGCTGTCCAATGAAAAGAAAAGAAGAAATATGCAGACAGAAATCTTCATTGAAGTGTATTTATATAAAAGTAGCTGTTTAAAATGACCTATGCAGGGCGGGTGGTTTTTTATTTAGTGTATAAATCAGAAGGAAGAAAGCCAGCAATTCCGGATGATCGCCCCTGCCATCAGACCTCCCTCTCAACACGATGTCCTGTATTACCTTAAAGAACACATGCTGCTGCAAGGCTTCTGATAAACTGTCACAACAAAAGCATTTCACACCTTACCTTTGCAAAAATTTTTAATGCAGAACCTATTGTATGCTGTTTTCTTCATACCCCTTTCTTTTATTGCCTGCTCTCCTAATAATGTTGTTGAAGATAAATCACTGGGAAAATATTTTGACGCACAGAAAGTTGAGGGGTGCTTTGGCATGTTCGATAACGGGCAGGGTAATTTTACCATATACAACCTTCCACGGTTCAGAGACAGTGCATATACGCCTGCATCAACCTTTAAGATCGTAAATGCTCTTGTGGGCATCCAGCTTGGGCGTGTCCAGGATTCTGCTACAGTTATCCCATGGGATGGTATAAACAGAAGTAACCAGGAGTGGAACCAGGATCTTACCATGGCCAGGGCCTTGAGAGTATCCAGCGTGCCATGGTTCCAGGAGCTGGCGCGGCGGATAGGGAAAGACACCATGCAAAAATGGCTCGATACGCTTGGATATGGAGCAGTAACGGAAAAAGGCCGGGCAGTGATCAATAAGATCGACTCTTTCTGGCTCGATAATTCGGTCAAAGTAACCGCCGACGAACAACTCGGATTGATAAAAAGGCTTTATTTTCAGCAATTGCCTTTTCACAACCGTACACAGCTGATAGTAAGGAATATGCTCGTGCAGGAAGACAACAGCAACTATACCATGGGCTATAAAACCGGATTGGGATATACCGAAACGGGTCACATGCTGGGGTGGGTAGTTGGATGGATAGAAGAAAACAGGCACCCGTATTTTTTTGTACTGCAGGTGGAAACGGCTGACAAAAATTACGACATGAAGAATGCACGACTTGCCTTACTCAAACAGATATTGAGCAATTATGGATTTATGGAAGGGAAGAAGTGAGGACACGGTGACCTGCGCTCAGGGCTTAAAGCCACCATAAAGCAACGGGTTTTTAACGTTATTTTTTTCAGACATTATACACCAAACCGGACAATTGCCCTAATTTGCCACATTCATGTTAAGGTTTCAACATATTGAATTACTTGCCGGCCTCGTCATGATTCCAGTGTTGCTTTTCTTTTTCCTTGTGCTTATCCGCTGGAAGAAAATGAAGGTAAAGAGAATAGGTGATCCACACCTGGTAAAGCAACTGATAAAAGGCTACTCGCCTGCCCGGTTCACCGTTAAATTTGTTTTGTCATTGCTCGCCCTTGCGGCAATTATAGCAGGAGCAGGTAACATGCAAAAGCCTGGCGCAATGGAAAACGTGAGTAGAAAAGGCGTTGATGTAATGATCGCGCTGGATGTTAGTAAAAGCATGCTGGCTCAGGACGTCAAACCCAGTCGCCTCGAAAAGGCAAAACAACTGGTTAACAAGCTGTTTGATAAACTGCAAAACGACAGGGTAGGGCTGGTTCTGTTTGCCGGCCGGGCTTACATACAGATGCCCCTGACCACCGATTTTGGGTTTGCAAGGATGTATATCCAGAATGCAAGCCCCGAGGCGGTGCCATCACAAGGTACAGTGGTTGGAGAGGCGCTACGGATTGCCAATACCGCTTTTAACAACAAAGAGCGTAAGTTTAAATCAATTATTTTAATTTCTGACGGGGAAGATCATGATCCCGGTGCTATCCAGATGTCGAAAACCCTCGCGGCGGAAGGTGTAATGATCAATGCCATAGGTATCGGATCGCCGGAAGGGGTTCCCATTATTGATTATGTAACAAATGAGCTGAGAAAAGATGCTCAGGGAAATGCAATCATCACAAAATTAAATGAAGCTGAATTGCAGCAGCTGGCGCAAAATACAAAAGGTGCCTATATACGTTTGGATAACATCAACGAGGCTGTTGACCAGGTCAAATCTCAATTGGATACCATTGAGAAAAAAGAGTTAGGTGATGAAGCCTTCGTTAATTATAAAAGTTTTTTTCAATGGTTTCTTGCGGCAGCTCTTTTCTTGTTGCTGTTAGAAATTTTTACTGCTGAACGAAAACCACAATTAAGTTGAAAAAATTTTCATGTACGTCAGGAATTTTGCTCTTGATTTTATCTGTCCCTTTTGCACAAAAGGAAAATGCCGCTGTCCGCAACGGTAACCGGTTCTACAAACAAAACAGCTATGGTCAGGCCGCTTCTGAATATAAAAAAGCTGTGACGCAGAAACCTGACCATGCAATAGCCAATTATAACCTTGGAAACGCCCTGTTCCGTACCAACAAGTTGGAAGAAGCGGTAAATTCATATGAGTCGGCGGCCGGTAGCAGTGAAGAAATAACCGTAAAGGAACAAGCTTTTTATAATAAGGGAGTTGCGTATAGTAAACAACAAAAATTAATGGAAAGTATTGAAGCCTGGAAAAATGCGCTTAAGCTGGATGCTACTGATACGGAAGCAAGGGAAAACTTGCAGAAGGCATTGCTTGAGCTAAAAAAACAGCAACCTGACGAGAACCAGCAAAAGGACAAACAGGAAAAAAACAAACAGGACAAACAGCAGCAGCAGGAGCAGCCTCAGCAACAAAGCAAATTAAATAAAAAACAGGTTGAACAATTGTTGAAAGCGCTCTCGCAGAAAGAGAAGGAAGTTCAGCAAAAAATGCAATCTGCCAATTCTTCTCCCAGCAAGCAGGAGAAAGATTGGTAGGCGGAATCCTGGCCGTCCTGTTGCGCATTCATTCACCGGTTAAGATGGTTCTTATCCCCCTTCCTGAACTTTGTTACTTTTGTACCTGTTAACACAATATCATGCAACTGTACACTAATTCTCTTACCAGGTATTCCCGGATAAAAACCCTTGAGGTAAAAGTTGGTGACCTTTTCCTTGGAAATTTTCATCCGGTCAGAGTGCAAACCATGACCACCACGGACACCATGAATACTTTGGCCACTGTTGACCAGGCAATCCGATGCATTGAGGCGGGTGCCGAATTGGTTCGCATTACCGCTCCCAGCAAATATGAAGCGGAAAATCTCCTGCACATAAAGACTGAATTGCATAAAAGAGGATATCATGTTCCTTTGATTGCAGATATACATTTTACCCCGAACGCTGCGGAGATTGCTGCCCGGATTGTTGAGAAGGTCAGGGTTAACCCGGGTAATTATGTTGATAAAAAGAAATTTGAAGTTATCGATTATACCGATGCCGAGTATGTCGAAGAAACAGAGCGTATCAGGTTAAGGTTTACACCGCTGATTAAGGTTTGTAAGGAATATGGAACAGCGATGCGCATCGGTACCAACCACGGGTCGCTTAGCGACCGGATCATGAGTCGTTATGGCGACACCCCAATGGGCATGGTTGAAAGTGCGATGGAGTTTCTACGGATCGCGAGAGATCAAAGCTACCATAATATCGTGCTCAGCATGAAGTCGAGCAACCCGCTGGTAATGGTGCAGGCTTACCGGCTGCTGGTGGAGAAAATGATGCTTGAATTCGGGGAATGTTATCCCTTACATTTAGGGGTTACTGAAGCCGGCGATGGAGAAGACGGGAGAATAAAATCCGCGATCGGGATCGGCACCCTGCTGGAAGATGGCATCGGCGATACCATACGGGTTTCCCTCACGGAAGACCCGGAATTTGAAATACCGGTGTGTAAAGACCTTGTGCAGAGATATACGGGCAGAGATGACCATTCCCCGATCCCGGAGATCAAAAAAATTCCTTATAATCCATACGAATATAAAAGAAGGCCTGCGGCTGATGTTTCCAATATTGGCAGCAAGCATGTACCTGTAGTCGTGGCTGATTTTATGAACAGCCCGGACATAAAGCGTTCCGACCTCCAGGCTATCGGTTACACATATGATGACCTGAATGATAAATGGAACATTTCTGACGGCGCCGCAGATTATATCTATACAGCAGGCCGAATGATAGATTTTGAGTTACCGGGAACATTAAAAGTAATCATCGACTACAAAACCTGGCTGTCTTGCGGCGACAATGTTAAGTATTACCCTTTAATCCAGGGCAGGGAATTCCGGGACTGTACCGAACGGTCAGCAACAATGAATTTTGTGGTTGTAGACGCCAATCATGAGGAGGCCGGCGAGGTGTTACAACATATCATGGTTGCGGACAAAGTGGTCTTGTGTGTGTGGTCTTCAAACAAACATGCTATGGCTTCTGTCCGCAGCTTTATCGCAGCGGTTGTAAGGCAGGGCCATAATTGCCCGGTCATTCTTGCTGTTGAAAGCCATGCATCAGCTATTGATGAGCAATTGATCGATTTCTCCACCGATGCAGGCGCTTTATTACTTGATGGCATGGGTGATGGAATCTGGTTGATGAACGACCCTTTAAAAATCCAGAACAGCCTGGTTAGTGGCAGAACGTATCTCGAAACCAGGAACAACCACCAGTTTTTGAATAATACCGCCTTTTCTATTCTGCAGGCTACCAGAACAAGGATATCAAAGACCGAATACATAAGTTGTCCCAGTTGCGGAAGAACGCTGTTTGACCTGCAGGAAACCACTGCAAGGATCCGTTCGGTTACCCATCACCTTAAAGGGCTTAAGATCGCTATAATGGGGTGCATTGTTAACGGGCCCGGAGAAATGGCGGATGCTGACTTTGGCTATGTAGGCAGCGGGCCTGGAAAGATTACCCTGTACCGGGGAAAAGAAGTGATCAAAAGATCCGTCAACAGTGAGGTTGCGGTAGATGAGCTGATCAATTTGCTTAAAGAAAGCGATGCTTGGATAGAACCGGCTCAGGCGACCAGTTAGCGGAGACAATCGATTCACGTTATTGCCCTGGTTCCATCTTCGATCTGTGTAATATAAACCTCTGTTTCCTTTTCAAATTTTTCCTTATATTTTTCTTTAATAAACGTTGTAAACGCCTCTACATTTTCCTGCCTTACCAAATTGATGGTACAACCTCCGAATCCACCGCCCATCATTCGTGTACCCGTTACCCCAAAAGAATATGCCTGTTCTGCAAGGAAGTCAAGCTCTGCACAGCTCACTTCATATAACTTACTTAAGCCCTGGTGGGTTTCATACATAAGCTTTCCAAAACCTGCCAGATTACCCTGCTGTAACAATTCGCATCCGGCGAGCAATCGCTCGTTTTCCGACACTACGTACAGGCATCTTCTAAAAACCTCATCGGTCATATCATGTTGATGGGCCTTCAATGTATTCAGGGGAACATCCCGCAAAGACCTTATATCCGGAGATAAAAACCGTTTCATAATGTCGACGCCCTCTTCGCATTGCTGCCGCCGTACATTATATTCAGTACTCGCCAGCGAATGCTTTACCATGGAGTTCACCATAACGATTTTATGATCCGGAAAATCAAAAGGTATATATTCATATTCCAGGCTGCGGCAATCCAGTTTTATGACGTGTCCGGTTTTTCCGTGCAGACTTGCAAACTGGTCCATGATGCCTACGCGAACTCCGGCAAAAACATGCTCGGTCTTTTGGCCAATGTAGACCAGATCCATCCTCGTTAATCTGAGATCGAATAATTCATTCAAAGCAAAACCAAAAGCACAGCACAAAGCAGCAGAGGAACTCATTCCGGCTCCAACAGGAACATCACCATCAATTAAAACATCCACACCATTTATTTCACACCCCTTTTGCTGTATGTGGTAGGCCACTCCCATAAGGTATGCCATCCAATCCTCTTCTTTTTGAGGCTTGATGTCTTTTATTGGAAAGGAAAATGATTCTGAATATTCCTGCGCAAATGAGTTTACGGTTTCAGTGCCGTTAATGGCAATTGCCACATACATTTTTTTATCTACCGCCGCAGGTAATACGAACCCTTCGTTATAATCCGTATGCTCGCCAATCATGTTTACTCTTCCCGGTGAAGCAATAATTAAGGGCTCTTTTTTATACAACTCTTTAAACCTTTCCTGTATAGCATTCATATTGCTCGTTATAAAACAAATGTATTGAATGTACAAGGGATAACCTATTTTAGACAGCTCAAAACACGCCAATGCCTTTTTCGGTTTTTTCACACGAGGTAAACGGGCTTACGCAGATCATTCTTGAAGACCGGTCGGCAAATACACAGGTTATCGTTCTACCCGGGTCAGGCGCATTGTTACACGCGTTTACTGTTGACTTACCCGACGGCCCGTTTAATATTATAGACAACTATCCCGATAAAGCAACTTTGGAAAAAGAATTGGGAGTAAGCTATAAAGGAAGCAAGCTGTCTCCGTTTCCGGGGCGTATTGCCGGAGGAAGTTATGCATTCCATGGGCGCCAATATACATTTTCAGGGGATATTCACGGAGAGGTACTCCACGGTTTGCTATATGATAAACCTTTTAAACCAGTTGATGATTATTGTGACGACAGCCAGGCCTGGGTCCTCCTGAAATACAGGTATGAAAAAAATGATCGTGGATATCCATTTAATTACCGGTGCGAAGTCCGCTATACCCTGTTTCCTGAAAATTTATTGCAAATTCAGACAGCGGTGCTAAGCCTGGATTCCGTACATCTTCCGCTGGCGGACGGGTGGCATCCCTATTTTAAATTAAGCGGCAATATGGAGGACTGGCTCCTGAAAATTAATGCAAATACACTGCTTGAAATTAATGAAGCCCTTGTTCCTACAGGGAAAATTTTACCTTCTTCTGCTTTCACAAACGAACGACCTGCCAGCGACATTCAGTTAAATGATTGCTTTGTGGTAAATAACAATAATTCTATAGGAGCCTGCTGCCTTTCCGACCCCCGCAGTAACATAAGAATAACTTTTTATTCCGGTGATGACTACCCGTACCTTGTTATCTATACACCGCCTCACCGGAAAAGCATTGCTATTGAAAATCTCAGCGGGGCGCCTGATTGCTTTAACAATAAGTTGGGATTGATTTCATTGCCTCCCGGCCACACGCAAACATTTACACTTTACTATAAAATTGATATCGAATAAAGGCTTTACTTTGTAATGCAAAATTCATATTCTCCTTTAACATTATCTAAAATAGCACGTCTGCATACATAGCAGAAATGTTTAAAAGATTGATCTACATGAAAGTTTTTAAAATTTTATTGTCTTGTTTGTTTGTCATTTTTCTTACCGGGTGTTTTGAAATGAATGAAGAAATTAACGTGCGTGATAACGGCGCCGGTGATCTTAATGTTAGCATGGATATGGGCCAGATGCTGGACATGATGCAGGCATTTATGAGCCCTGAAGACCTTGAGAAAGCCGACCTGAGCAGGGTTAAGGATACTACTATTTACATGAAGAGCATTGTGGATACATCTAATTCCCTTACTCCTGATAAAAAGGCTTTGCTAAGGGATGGCGTACTGAATTTGAAAATGAACATGAAGGAAAAGCTGTTTAAAATAGATATGAAATTTACTTTTAAAACTATGGAGAACCTGGAGAAATTATATGAAAGCATGGGCGAAGGTCCTGCAGGTTTTGGAAGCATACTCAAGGGTCTTGGCGGTAATGCACCGGCACCTGCCGGGCGTGAACCTGAGTTTAAGCAAATAAGTTCATATTTTGATCTGGCAGCAGGTAAAAACTCCATTTCAAGAAAACTCAATAAAGAAAAATATGCAATGCTGCTAGAGGATAGTACAATGATGCAGATGAAACAAATGGGAGAAATGAGTGGCGGTATGGGTGAAGTTACCATGAATACGGTGATTAAATTGCCTGCCGTTGCCAAAAATATCATTGGCTCCAAAGCCGTACTTTCCCCGGACAAGAAAACAGTCACCTTAAAAAACAATATGTTCGACATATTTGATCATCCGGAAGTGTTTGAATTTGCAGTCACTTATTAAAGATAGGTATCAGGTCAGGGTATGAGATAAACTGGAATTAATAAGTGTTCACATCGGTCTGCATTATACGCCATTCCTTACTGTTTAACATCTTAGTCAGCTTGCTTAATGATACAAACAGACTTTTTAGTTATCGGTTCAGGCATTGCCGGGCTCACGTACGCCTTAAAAGTGGCAAATCAATTTCCCGATAGTAAAGTAACTGTTATTACAAAGGCTCAGACCGATGAAACAAACACCAAATACGCCCAGGGTGGAATTGCGGGAGTTACCGACTTTGAGAAAGACAGTTTCCAAAAGCACATCAATGATACGCTGATTGCCGGCGATGGGCTGTGCAATGAAGCGGTGGTGACGATTGTTGTGAAAGAAGGCGTAGAAAGAATAAAGGAACTTATTGAGTGGGGGGCGCGGTTTGACAGGGATTCGGATGGAGATTTTTCTCTGGGGAAAGAAGGTGGCCATAGTGAATTTCGTATTCTCCATCACAAAGACGTCACCGGAATGGAGATGGAAAGAGCTTTGGTGGAAATGGTCACCCGGCAGAAAAATATTACCATAATAAAACATTGTTTCGTTCTTGATCTTATTACACAACACCATCTTGGTTACCTGATCACCAAATCCACGCCCGACATCGAATGTTACGGTGTTTACGCCTGTAACCTCGAAACAAACCAGATAGAGAAAATCATAGCAAAAATAACGTTGCTTGCCACGGGCGGTAATGGGCAGGTCTACAGAACTACCACCAATCCCACTATCGCTACGGGTGACGGTGTTGCCATGGTATACAGGGCAAAAGGAAGAATTGAGAACATGGAGTTTATTCAGTTTCATCCGACGGCCTTATATGAGGCTGGTGTTGGCGGCCAGGCTTTTTTGATAACAGAGGCAGTTCGGGGAGATGGAGGGATACTGCGCAACAAAAACGGAGAGGCTTTTATGGCCAGGTATGATGAAAGAAAAGACCTCGCACCCCGGGACATTGTTGCAAGAGCTATTGACAGCGAAATGAAAATTACAGGAACTGAGCATGTGTATCTCGACTGCCGGCATATGTCTCTTGAAAATTTTTTGAATCATTTCCCGAATATTTATGAAAAATGCCTGTCCGTGGGTATAAATGTCTCAAAAGACATGATACCGGTTGCTCCGGCGGCTCATTATAGTTGTGGTGGAATTAAAACAGATGAATGGGGGCGCACGTCCATTAATCATTTATATGCGGCCGGCGAATGCGCCTCAACCGGCCTTCATGGTGCAAACCGGCTGGCCAGTAATTCGCTGCTTGAAGCTATGGTTTTTGGGCATCGCTGCTTCCTCGATTCCTCTTCAAAGATCAACGACATTTCTTTCAGGAGTAATATTCCCGACTGGAATGCAGAAGGCACCAATATTCCCAAAGAAATGATTCTTATCACCCAAAGCCTGAAAGAACTGCAGTTGCTGATGAGTGATTATGTAGGAATTGTACGAACCAATACGCGTTTGGACCGGGCTCAGAAGCGCCTTGACCTGTTGCACGAGGAGACAGAACAGTTATATCAAACCTCCACCTTGTCTCCCCAGTTGTGTGAATTACGCAATCTAATAACTGTCGGATACCTGGTGGTAAAAGGCGCATGGTTTCGAAAGGAAAGCAGGGGCCTTCATTTCAATACAGACTTCCCCGAAAAGAGCGCCCTCGTTCAAAATACCATTTTATAATTTAACTGGTTTGCCCTGCCTGTAAACGCTTGCCGGTATTGTGTCCTGAAAGTAGCAGGGTATCTTAACCTTTAGTCAACCTGTTGCATCATATAAGTAAATTACTAAACCCTACATTTGCCATATTGATGGCATAACGCAGGGTATTTTGCAGAAAGTGTTGAACTGCCGGTAAATGGCCCAAAGAATAAGACAAGATGTATTACCTGTTATACGCGTTTCTTTATCTGATCTCAATTGTTCCGTTGCGTTTGTTGTATGTTTTGTCCGATGGAGTATATCTGCTGATCTATTATGTTATCCGCTATCGCCGGGATGTGGTCATGAATAACCTCGGCATTGCGTTTCCGGAGAAGACAGAAATAGAAAAGACAGCCATCGCAAAAAAATTTTACCGCAACTTCACAGACAGTTTTATTGAAACCATCAAAATGATTTCAGTAAATGACGCATATATATTAAAGCACTTTACGGGTAACTGGGAGGTAATTAATGATTTGCAGAAAACCGGCAAAAGTTGTTATTTATTGCTGGGTCACACCTTCAACTGGGAGTGGGGCAATCATTCGATCGGACTGAACTTTCATTATACTATGCTTGTGGTATATATGCCGATCAGCAATAAAACCCTTAACCGGCTGTTTCTCGATCTCCGTACCCGGGGAAGGACGAAAATGCTTTCAGCGCACAATATGCTACGCGAGATGATTCCGTACCGGAATACACAGTATATCATGGGCCTTGCTGCAGATCAAAATCCCGGGGACCCGGGGCATTCGTACTGGCTGAATTTTTTTAGCAGGCCGGCGCCTTTTGTAACCGGGCCTGAAAAAGGGGCAAGGCCCCGAAACCTGCCGGTTGTATTCTGCTACATCGAGAAGGTACGTCGCGGGTATTATAATATGGTGCTTTCAATGGGCGAGGAAAATCCACAGCTCCTCCCGCCGGGAGCGCTCACTGTGAAGTTTGTCCGCTATCTCGAGAAAGTAATCCATCTTCATCCCGATATGTGGCTATGGTCGCATAAACGATGGAAGCACGTATGGAAGCAGGAGTATGAAAAGCAGTGGGTCGACAAGGAAAAGCCACGCCAGGAACGAAGTACCCAGTGAGAATAACGGAGTTTGGTGCTTGCAACTCCAAACGTTCATTATGATGTTAGCCGCCACTTCACTATCACTCTACTTCTGTATAAATAAAATAATACAAACCTTAAATTTGAAGATGGAAATCAAAGTGCAAATACCGTTCGGGGAATTGGTAGCTATAGTCAGGCAGCTGTCTCCAATACAAAAAGCCTTGCTTCAAAGGGAATTGAGCGAAAAACCAGATCCAACGGCAAAAAGAAAAACAGATTAACCGAGCTGCTGCTTAATGGATCAATTTTGACAGATGAACAAATCAAAACTATGGAGGACACACGTAAACCAATCAACCAATGGAGGACAAAACCCTTATGATTGACACCAGCCAGGTGATTGATTACTTCAGAAATACAGACAAATCCAATGCAAGACTCGTTCAGCTATCAGAGCAGTTTGGATGACTAAGCCATTTCCAGTGTAACGGAATTTGAAGTCTATAGTGGCGCAAGACGATGATTTGGTGCCGCGTGTTAATTCAGCACGCTGACATCTTTAACCACTTCGATCTTTTTGAGGTCTTTAATTTTGTTCCATCCCCCGGTTACATTACGAAGGTTGTGGAACCCCTCACGCTTTAATAAAGAAGAAGCAATAACACTTCTATACCCGCCTCCGCAATGCACATAAATGTTAAAATGATCTTCAAGGTTCGATAAATTGCCGGGGTCGGTCATTTCATTAAGGGGAAGATTAACTGCGCCTTTGATATGACCGTCGGCAAATTCAGTTTCCCGCCTTACGTCGAGCACAAGCAGGTTTTCATCAAAAGGAATATCCATAGCCAGCTCATCAGGTTCGATATCAATGATCATATCGATCTTTTCACCGGCATTCTTCCAGGTATCAAACCCGCCTTTAAGATAACCTTCCACTTTGCTAAATCCAACCCTGGCCAAACGTATGATCGTTTCCTTTTCCTTGCCTTCATCCGACACGAGCATCATTGGCTGGTCAAAAGGAAGCAGGCTTCCAGCCCATTCGGCAAAACGCCCGTCAAGGCCAATGCTGACAGAGCCCGGCACAAATCCCTGCGTAAATGCAGACGCTTCCCGGGTATCCAGAACCAATACTTCTCTGTGAATGAATTCTTTAAACTCTTCAATTGACAGCGGCCTCAACCCTTTCTGCAACACTACGTCAAGAGCTTCGTACCCTTCTTTATTGATTTTTGCATTTATCGGAAAATATTGTGGAGGATCGGTCAGGGCATGTGTTACCGAAACCACAAATTCTTCCCTTGTCTGCGGCTGCAATGCGTAATTGGTCTGCTTCTGTTCACCCATTGTACTTGTCGTGTGCGGGCCGATATTTTTGCCGCAGCTGCTCCCGGGGCCGTGTGCGGGGTAAACAATCACATCCTCATCAAGGGTAAGTATTTTATGCTGCAAAGAATCGTACAACATAGAGGCAAGTTCTTCTTTGTCAAGATTGCCACTGCTCAGGTCGGGCCTGCCTACATCATCTACAAACAAGGTATCACCCGTAAAAACAGCATGTTGTTTGCCGTTTTCATCCCGCAGCAAATAACAGGTCGATTCGATGGTGTGCCCTGGTGTATGCATCACTTCTATAGAAAGATTTCCCAGCGTAAATCTTTCACCATCTTTCGCCAGATGTATGGAAAAGTTTGCCTGGGTATCCGGTCCAAAAATGATTGGAGCACCTGTTGCTTTTGCCAGGTCAAGATGCCCGCTGATGAAATCGGCATGAAAATGAGTTTCAAAAATATATTTTATGGACGCGTTTCGTTCCCTGGCAAGGGAAAGGTATATATCCGTATCGCGCAACGGGTCTATTACTGCTGCTTCATTATTGCTTTCGATATAGTATGCTGCCTCGCTTAAGCAATTTGTATATAGTTGTTTGATAAACATATTATCCACTTTTGGCAAAGATAAGCATAAAAAAAAGTGAGCCTGACGTAGCTCACTTTCTAATCTTTTTTTAAGAACTTCAGGAAAGAAGTTCCAATACGCATCTTCCAATCTCTGCTATCCGTTGATGGTGTAATCTGTAATAAATGAACTTGCCCTCGCGTTCTGTCTTTACTATGCCCGCACGGCGTAAAATAGCAAGATGCTGGGAAGCAACCGACTGTTCAAGCCTCAATTGCACAAATATCTCCGTAACTGTAAGTTTGCTCTGCTCTTCCAGTAATTTCAGAATATGCTGACGAAGCTTATGATTGAGCGCTCGGAGTATTAAAGAAGATTTTTTCACCTGAACAAAATCGATCTTGACTTCATTTTCATCACCCACTTTGACGGTTAAAAAGCTCCCCGCTGAATTGTTCAAAAAATTGCTTGATATATCCATTAAACCCCCACTTTTTAGATTCCGAAGTTATATTATTCAGTTTCTTCTATATAGCTGAATTAGACAAGGTAGTATCTCCATCAGACTAAAGTTAAAGGGATTTATTTAGAAACAATGGCAGGGTGTTCCTTTAGATAGAGCGGTTGTGTATATGCCAGGTCACTGAAATCTGAATTACAATATTTTAAATATATAAGAGGCCAGACGTGTGAGACGTTAAATATGATGTTTTTAAAATAAGCATTCTTGTGCATTAAAAATTTTTCCAATTTATTTTGAAGGTTTCCTAAAAACACGATTCTATTTTCAGCTAAATAGTCCAAAAACGTATAATTATCCAGCTCTACCGCACATGGCGGTAGTACAATTTGCAACGATTTGTCGTATAGGGCAGTATATACTTCCATTCGCCTGGCCTCAATCATAGGACAGATCAGATCTGCACTTTCCTGCACTGCTGCACTTGCCATTGCTTCCAGTGTGTTAACAGTAATGAAAGGAATGTTCAGGGCATAACATAATCCTTTTGCCGTTGATATGCCGACACGTAAACCTGTATAAGACCCCGGCCCCGTAGTAACACCTACCGCTGTTATATCGCTGATTTCTTTTCGTGACTCTTTCAAAAGCAAACCAATACCCGTGTGCAGCCACGAAGCATGATCTTTTTGCCGGTCATTAGAAAGCTGGTGCAGACACTGGTCGTTTTGTGCAAGACATATGCTGGCATTTTCAGTAGAGGTATCAATATTAAGTATCAGAGACATTATCGATGCAGATGGTGAACTTATATTAGGATTGTTATAATTCCATGGCAGCATTTTGGAAACGCAGCACGGCCATAATTGTACCGGAATCCGAAAATCACTGTAAGTACATTCCCTTTTTAGAAACCGGGGTGGATACTTCACAGATGTATTGCCATCCATTAAAAAATTATACAAAGAAACACAAATACCCTCACCTCTGCCAAACTCATCGTTAAACTGTCAAATACCCTATTTTTGATTTATGGAAAAGAAGATCATTAAAACACCATATGCGCCAGATCCCATCGGGCCTTATAACCAGGCTGTTTTATTCGGAAGTACATTATATATCTCCGGACAGGTAGCCATTAACCCCGCCAACGGAAACATTGAAGCTACAGATATTATTGGTGAAACCCACCAGGTAATGCAGAATATCAAAGCCATCTTATCTGAAGCAGGGATGACTTTCAGTAACGCAGTAAAAACAACTATATTCTTAAGTGATATGTCGCATTTTTCTTCAGTGAACGAGATATATGGAAAATATTTCGGAAGTGATTTTCCGGCCCGGGAAACGGTAGCGGTAAAGGGATTGCCCAAAAACGTAAATGTAGAGATCAGTATGATTGCCGGGAAATAGGCAGGGTAGAGAGTAGGTAGTGGGTAATGGGTAGTACATAGTAGGTAGTAGGTAGTGCAATGACAATCTAATCTTATGGTAAACACTCCCGAATTAACCTGCATAACACTACATTACATAATCCCAGGCTTTTACTACCCACTACCTACTACCTACTACCCACTACTTACTACCCACTTTAATAAAGGCCTCAATCGCCTTGTCGAGGTGGTGCTGTTCATGTGCGGCGCTCAATTGTACCCGGATGCGGGCCTGGCCTTTAGGAACCACCGGGAAAAAGAATCCGATCACGTATATCCCTTCCTCAAGCAATTTAGCGGCGAAGGTTTGGGCCAGCACGGCATCGTACAACATTATAGGAACGATAGGGTGTTCACCAGGTTTAATGTCAAAACCCGCCTCTGTCATCTTTGACCTGAAATACCGGGTATTATTTTCAAGCTTGTCTCTCAGGTCTGTGCCTGCCGTCAACATTTCCAGTACAGCAACGGAAGCGCCTGCAATTGCCGGAGCCAGTGTATTGGAGAATAAGTAGGGCCTTGAACGCTGACGCAGCATCCCGATAACCTCTTTGCTTCCGCTGGTAAATCCGCCGCTTGCTCCACCCAGCGCTTTGCCCAGGGTTCCGGTAATGATATCAACCCTGCCCATTACTCCCCTGTGCTCATGTGTTCCCCGCCCGGTTTTACCAAGAAAACCGGAAGAGTGAGAGTCATCGATCATAACAATGGCATTGAATCTTTCGGCGAGCGCACAGATTTCATCAAGGCGGGCTATCGTTCCATCCATGCTGAAGGACCCATCGGTAACGATAATCCTGCTTCTGCATTCTTTACTTTCGGCAAGCTTTACTTCGAGATCTTCTATGTTATTATGCTCATAACGATACCGTTGCGCCTTACATAACCGCACCCCGTCAATAATTGAGGCATGGTTAAGCGCATCCGATATGATGGCATCCTGTTCGCCAAACAGGGGTTCAAACAACCCTCCGTTCGCATCAAAAGCGGCAGCATAAAGAATGGTATCTTCCATGCCTAAAAATTCTGAGAGCTTTTGTTCCAACACCTTGTGAATGTGCTGGGTGCCACAAATAAACCGCACACTGCTCAACCCATACCCATACGCGTCGATGGCCGCATGAGCTGCCTTGATCACTTTGGGGTGAGACGAAAGTCCGAGGTAATTATTAGCACAAAAATTTAAAACCGTTTTTCCATTCACCTGTATTTCAGCTCCCTGTGCACTCGTCAGCACATGCTCGGATTTAAATAATCCTGCCTGCCTGATTTCCTGAAGTTCAGTGCCGATACGTTGCGAGAAATCCTCATTCATGTTGCAAAGGTAAAAGGTAAATCAGAAGTACGCATACGAAATTAGCAGTGAGAATAAGAAGTGCTATATGAAACGTGCGATATAATGCGTTTAAAATGCTTAACCGGAAGTTACTTTCTCATTTCCATTTCGTACTCCCAACTTCATGCTGCTGCTTTTTATTTTTTTCCCTGTAACTTTCCGGGCCTATCATGCGTAACACTATTATAACCCAGTCAAATAACCAAGAATGTAACTGCTCATGACGGAAAGGGAATACAACGAATGTGTAAAGGCTTATGCAGACAATGTATATAGGTTTATTTTAAAAAATTTGCAACATGAAGAAGATGCGCGTGATGTAGTTCAGGCCTCCTTTGAAAAAATGTGGCTAAACAGAAATGAAGTGGAAAATCAAACCTGCAAATCTTATCTTTTTACGGTGGCCTATCACCAGATGATCGACCACATCAGGAAAGTGAAGCGTATACAGCTTAGGGAATCATTTCACGAAGCAGCCAGCGTTTATAACAAGCCGGCAAATAACCTTAGAAAAGTGCTTGAACAAGCCCTGGCATTACTCAATGAAACGCAGCGCTCGCTGATTTTGCTGAAAGACTATGAGGGTTACTCCTATGAAGAAATCGGAAAGATCACTGGTTTAAGCGAAAGTCAGGTAAAAGTATACCTGCACCGGGCACGGATCCGTCTTAAAGAATACCTGATCAAACCGGAGAATGTGATCTGAACTGAATTATTTAAACCTGAATGAAGAAATGAACATCGACAGATATAATTATGAAGAATTTTTCCTGTTGTATACCGACAACGAGCTGAGTATATCGGAGCGTTTACAAGTGGAACAATTCATCATAGACAATCCGGACCTGGCTAAGGAGTTGCAGCTTTTACAGCAATCGGTGCTCCAGCCCGAAGCTGACCTCAAGTATGCCAACAAGGAGTCACTGATGCATAATGAGGCAAATACATTTGATATTCATCCTGCGAACTGTGAAGAACTTTTTGTGCTATACGCGGATGATGAACTGAGCAATAGTGAAAAAGCACGCGTAGAACAATTTGTTTACGAAAACCCCAGGTTCCAGGAAGACTTTGAACTGATACAAAAGTTACGGTTAACCCCTGAAACCGGCGTCTTATTTCCGGATAAGAAAAGCTTATACCGCTATGAAAGAAGGGATAAACCGTCAGTTTTTCCTTTGTGGCGCGTACCTGCGGCGGCTGTAATGATATTGATCGCTGGACTTCTTTGGTTTTTTAATCAACGCGCTCTGAAATCTGTTAACGACGTTGCAAGAGAAGACGTAAAGAAATATCTCACAATTCCAAAGGACTCCCAGAAAACTGGTTCCTTCGTCAAACAACCTGACACCCCATTACATGAAGCAGGCGAACAAAAGAGTGCACCAGTAGGTACTCCCGGGTATATTGCCGGGGCGCCTAAAAAAGCAGGTAAGCAAAAAACTGCAACAGCATTGTCAACCCGATCACCCATAAAACCGCGCAGGCACGAAAACTTCATTTCCGGTGCCCTGGCAGCAGATGAGAAAGAATCCGCTCCCGCCAAAAAATACAAGGCCATCGATCCTGTGGCCGCGCGTATCCGGAAGGATAAAAAGCCCGACCCGGTAAAACTTACCGATCCTGGTAAAATCGACAAATCTGTGATAAACAAATCCGGTTTAGCGGTTGGTGAATCTTTGACCGGCCAGGTAACTGTTGGCGGCAGCAAGGCTGAAGTTGTTTCTTTTGCGTCACCTGATTTTGCGTCATCTGAAAGCAGCGAGACTGTAATTTTTACGAATATTCCTGTTACCAGAAAAAATACCTTACGGGGTATTTTCAGAAAAGCTTCCCGGTTTATTGATAAAACAATTGCCTCAAAAGATCCCGATAAAAAGGGTGTTCTTATCGGAAATATTGAAATAGCATTCCAATAATAAAAAAGCGAAAACGATGAAAAAGATTTGTCTCTTACTGGCAGCAGTATGTCTTCACCTTGCGTGCCTTGCACAAACAGATACCACAGAAAAAAAAGATGAGCCTGCCGACAGGTCCGATACCATACGGATCGGCAATCTTATCATTATCAGGAAAGCCGGGAAAAACAGGGAAGAGGATACCAGCCATGTAAGCGTTCGCCGGGAAAGAAAGAAGCCAGCCAACGTAAGTACCAATTGGGGAATTGTAGACCTGGGATTTAACAATTATACGGATAATACCAATTATAACACCCCTGCGGCACAACAATTTGCACCGGGTGCAAACAAGAACTGGTTCAAGCTGCGAAATGGGAAATCGGTAAATGTTAACGTGTGGTTTTTTATGCAGCGGCTGAACATGATCAGGCACGTGGTAAACCTTAAATACGGGCTTGGCGTAGAACTGAATAACTACCGTTATGAAGAAAATATCCGGTTTACCGAAAGTTCAACCATTGTGTATATGGATACCATTCAGTATACCAAAAACAAGCTGGCGGCGGATTATCTTACCGTTCCGGTCATGCTAAACTTCAATTTTACTCCGCAACGAGAAAACAAGAAGTCATTTGGACTTAGCGCAGGAGTAAGCGCCGGTTACCTGTATTCATCGCGTCAAAAATTTATAAGCGGGCCTACAGGCAAGAGAAAGGTTAAAGACGATTTTGACCTCCGTCCCTTTAAAATTTCGTACATCGCTGAATTACAACTTGGGCCTGCTAAATTATATGGATCACTTGCCGCGGAAAGCATCTTCGAGAAAGGGTTGGATCAGACTCCATACAATATCGGTGTGCGCCTAAGCAATTGGTAAGCTGCCGGGTATGCGCAACTTATTCGTGCAATTACTGCCATGCAGGCGGGTGGAAGTATATCCGGGTTATCATCAGGTGCCGGTAGCATAAACGCTACCGGCAATTTTATTAGAAGCTGTACCTGCGACTTTGGAAATACAAGTAATTTGAATCAGGTGTTTTATCAGCGAAATGTTTACAGTATCCGACGGATGTATAGAGATGCTTCCAGCCTGTAGGTTAAGTCAAGGAACAGCATGTAATATCCAGGATGACTGTTCTTTTCGCCGGGTATTACCTGACTCTGTTGCCAATTAAATGCTAAAGCCGGGTGTTGCATTAAACATCCCTCTCCTTTTGTTTTCTTATAAAGAATTCTTAAATCAAATCAAACGCGATACTAATAAAGATTGCGAACCGTTTTCAAAATTTATATTCGCAAATATTTACGATATGAAATATAAAGCGTTCTTTCTTCTTTCCCTCATTTGCTTAACTTTTTTTTCATTTAAGACTTTGGAACGAAGAATCATAAAGAAAAGTTTTTTCAACAAAAATCTGAACGGCGCTGCGTTCATCATTATCGATAAGTCGGATTACGAATTGAATGTTTATGATGGGGAAGGATGGTACGCCACTTACCCTGTTGTATTTGGAAGCAAGAACCTGAACGATAAAATGATGGAAGGAGACCGCAGAACTCCGGAGGGTACTTACAAAATTGTTTCAAAACGCCCGCACGAAAAATGGGGCAAGATCATGCTGATCGACTATCCCACCAAATCGGATATAGAAAAATTCAATCAAAGAAAAGCGAAGGGCCTGATCCCTGCGAACGCAAAGATAGGAGGAGGCATAGGTATTCACGGCACCTGGCCAAGAGATGAGATGGCTGTTGATTATTTTCAAAACTGGACGAATGGGTGTGTATCTATGAAACGCGATGAAGTCAATGAAGTTTATAACATGGTCCCTATTGGAACGAGAGTTACCATACGCCCATGATGCCGGTTGATTTTTAGGTCAGCAAAAAGCATTCATTCACATCCGGCCGCTTTTAATTTCCTCTACAACTCCGGGGTCAAGCAAAGTCGAGGTGTCTCCCAGATTATCAACTTCCCCTTCTGCAATTTTGCGCAGGATTCTCCGCATGATCTTACCGCTCCTTGTTTTAGGCAACCCGGCGACAAACTGAATTTTATCCGGTTTTGCAATAGCGCCAATAATCCGGCTAACGGTAGCTATAATGTCTTTCTTCGCCAATTCCTTGTCGGCATGCGAGTCATCTGAAATAACAAAAGCATAAATGCCCTGGCCCTTAATGTCGTGAGGATAACCTACTACCGCACTCTCCATTACCCCGGCGTGCATATTGATGGCGTTCTCAACTTCAGCCGTGCCTATCCGGTGGCCGCTGACATTTAATACATCATCAACCCGGCCTGTTATCCTGTAATTTCCGGCTTCATCCCGCAGGGCGCCGTCACCCGTGAAATACAGGTTCTCATAAGTGCCGAAATAGTTTGTCCGGCAACGTTCATGGTCGCCGTACGTGGTTCGGATAATGCCCGGCCATGGGCGGCTGATACAAAGGTTTCCACTCACGTTATTACCTTCGATTGTCTTTCCATTTTCGTCTACAAGGATGGCTTCAACCCCCGGTAAAGGTAAGGTTGCGAACGTTGGTTTTTCCGGTGTCACCCCGGCTATGTTGGAAATCATCACGCCTGCTGTTTCGGTTTGCCACCACGTGTCTACCACGGGACAATTACCCTTTCCGATATTTTCCTTATACCACTGCCATGCTTCTTCATTAATGGGTTCGCCAACCGTTCCCAGAACTTTCAGGCTTTCCAGACTATTCTTTCGTATTGGTTCAAGGCCAAAGCCCATAAGTGAACGGAGAGCAGTAGGCGCTGTATACAGAATATTACATTTATATTTATCAATAACAGACCAGAACCTTCCTGCGTCCGGCCATGTCGGTATGCCTTCAAACATCAGGCTGGTAGCTCCTGCAGAAAGCGGCCCATATACAATATAACTATGGCCGGTAATCCACCCGATATCAGCGGTGCAGAAATGTATATCGCCTGGCTTGTACTGGAATACGTTTACGAATGTATAATTGGTCCAGATCATATAACCAGCGCAGGTATGAACCACTCCTTTTGGCTTTCCTGTAGACCCCGAGGTATATAAAATAAAAAGGGGGTCTTCTGCATCCATTTCTTCTGCAGGACATTGCGGGTTGCCCTGCGTCTCAACTTTTTTTATCTCATCTTCCCACCACACATCTCTACCCTTGATCATGCTTACGGGCGTTCTTGTACGCGTACAAACGATCACTCTTTTTACAAAGGGGCATGCGATCAAAGCGTCGTCTATAATAGATTTTAACGGGAAGTCTTTTCCTCCCCTGAAGGCTCCGTCGCAGGTGATTACATATTTCGCCTGGGCATCCAACAGCCGGTCTGCAATGCTTTGAGCAGAAAAGCCGCCAAAGACAACAGAGTGGATCGCCCCTATACGGGCGCAAGCCAGAACGGCGATCGCCAGTTCAGGTATCATGCCCATATAGATACAAACCCTTTCCCCTTTCGCAACCCCGTTGTTGCGGAGAACGTTTGCAAACTGGTTTACCTTATCATAAAGATCGTTGTACGAAAGAACCCGGTGATGCTCTTCCGGATCATTAGGCTCCCAGATGATAGCAGGCGTATTGCCAGACTTTTCCAGGTGCCTGTCGAGGCAGTTTTCAGTTATATTTAATTTGCCGCCTTCAAACCATTTGATCATTGGATCCCGGAAATTCCAGTCAAGCACTTTATCCCACTTCTTTCGCCATAGAAAATGGCCGGCGATTTCAGACCAGAAGCCTTCCGGGTCATCCATGCTTTTTTTGTATTCAGAATGATATTGTTCAGGAGAGGTTATCTGGTAAGGATATGACATTATCGCCTTGTTGCAAAATGATTTTTTTTCTTTGCAGTTTAAAAATAATTACATTCAGCCAATATTCCATTATTAACGATGCAATCACCCAAAGGAATTTGGAAGGTTATTACTGCTTCATCTGTAGGAACATTAATAGAATGGTATGACTTCTATATATTTGGCAGCCTCTCAACGATAATCTCTCAAAAGTTTTTCCCTGATACAAACCCTACTGCCGCTTTGTTGTCTACACTGGCCACCTTCGCAGCAGGGTTCATCGTACGACCTTTTGGTGCGCTTTTCTTTGGAAGACTTGGTGATATTATCGGAAGAAAGTATACGTTTCTGTTAACCCTCATTTTAATGGGAGGCTCTACATTCCTGATCGGTTGTATACCCGGTTTTTCAACGATAGGTTATTGGGCTCCCTTTCTTGTATTGATGTTACGGCTTCTGCAAGGGCTTGCGTTGGGAGGAGAATACGGCGGTGCAGCAACATATGTTGCCGAACACGCCCCTCTTCAACACCGGGGATTTTACACCAGCTGGATTCAGACGACAGCTACCCTCGGATTATTCCTTTCGCTTATCGTGATCCTTTCCATAAGAAGACTGGTAGGTGTTGAAGAATTCACTACAGGAAACGGTTGGAGATACCCCTTTTTACTCTCGATAGTACTTGTTATCGTGTCTATATTCATCCGGTTAAAGATGAAAGAATCGCCTGTGTTTGCAAAGCTTAAATCAGAAGGCAAAACATCCGCTAATCCCTTAAAGGAGAGCTTTGGCAGAAAAGAAAATTTCAAAATGGTTCTGCTGGCGTTATTCGGAGCTACCATGGGACAGGGAGTAATCTGGTATACAAGCCAGTTTTATGCGCAGAACTTTATTCTTACCAAATGCTTTGTAGAATATGAACAGGCGAACAGCATCATATTAATAGCCCTTTTATTTGCCACTCCGTTTTTTATCGTCTTTGGCAGCTTATCCGATAAATGGGGACGCAAAAATATTATGATGACAGGCATGCTGCTCGGGGTTTTGTTGTACCGGCCGATCTTTGAACAATTGCATCGCATCTCCGATCCATCTTCAAAGAGAACAGTGTCGGTGGCAGCCCCCGTAAGACACGAATCACTTAAAGGAACCGTGTATGGTTCGCTACTAACCATAACAAATACCAGAACGTTTGAAGATGGAATGATCTATAAAGAGATCACCCGGCAGAACAGAACAGGAGACACCGTGAACACCACCACCAAAACAAAGGAAGTCATTCTTGGCACCGCCGATAAATGGAAAATGACCGCACTCGTATCCCTGATGGTATTGTTTGTAACAATGGTGTATGGCCCTGTTGCTGCTTTTCTTGTTGAACTTTTTCCAACACGTATCAGGTATACGTCAATGTCTTTACCATATCATATCGGCAACGGCGTATTCGGGGGGCTGGTACCCTTCATTGCTACTCTTGTTACCACCTTCCCTGGCACAAATTACCTTTCGGGTCTGTGGTACCCTATCGGAGTAGCGGCATTAAGTCTTGTCATTGGAAGCTTATACCTGTCTAACAAACCGAATACGGCCGAATCCGATTAAATGATTTGTAAAGCGCACAAATGAACCAAATAAAACGTTTTCTGGGTTTAATATGGATGCTCACAGGGCCGGCGGTAATCTTTTTTTTAGTAAAAAGTGCTTATGAAAATATTGATTCCGCCGGAACAGGTGATATCAATAAACCGGTTCCCTGGATCATCGTCATCAGCATATTTACCCCCATTGCTGTTGGGTTAATGTATTTTGGATGGTATGCTTGGAAAGGGGAGTATGATGAGAAGGTATGAGGTATGGGGTATGAGGTATGAGGTATGGGGTATGGGGTATAGTGGCGATTATAAGATCCCGGCGACCTACAGCTGTAAGATTGAGGGATGGCATATCCAGGCAATTAGCATTTATAAGATTTAGACTTTACATTACATTGTCAACTAAATAAAGGCATTTTCTTACCTCATACCCCATACCCCATACCTCTCAAACTACAGCTGTAAGATTGAGGAATGGCATATTCAGGCAATTAGCATTGATAAGATTTAAGATTTTAAATGACATTATTAATTATAATTAAATTAAACAAAGGCATGTCCTTACCCTATACCTTCCTCCTCCATGTCAATTGAAGTAAACGAACTTACAAAGCTATACGGTGAACAAAAAGCCGTCAACAACATATCATTCAAGGTTGAAAAAGGCGAGATTGTTGGTTTTCTCGGGCCAAACGGGGCAGGGAAATCAACGACTATGAAAATAATTACCGGATACCTGAAGCAGGATCATGGAAGAGCGCTTGTTTGCGGAATAAATGTAAAGGAGGATCCGATACAAGTGAAGCGAAAGACCGGTTATCTGCCGGAGTCCAACCCTTTATATTATGACATGTATGTGAGAGAGTACCTTGATTTTGTGGCAGGCATACAGGATGTGCGTGACAAGAGAAAAAGGATTGAAGAAGTCATTGGTATCACCGGGCTTTCCGCTGAGAGCAGAAAAAAAACCGGGCAACTTTCTAAAGGCTACAAGCAACGGGTAGGCCTGGCCGCTGCCCTGATACACGACCCTGAAGTGCTCATCCTGGATGAACCTACCAGCGGCCTCGACCCAAACCAGATCATTGAGATCAGGGAAGTGATCAGGCAATTCGGAAAAAGCAAGACAGTACTCTTTTCTTCACACATATTGCAGGAAGTTGAGGCCATTTGCGACAGGGTTATCATTATCAATAAAGGTCAGCTGGTAGCAGATAACAAGCTTAGCGCCCTGCAGCAGGGTAATAAAGATAATCAGGTTGTATTGATCAGGTTCAGGGAGTCGGTCGACAAAACGATAATTGAAAACCTGGCCGAAGTTGCCCTCGTGGAAGAACTACAGGATCATTTTTTCAGAATTCACACGCCCAGCCCCGAATCTGTACGCAGGCAATTATTTGAGCTTTCATTACAGCATAACCTGAATATTGTTTCCCTTCAAACGGGCAGCCAGAGTCTGGAAGATGTTTTCCGGTCGCTTACGGCGGATAGTTGACCAGGTACAAAGCGGCTTTACAAAAGTAATCTTTTGCTAAAATTTTTGGCGTATTGCTATATATTTGCTAAAACAATAATCATGGAGATTCGAACCGATCTGTTCTTAGGTGATTGTAAAGAAATGCTCAAAAAGCTTAACGATAACTCTATTGATTTGATCATAACATCACCTCCATACGCGGATCAGCGTAAAGGCACTTATGGTGGCATCCGTCCCGATAATTACGTTGAATGGTTTCTCCCTATAGCAAAGGAGCTTTTGAGAGTCTTGAAATCATCAGGTACTTTTATACTAAACATCAAGGAAAAAGTTGTAGAGGGAGAGCGAAGTACCTATGTAATGGAACTGATATTGGAAATGCGTAAGCAGGGCTGGCTATGGACGGAAGAATTTATATGGCATAAGAAAAATTGTTATCCGGGAAAGTGGCCAAATCGTTTTCGTGATTCATGGGAAAGGCTTCTTCAATTCAATAAGGAAAAGAAATTCAATATGTATCAGGAAGAGGTGATGGTGCCTATGGGTGATTGGGCAAAATCAAGACTTAAGAATCTTAGTGATACAGACAGGAAAAGAGACAATTCAAAAGTGGGCAGTGGTTTCGGCAAAAATATTTCCAATTGGTTAACGCGTGATAAAGCATTTCCGACAAACGTTTTACATTTAGCCACAGAATGTAGTAATAAGCAACATAGTGCTGCTTTTCCTGAAGAGCTTCCTGAATGGTTTATAAGACTGTTTACGCATGAAAGAGATACCGTATTGGATCCTTTTATGGGTTCTGGCACAAGCATTTTAGTGGCCAGTCGCATGAAGCGGCATTCGGTTGGAATAGAGATCATCCCGGAATACTTTGAAATGGTCAACGCCCAAATAAAGCCATTAGAACTGTTTCTTTTAGAACCAAAAGCAGGTTATGAATCCACTAAACCTTCAAAACGTCACGCAATACGTTGAAACTCATATTGGAGAATTTCACCAAAGAAGATTTGATAAGTTAAATAAAATTAAGCTTAGAGAAGTTCTAAAGGCAAAGAATCCGTATTTATTTAAAGCAAAAAATGTAAGTACAGCCAATGAAATAATAGAAAGAATATTAGCGGCTTTTTTGTCCTAAAGTGAAGAAGGAATATTTGGCAACTGGCTTGAAAGATTAGCCATTTATATAAATGATTCGGTCTATATGGGACGCAAGGCTGGTATCGATGGTATTGATCTTGATTTTGATAAAGAGGATAAGCGTTATTTAGTAGCAATTAAGTCAGGGCCGAATTGGGGTAACGACAGTCAAATTAAAAAACTTACAGATCAATTCAATACTGCAAAAAAGAGACTAAGTACTTCAGGGGCTATTTTAAACATCGTTTGTGTAAATGGTTGTTGCTACGGAAGGTCGAATGAAAGAAGTGAGTATAAATCGTCAGGTAATTATTATAAAATATGCGGAGAAAGATTTTGGGAGTTGATTTCCGGCGACCCGCAGTTATACATTGAATTGATTGAACCTTTAGGTAAAGAAGCAGACGAAAAAAATAAAGAATTTAATGAATCTTACGGAAAATTGGTAAATAGATTAACTAAGGAATTTTTAGAGAATTTTTGCATGGAAGATGGGAGTATTCATTGGAAAAAGCTCATAATTTTTAATTCTTCCACTCCACCCAACATCGAAACTTTAAAAATATAAGTGTGAAATCACTTAATATTACAACTGGTTAATTGTATAAACTAATCTCAAACCAATTATGAGCTACATCGCTGAAATCATTGCCAGGCAAATTTTAGATAGTCGCGGTAATCCCACCGTAGAAGTTGATGTAATAACGGAAGACAACATTCTCGGGAGAGCCGCAGTGCCCAGTGGCGCCAGCACCGGTGTTCATGAAGCAGTGGAATTGCGTGACAACGACAAGAAACTATATGGCGGAAAAGGCGTGCTTACGGCAGTAGAGAATGTCAATAAGAGTATCGCCGAAAAGCTTGTAGGTCGCGAAGTGGCTGACCAGGCGGGCATAGACAACGAAATGATCGCGTTAGACGGTACCGGTAACAAAGGCAAACTGGGGGCTAATGCCATGCTTGCCGTGAGTATGGCTGTTGCGAAAGCAGCGTCACAGGAAGCTGAATTGCCTTTGTTTCGTTACATAGGTGGCACAAACGCCAAAACCCTGCCTATACCTATGATGAATATCCTTAACGGAGGCGCTCATGCTGATAATAAAATTGATTTCCAGGAATTTATGGTCATGCCAATAGGGGCCGATTCGTTCAGTGAAGGACTACGTTGGGGAGTCGAGATCTTTCACGCACTAAAATCAGTTTTAAAAAAGAAAGGTTATTCAACCAATGTAGGCGACGAAGGAGGTTTTGCTCCGGATATCCAAAGCAATGAAGAGGCTATTGACACGGTGATGACCGCGATCAGCGCTGCAGGATTCAGTGCGGGAAAAGATGTAGCCATAGCCCTTGACCCCGCGGTGAGCGAAATGTTCGACAGTAACAAGATGGAATACCATTTTCATAAATCAGATGGAAAAAGACTCTCCGTTGAAAAAATGGTGGACTATTGGGCCAACTGGGTGAAAAACTTTCCCATCGTATCAATCGAAGACGGCATGGCGGAAGATGACTGGGACGGCTGGAAGCTGCTTACAGAGACCTTAGGAAAAAAGATCCAGTTGGTGGGTGACGACCTTTTTGTAACCAATGTGGAAAGGCTGCAAAAAGGGATCGACAGAGGGATTGGCAATGGGTTGCTGGTAAAGGTTAACCAGATTGGTACCATTACGGAAACAATAAATGCAGTAACCCTTGCCCAACATAACGGGTACAATACCATTATGAGCCACAGGAGCGGAGAAACTGAAGATACAACGATCGCCGACCTTGCAGTGGCGTTAAACTGCGGTCAGATTAAAACAGGTTCAGCAAGCCGCACAGACCGTATTGCCAAATATAACCAACTGATCAGGATCGAGGAATCTCTCGGCAGCAGTGGAGTTTTCCCGAAAGGAAAAATCAGGTTTGGGAAATAAAGGGGTATGAGGTATGAGGTATGAGGTATGAGGTATGGGGTATTGTTTATGAATATAAATTGCAAATCTAAGATATCAAATTGCTTATCTGATGACAGTTCTATCCCACATCCCTTCATTGCTCAAAAACAAATACCTGTTAACGCTCATAGGTTTTGCCGCCTGGATGTTCTTCTTCGACGACAGGGACATTGTCACTACGCATTTCCGGCACCCCCGTGAGTTTAAACTGCTTAAGCAAAGCAAGATTTACTATGAAGAGCAGATCCGCCAGACGAGCGAAGAACTAAACCAATTAAAATCAAATGCTGCAACCATTGAAAAGTATGCCAGGGAAAAGTACATGATGAAACGCGATAATGAAGACCTCTTTATAATCGCCCGCTAATAGTCATTTAGATTTATTATTTTACCCTCCTGATTCTCAATTATTTCCTTAACTTTCCTCTGCATTATACCCTTAGACGAACATAGATAATAAATTAGGGGGCATAAGGGAGAGCAGCGATAGTAGTACTTACAAAAAGCGCATTATTTTTGACTTTATGCAATATCTACCTATTAGCTCCGTTTATCATTGTGGACGATCCGGAAAAAGGGACATTTTCGGTTATTTTTTAATGGATTAAATGGTTTTGCCTATGACACTCTATACACCGGAGGATCTTTTGCAATATTTGTATAAAGAAACTTCTCCTCAACAGACAGCAGGGATCGAAAATGCATTAAAGGAAGACTGGGCACTGAGGGAAAAATTTGAGGTGATAAAAGCTTCCGTAAGCAGTTTAAATACAGTTATTGAATCACCCAGAACAGAAGTTGTTTTACGAGTTCTTAATTACGCGCGCGAAACAATGGTGCAACCCGCATAATTTATCTATTTAATATTGATTTTCTAATTTAGCAGTCATTGCATGTTTACCAATGACAAGGAAAGAACGTTACCAATACGTAATCGCATATTTTCTACAACATACGCCTGACGCTGAGACAGAGTTAATCTTCGACGACCCTTTTCAGTTACTGGTATCCGTAATTTTATCTGCGCAATGCACAGATAAAAGAGTTAATCTAACCACCCCTTTCATTTTCGAAAAATATCCTGACCCGCAGGCCTTGTCCCAGGCAACATACGATGACCTCTTTTTCCTGATTAAAAGCATTTCTTACCCGGGTAACAAAGCAAGGCACCTTATCAGTATGGCAAAGATGCTGGTGGAGAAATTTGATGGCGTTGTACCTATGACGGTAGATGAATTGGTTCAATTGCCGGGAGTGGGACGTAAAACTGCCAATGTAATAACTTCCGTGATCGATAAGCAACCCAATATGGCCGTAGATACTCATGTTTTCAGGGTTTCTGCTCGTCTGGGCCTGACAAATAAGGCAAAAAATCCCCTCGAAGCTGAAAAGCAGCTGGTACGTCATATACCAACACCGCTGATCCACAAAACGCACCACTGGCTTATCCTGCATGGACGTTATATTTGCATAGCAAGAAACCCCAAATGTGCTGAATGCGGCCTAAAGCCGGTTTGCAGATTCTATCAGAAAAATATCACAAAAACCGGCATTGATATCAGTGAAGGAGCCTTGAAATGATCAGCAACAGTTCCGATGTACATTTCGGTATTCATACACCGAAGCGTATGTCATTATCCATGCACGCATAAAACTCCCGTTGCAGCATCAACCAACGTTATTTCAACACGAAATCACCGGCTGACAACCCTGCTGCCCATACAGGATGTGTTCTAAATTGGCCTATCCAATTTGTTGCACATGCGTAAACTAATCGTGTATTCTTTAGTATCTGCCTCTTTGCTCATGACCAGCAGCCATGCCATTAGCCAGTATTATTTTTATAACAACGACTATTATGAAGCCGATCTTACCATTGAAATTGGTGGTTCAGCAGGGGGTATGAACTGTTTAACCGATCTTGGAGGCAGGAAAGGAGCAGGCGGAAAGTTTATCAAAGATATCAATTGGAATAAAAGCAGGCCATGTGCGGGCTTGTACGCAGGGGTATATTACCGCAGTGCTATCGGCCTGCGTTTAGCTGTAAACCTCGGCGGGGTGGCTGCCTCCGATGATGTGTTAAAAAACGACCAATCTCTTGCTTACGCACGGTTTTTAAGAAACCTCAGCTTCAGGTCATCTGTGAGGGAAGCATTGCTGCTTGGAGAATTCCATCCGCTAATGGTAAATGGCAGTAAAGCCGGTTGCCCTGTAATTTCTCCGTACATATATGCGGGGATCGGGTATTTTGCCTTCAACCCGGAAGCGCCAATCAACAACACCTGGATACGTCTGGCCGGCATGCATACGGAAGGCCAGGGTTTTAAAGAATATCCTGAAAGGAGAGCGTATCAGCTTAGCCAGTTTAACTTTCCTGTAGGTGCAGGACTCAAATATGAAGCTTCTCCCGTTTTTTGCCTCGGTCTTGAAGTAACCTACCGGGTGCTTGATACGGATTATCTTGATGACGTTAGTAAAACTTACGTAAACCCGGAATTGTTCAGTAAGTATCTTCCTTCACCGGTTGCCGCCCTTGCCGAAGATCTTTCAGACCGTGGTTTGTCGCCCGCTGCCGGGAACCGCCAGCTAAATGAAAAAAGGGGTAACGACAAAAATGATGATGCCTATTTTAGCTTTGATCTTAAGCTGGCCGTGGTCATTGGAAGACAAAGGCGGTAATTTAACCTCATATATAGCCTTTTTATTCAGGAGTATTCAGCAACAATTGAACAGGCTTAGGTTAGAAGTTAAATATTATGAAATTCGCCTATATTAATGTTGGGCCTAAGCTACTTGAGCGATTAAAGCAGAAAGTGAATTGATTAATGCACCGGAACGTGTAAGAATTTTCTTTCTGCATTTAGATAAAAGGTATTTGGAAAGAGTAGAAGTTTTGCCAGAATCCTATAAACTTGGACAAACTTATATTGACGAGAAAGTAGTAGGACAATCCAGCTCAAGCGATTGTATCCACATAGCCACAGCTACCCTTAATAAGGTTGACATTTTAATAAGTTGGAACTTCAAGCATATTGTTAACATTTTTCGTATCCGGGGCTATAATTCTGTAAATTTACGTTTAGGACACGGGACACTTGAAATACGTTCACCAAGGGAAATTGTTGGTTATGAAAACGAAGGATAAAAAAGTAAAGGATTTTGACACAGTCAAAACCTTTCGTGATATCAAAGAGAAAATATCAAAGGACATTAAAGGTATGAGCTATGAGCAGTTCAAAGCATACCTGGCTGAGCGGACACTTAAGCCGCGAGCCTGACAACCGCCAGCACGCAATAGACTTTGCGCCAGCAGGGCCTGACGTAAACGATCATCATCAACAATATGGCATCAATAGTCCCGGGCAGGACTTTTACTAATGAGCTTTAGTTGTTATCTACAAGAGATATTTTCAATCGGCATCCGCCCCGAGCGGACGTATATCAAATGCACTGCCGCCGCAAAGCCGTACCGTTCAAGACCCGTAACACTCCGGTGATGCGGGTCTTTCGGATACTTTTCTATCGGTTAGATAACCGTTCTTAAAAATATTCATCTATATTTATAATGCCCAGATAGGGCTTAAGTTCTTCTGTAGAGGTAAAACAACGAAGCATAATTTTACCGTGGTCATGAGTCAGATAAAAGAACTCGACATAAAAAGAACCCATTTGATACAAGTCAAATAAAAACCCGTCGTCTTCCCTCGTGGCGATAAAAGTACCTTCTTTACTGATAACTGACTCCTGCTCTTCCTTCTCCAAAAAACTAAACTGATAAAGTGTCATATTTCAAAAGGTAAGCTTTTAATGCTCGGTTAATCAATATGTTATAATCATATATATAGTGAATTATTCACGTGATGCTTACCGCCGCTTCCTTTTCAATTCCTACAGCAGGGGAACCGCCTGACACATCGGCCTGCATGCAGGGTTGGAAACCATGGCAGCTTAATGCTTTATGCATTTATGCCTGCCAGGAATAATTAAGACCCCGGTCAATGCTTACCGCAGTACCGGCTGGCGGATATTGATAGTATCTTTAATCCGGGGCGACAAAAAGCTTTTCCTGCTTTATGAATTTAGTACGAACATATAGAAGCTTCGTAAATAGTCACTACCTCACCGAGGGTATCCGCATGACCGCAGGTATACTGTTACCTGCTTTTGTGATGATTTATTTTAACAAGCTTGATACGGGCATTGTCCTTTCAGTGGGCGCCATGTGCGTAAGTGTCTCCGATACTGCGGGGCCGATCCATCACAGGAGAAACGCTATGATGATCTGTAATGCCGCTATATTCCTTGTTTCCCTTGCTGTGGGATTAGCATCGCATTCATCATTTTTGCTGACGGCACTATTTTTTGTATGCTGCTTTTTCTTTTCTATGCTCGGCGTTTATGGAGCAAGAGCCGGTTCTATTGGCTTCGCAGCACTTCTGATTATGGTTCTAAACCTTAACCGGCATGGAAATGGAAGAGAGGCGTTGTTGAACGCTACATATCTCATGGCCGGAGGAGTATGGTATATGATGTTCAGCATTGCGCTTTACAGGATCATGCCGCATAAACTCATTCAACAGGTAATTGGAGATTACATCGAGGGCATTGCCATTTATCTTCGCACGCGTGCATCTTTTTACAAAAATGGGGTAGACTACGAAGCTGCTTACGCCTCGCTTCTGCACCAGCAGGTAAATGTTCAGGAAAAACAAGACCTGGTGCATGAGTTGTTATTCAAAAACAGCACGATCGTTAATCAATCTACAGGTACCGGTCGTATCCTCGTGATGATTTACCTCGACGCCGCCGATCTTTTTGAAAAAGTGATGACATCATTTCTGGATTACAGACTATTGCATAAATACTTTGATGAAACATTAATACTGCAGAAATTTCATGATCTGGCCGCTGAATTTGCAGCTGAGCTTGATAATATCGGGATAGCGCTAAAAAGCAGGGATGCGTCCCGGGAGAATAGCGGCCTGATAGAAAAGATAAAAGAAACACGTTCGTATTTTAATGAATTGAGGGTTGGCCTTATGAACTCAGAAAATATTGAAGGCTTTATCAGCCTGAGGTATATTCTCGAGAATATTGAAGATATCGGGGAACGCATCAGGATATTACACCGGTATACTACCTATGACCGCAAACTCGGTAAACGAATAAAATTAAAATCAGATTTTGGAGAACCAGTATCCCACCAGGACATAACCCCTCAGATATTTATTGATAACCTGACTTTTGATTCCAATATCTTCCGGCATTCACTACGGGTGAGCATCGCCGTGATAGCAGGATACCTGGTCTCGAAATTTTTCCCCCTGGGGCATGGATACTGGATCCTCCTCACGATCATTGTAATTTTGAAGCCCGCCTATAGCCTCACCAAGCAAAGAAACCGCGACAGGCTTATCGGAACCTTCTGCGGTGTTATCCTGGGCATTATAATCCTTTACTTCATAAAAAATAATACCACCCTGTTAATCATCATGATCATCCTAATGGCGGGAACGTATACTTTTATACGCCGGCACTATTTTGTGGGAGTTTTATTACTGACACCATATATTATTATATTTTTTCACCTCCTGAACCTTAATGATTTTAAGACCGTTTTTGCCGACAGGATAATTGATACGGTAATCGGTTCAATGATTGCTTTTGTTGCAAGCATATCAGTGATACCCGGTTGGGAGCGCAAAACCATTAAAGCCCTGATGACTAAAATGCTGGAGCAAAACCGTGACTATTTCAAAGCCGTAACCATCTCCCTTGCAAAAAACCACCCGGTTGTTCCCATCTCGCATAAGACAGCAAGAAAGAACGCTTATGTTGCCCTGGCGAACCTGTCCGATGCATTCAGCAGGATGACGTCGGAACCTAAAAGCCAGCAAAAAGATATTGAGCAAATTAAAAAATTTGTTGTTTTAAACCACAGGCTTGCATCGCACATTGCCACCTTATCATATTACCAGCAATCGCAGGCAACAACTCATTATTCAGCAGAGGCAATTGAAAATGTCATCAACCACATAACCCGTAATTTAGATTATGCTGCAAAAGGTTTACTGAACGAACAGGAGGAAAGTAAAGATATGGCCGGCAGGGAATCAATAACGAAGCTGAATGAGGAAGCAAATATCCTGCTGGAAAGAAGAAGAGCCGAACTACAACAGGGCAAACTGGAAACAGCCACCAAAGAGCTGTTATCAGAACTGAAATCATTTACAGATCAGTTCAATTTTATTTACAGGATCGTAGAAGACATGAGAAAGATTGTTAACCAGCTACCGTTGGAGTAATAACGGAGGATAACTTTTTTGAATAACCGGCAATATGCCGCGGACCGGCAAATTCTACTGTTGAACTAAACCTTCGGTAGCCTTCCTGCTTAATTTATAGTGCAGACCTTAGTTAGTTGTTCAAAGAAAAACTACAACGATGGTTAACACAGTAAAGACAGTACAACACCATCTTGTCTCAGGCAAAGAAGGGCGTTGCAACTGTACACTTTGCTTTTCGTTCTTCTCAAAAATGTCGGTTCGTTCCAATTTCATTCGCGTCGTAAAATGGCAGGTAACGTGGACGGCTTTAAAAACTGCTCTTCAGCCACGTTCCGTCGGCCGCCATATTGCAAACACTCATGTTGGGCGTTCGTGCTTATTTGTTCAGCAACTCAAACAATTCTTTCGGGGACACAATTTTCGTCCCTTTGTATTCAATCATCGTAAAATCGTTCGTGTTACCGGTTACGATGTAGTCTGCATGGCATGTCTCAGCCAGTTCCAATAGCCGGTTGTCAGCCAGATCATTGATAATATTTAAACTGACTACGGGATTAAGTCTCAGTGCTCGGTTTTCAAGGTCCGCAAGCAGTGTCTGCGCTCTAAAATGAAAATCTGGAAACTTTCTAAATTTTTCACGGTTTAATACCTCAACGTACTCGGCGAAAAGTGGTTCCGACAGGCAAAATTGTAAACTGTCGTCTGCTAAAATCCGGTCAACAATGAAATAGGGATAGTTTCGCTGAATGAGGGCGGAAACAAGCACGTTGGTGTCAAGAATTAGCCGCATTGTTTCTTACGGCTTTTACCTCTGCAGAAATTTCGTCCATGCTCATGTTAGAAAAGCCGTAACGCTCTGAAAGTTCAACAGCTTTGTTGAGGTTCTGTCGGCTAAGTTCACGGCTAATTATATCTACAAAGTCTGTAAAAGAAAGATTGTCGGCCTTAATACCGAATTTTTCATACTCCAGGTCAGATATAGCAATATTTAGTGTGCGCATAACCAATGATTTGTCAATTCCGAAGATAAGAAATCTGCTTCAGTTATCGTTACGCCGCATGACGCAAAACGTTAAAGCATTTGGGATGTGGCGGCAATAGAATTACCGTCACGGTGGGTGAAGATATTAAGCTTTATTGGAAGCCAATGTACAAATTCATTCCCGTCCGCTGCCATTTTCCAAACACACTGTGTGCACCCTTCGGTTAATCATGCTGATTTGTGTCCAAGTAATCCTTTAGGTCATAAATATATTTACAATAAGGTATGAAAACTTGAAGGTTGGCGAATAAAGTGTCTTTGTCGACCTGTTTGCCCGTTGGATGACCAGCAGCATTCCTGTTATATCTAACCATTTGAAAAACCCCAGTTAAAGTGTTAGAATAGTTCTCTCGCAATTCATAAGGTAGGTGCAATAAAATTTGACAAATAGCTTTATCAAACTCATCAAATTGCGTTTTAATGAATTTACCTTCTATTTTTTTGAAAAACTCGCTCTTTTCGTACTGTCTTTAAAAGACTGCTCGAAAGTATTTATTAGTATTAGTAATGATTTTTCTGATGCGCAACCTAAAGTTATTGTTGAAGATAATAATTGATTGATATTATAAGTACTGATGCTTTCGGATAGATAAGTTTCAACGATAGGTATAATTGAGGAATTTCATTTTTTATTCGGTTTAAATAATTTGTAGGATCGTTAGGGACAGGCAATGTAGAATTTATTGCCTTTTTACCATAATCCGTTAAACTTAGCCACGGCCACAAGTCATTATGATAATCTCCTATTGTCAGGACACGTTCTATAATTAATTCCCATAATACCTCCCTGACTTTATTCTCGTCAGCTTTTTGCAATGTATAAGATAGCGTCTGATGTCTAGGTGGATTTGGATTAGCAACAACTCCGTTTTAGGGCATTATGTCCCACGGTGCTGCATAAATTTTTGAATTGAAAAGAATCGCCGTGCTGTCTAATTCAGTCCATGACTAAATGTTTTAATTCTTCATAAGGAATATTAGTGAGTGGTATTTCATTCATGCTGGTTAATTTGGTTGCACACAACTTTGAAATATTAACGTTGGCAGGGCAGTTGATGATGTCCCGCCCGGAACCGCTGCCGATTAAAAATATAATGCCAAAAATGAGAACTAAAAACTAATTGATATCGTCCCGCTGTAAAATATGCCGAAGCTGATCCATAGCTCATTGTTTAATGTAGCGCCCTGCTATTGCTAAGCGATGCTGTGTGCAGCCTATCTCAAGATTTAGAACGTCCCATTTAATCATTATATTTTTGACGGATTAATTTCGTGGAAGGAAGAACCAAACAGTTCTATTAATTTCTTTTGCGCCATTTTGAACGGTTCTGTATTTTTTCTGGAAATGTACCGAACATACTTATTTGTCTGCATTTGAACGGTAAGTAGCGTGTTTCCGTGAATTCCCGTTTTACTAATTTCTTCCCTCTCTGATTGTGTGACTTGACCGAATAAATTATCAATATTTACAGGTTTCTTTACAGCATCAATAGCAAGATTGAATGCTTCTATTTCAGCAAAAGAAAGGAAGTCAAGTGTACTAAGTTCTGTAAGTAATTTAAGCCGGTTAATGTCTTTAGAGTTTGCAATCCTCTTAATTATGTTTATACTGTCCTGCGCCGATAATTGTTCTGATTTTAAAAACAACTCCTTAAGTTTAGTTGAGCTTAAAGCATCTATTCCTAAATGTTTTTCTAAAGCTTCCTTCAATTCGAATTCTCGGTTCGTCTGCTTCAAAAGATTTCTCTAATGCTATACCAATGGATTGAATTAACCTGTTTATCCCGAATTCTTCTGCCAGATTTTCTATATGGTACTGTCTTAGATGCCTGCGTATGTCGCATTCTCCAAGCATTGTTGGAATAATAAAAATTTGTCCTGATGGAACATACTTTGATGCTTCCATTGCGTCGGGCTGTTCTTTTTGAAAGTAACCTCGTCTTTCGTTAGGTTCGCGAGAAAGTATAAGTAGCAAAACTTTAGTTTGTCCAATTTCATCTTCAATTACTTCCTCCCATTTTACACCTGGCAACAAATTGTCCTTGTCAAACCAAGTTTTAATTCCCAAGCTGTTTTTACAAACGGTAAGTCTTCTCTGCCATAAGAGACAAACACTTCTGTTTTAGTTGGTGTCATAGCGTTTCTTTTAAATAGTAAGGAATGTCACTTTAGGTTGCACACAACGAACACAGCTTGGCGGGGTGGCATTCTGTGTTCCGTCAACCGCAACCGAAGCCAGGTAAAGCCGCCACAATAAAGCGGCGGTAGTCGTTCGGCGTTACCGGGCAGCGGACCTGATAATTAATTGCTGGAGCATTCCCGAAAATAATTGTAGTTGCCGGCATTGTTTTCCGGCAACCGATCTGGCAATCGATCTGCTAATTATAATATTCGTGAAGCATTTTCCGGATGGCTTCAATCAACTCCCCCTTTGTAATCGGTATACCCATTACTTTATTATACCCTTTTGCATTAACCAGATATTGATCCCGTATGATCTTAATAAGCTGACCGCTGTTAATTTCCGGGATCAGGATATGCTCAAAGTTCTTCATCATATCTCCTAAATTCTTTGGAAACGGCCGGAGGTAACGGATATGAGCGTGTGAAACCTGGTGGCCTTCTGACTGGAGCTGCATAACCGCACTTTTGATCGCCCCATACGTACTGCCCCATCCTATGACAAGTATCTTTCCTTTCTCCGGACCGCTGTCAAGTTTTTGTTCAGGAACATAATCCGCGATTTTATCCACCTTTTCCTGTCTTATCTTAACCATTAGCTGGTGGTTGTCAGGGTCGTAACTTACATTCCCGGTTATATTTTGCTTTTCGATTCCCCCTATCCGGTGTTCAAGACCAGGTGTTCCCGGAACGGCCCATGGCCTTACAAGTTTTTCATCACGTAGATATGGCTGAAAGGTATCTTCCTGGTGCCCAAGCTCGGTTTTAAATTTTACCTCGATCGCCGGCAAGTCATCAGCCCTGGGAAACTTCCACGGTTCCGCCCCATTGGCTATATAGCCATCGCTCAGAAATATTACCGGTGTCATGTGCTGGATGGCAATACGGAATGCTTCATAAACTGCGCTGAAACAATCACTTGGTGTGGAGGCAGATATGATGGGCATCGGACACTCGCCATTCCTTCCATAATACGCCTGCAGCAGATCGCTTTGTTCGGTCTTGGTTGGCAATCCAGTAGATGGCCCCCCGCGCTGTATATTACAGATCAGTAACGGGATCTCGAGCATTACCGCGAGGCCCATCGCTTCAGCTTTTAACGCCATCCCCGGCCCCGAAGTAGTGGTCATGCCCAGAGAGCCGCCGTAACTTGCGCCGATTGCCGAAGTTATCGCCGCAATTTCATCTTCTGCCTGAAATACTTTAACGCCAAATGCTTTATGCCTGCTTAATTCGTGAAGAATATCTGAGGCCGGAGTTATGGGATAAGAACCAAGAAATAATTGTAAACCGCTTTTTTGAGAAGCAGCGATCAGGCCGTAAGCAGTAGCCTGGTTGCCCATTATAGATCTATAAGTGCCGGGTTCCATCTTAGCCTTTTCCACCCGGTATGTTGTTGTAAAGGTTTCCGTTGTATCGCCATAATTGTAGCCCGCCTGCAATGCCTTGATATTACTTTGCAGAATGACGTCTTTCTTGCCAAATTTCTCTACCAGGAACTGGCGCGTATGATCTATCGTGCGCCCGTACATAAAATAAAGAAAGCCCAGGACAAACATATTTTTAGCCCTGTCTTTTTCTTTCACGCCCATTTCATATTCTTTCAACGCTTCCCGTGTCATCTTTGTCACATCGATCTTTATCACGCTATAGTTCTGCAGGCTTTCATCCTCAAGCGGGTTTACACCATCCGGATAGTTTGCCAGCCGCAGGTTCTTGGAGTCGAATCCGTCGGTATTTACAATGATCTTTCCTCCCTTTTTTAAACTTTTGATATTGGTTTTCAGGGCGGCGGCATTCATGGCCACTAAAACGTCGCATTCGTCGCCGGGAGTAAAAACACGGTCGCTGGAAAACCGCAATTGGTAGCCGCTTACGCCGGGCAGCGTGCCTTGAGGCGCTCGGATTTCCGCGGGAAAATCAGGGAACGTGGCAAGATCGATTCCCAACAAGGCAGTGCTGTTGGTAAACTGGCTGCCTGTCAGTTGCATTCCGTCTCCGCTGTCGCCGGCGAATTTAATCACAACATCCTGGAGGAGCTCTTCTTTTCGGGTCATATAATAGTATATCCTGCTAATTTAATGCAGTGTGCGGGAGTAATAAAATCAGTTTTACAGCCATAGAGGCGCTAAGGCCAGCATCCATAGGGAACAGTGCCTCGCCTGGTCTTAATTAACGATCTCCGGGCTGCGGCTTTGATCAGCGTTGACGATAGGGTTTGTTATTGCAGGGTAAGCAGCTCACTCTCATTGTTGGTTTGATTAATTGCCGTTATTGAAAGGGATACGCCTGTGAGATCCGCCCCGCGCATATCAATGATTATTTCCCGTTCAATGAAAGCGTACGCTCTGATGATGTTTCTTACGTCATTTTTATCGTTGCTGCCATTTTTAAACCCATAAAGCATAATAGATCGTGCAGTGGCGTTCTTTTCGGCGCTGATTTTCCAAAACCCTGTCGAAACTTTTTCATACACCGGCTTCTCCGGTTTCGTACTGTCTATCCATGCCATAGGCGGAATTATCGCAGGATATTTATAATAGTGATTTTGAAGGCTGTCATTCCATCCTAAAGGGTTGCGGCGAAACGTGCTGGTATTATAATAAACACTACCCTGAATGCTGGGGTATTCACGGGCCTTTCTTATCTGGTGAGGCAGCTCATCCGGGTTTCTCCAGGGGTTGGTTTGATCTACAGCCCGGTATATGCCATGCCCGATATACAATTGTCTTCCGTAGGCGTGCTTGCTCCACCAGTCAACCAGCGTTTCATATGCCACTAACTTATGTCCGAATTCCCAGTATAGTTGTGGGGTAACATAATCGATCCAACCGTTTCGCAACCATAATAAGATATCAGCATATAAGTCATCATAATTGGTTTGACCTCCTTTGGTAACACTGCCTTCCGGATCTTTGTCGCTGTTACGCCATACGCCAAACGGACTTACCCCGAATTTGCAGTATTTACTTTCCTGCCTGATGGCCCGGCTGAGAAGTAGAATTACGGAATCAACATTACTTCTTCTCCAGTCTTCCCTGTTCAAACCGTTATGGTACCTTGCATAGGAAGAATCGTCAGGAAATTGCTTTCCCGCTATCCGGTACGGATAAAAATAGTCGTCAAAATGAATGGCGTCAATATCGTATCTTCTTACCATGTCCCTGATGACTTCAGTAACATGCTTTTGCGCTTGTTTATTTCCCGGATCAAAATAGCGTTTGTTGCCATAAACAATAAACCACTCCGGATTTAGCTTTGTGATATGGGTTGGGGAGACAGAAGAGACGCCGATGTTGAATTCCGCCCGGTATGGGTTGCACCAGGCATGAAATTCCATTCCCCGCTTGTGGGTTTCATCGATCATAAACTTCAGGGGATCATAAAATGGAGTCGGAGGCGCTCCCTGCACCCCTGTAAGCCACTGGCTCCATGGTTCATATTGCGATAGGAAGAATGCATCGGAAGCCGGCCTTACCTGCACGATCACCGCGTTCAGCCCGTTGCGTTTGTGCATGTTTAGCAGCTTGACAAATTCCTCCTTTTGGCTGGTTGGATTATAATTACCCCTTGAAGGCCAGTCGATGTTGTCAACCGTTGCTATCCATGCTCCCCTGAACTCATATTTAGGCTGTGCCATAGAATCCTGAAAGACAAAAAGCAACGGGAAAATGCAAAGCCACACTTTTTTCATCCGGTGAATAAAGCAAAATATTTTATGAGTGTTTGCCACTACATCTATTTTCCTGTAAGATTTATTACCTCAACAAGCTCAATGAACATCTCGGATCTTGTCAAGAAGGACATTTAGTTCGCGGGCCTCCTGTTCCGTAAGATTTTTTAATACGCTATCCATTTCATCCTGGCACTGATCCATCTTATTGAGCAGGCTTAACCCTTTGTCTGAAATCGTTACATCAACCAGCCGTTTGTCAGACTTGCAGATCACCTTTTTCACCAGGCCTTTTTTCACCAGACGGTCAACGATGCGGCTTGTATCACTCATTTTATCCAACATACGCTGACGGATCTGCATGGTAGACAGCGGCTCCCCTGCACCCCGAAGAATACGAAGAATATTAAATTGCTGGGAAGTGATGCCATGTTTGTCAAAGATCACTTTCATCTTTTCCGTCATCCAGTTATACGTGTAGATAAGGTTGATGCCCGACTTCTGGTATTCATTCTTAAAATTCTTCTGGTTAATTTCTTCATCTATGGTCATAAACGCACAATAAGGGATTAATTCAAAACAGAGGCACTGTCAAACCCATTCAACTGATTAACTCCAGACTTTCGTTCCTTCACTGCAGTTGGCACATATGTCTATATTTTTGCGGCTTTTAAGGATTTGCCGGCGGAAATCGATGTACTCTTTATTGTGCCATATTGCTTTAAAAGGCTTGTCTTTCAGGTCTCCGAGCTTATACCGGGCATCTTTGTCAAAGCAGCAGGGAACCACCAGCCCGTCCCATGAAATAACCGTAGCATGCCACAATTTCCAGCAATGGTTACTTAACTGATTCCTGAATTTATAAGAACCCGTATCGTCTTTTTTATACCGGCTGTATTTTTCCGTTAAAGGGATCAGGTGGTTGGGGTCATTCTCGTAATCATATACCTGGGCTGTTTTGTACCAGACATCATCTACCCCAACTTCACTGGCAAGGCGCTTTATGTCGTCAATCTGATGTTCATTTGGCTTAACAACGAGGAACTGAAAAAAAACAAAGGGTGTTTTACTATTTAGCGCCTTCTTCCATTTCACAATATTTTTTGCCCCTTCAATCACCTTGCTGAGGTTGCCTCCTACCCTGTATTGTTGATACACTTCCTGTGTAGTTCCGTCTATAGAAATAATGAGCCTGTCCAGGCCGCTTTCAATCGTCTTCTTTGCATTTGCATCATTAAGATAATGAGCATTCGTAGACGTGGCCGTATAAATGCCCTTACGTGATGCATATGTTACCATGTCAAGAAAAGACGGGTTCAGGTAAGGTTCTCCCTGGAAGTAAAACACCAGGTAAAGAAGCTCTCTGTGCAACTGGTCAATGGTTTGGCTAAAAAAATCCTGTTTCAACATGCCTGTAGGCCTTGTGAAAGCACGCAACCCGCTGGGGCATTCAGGGCAGCGCAGATTACATGAAGTTGTTGGTTCAAAGGAAATGGAAATGGGATAACCCCATTGAACGGGCTTTCCAAGCCATTTGCTAACATAAAAGCTGCTCAACACTTTACAAATGTTCAGGAGTCTACGAAAGGTAAGCTTGGAGATAAGATTGATACTATCATTTCGGTTCCACTTCTGCATAATCCGTGTAAAAATAATGGCATACCATCAAATTGCAAGACTTTCAAAATTAAAAGATTGGTAACATCGGCTTATGCGGGTGCCCCGTAGCCTCCCGGCTTTAATTATTTCAGACAGAAGAAATTAAAGCTTTGCACAGATTTACAATTTGCAAGTAGGTTTCGTGCTTATTTTTACAAATAAAAATTAGGTCTCCTGTAAACGAAACAATATGTTGAAGACTGCATTATTAAAGAATTTCAGTAAAAGCACAATCTCTAAAGCGATCCTGGTGATGCTGCTGAGCGGCATTTCAGTGTTACGCACATTTGCCGATGAGGGAATGTGGTTGCCGATGCTGTTAGGGCAGCAGGTGTACAATGACATGGTGAAGAAAGGACTTAAGCTGTCAAAAGAACAGTTGTACAGCGTTAATAAAGCCTCGATAAAGGATGCTGTTGTGATCTTTGGTGGCGGTTGTACCGGGGAAATTGTCAGCAACGAGGGATTGATATTTACCAATCATCATTGCGGCTATTCGGCTATTACCAACGCAAGTTCAATAGAGCATAATTACCTGCAGAATGGCTTCTACGCCATGAAGAAAACGGAGGAAATACCTTCCAGTGGTTTGAGTGTTCAGTTCCTGCTGAAAATCGACGATGTTACAAAGGATATGGAAGCTGTACTTGGCGGACTGACGGGAGACGAGCGCGCAAAGAAACAATCGGAAACGATCGCCGGGCTCAACCAGAAGTATTCCGATACCACACAAAGCATCGAAGCAAGAGTAAGCCCTATATTTAAAGGGAACCAGTTCCTGGTATTTATCTACCAGCGGATAAAGATATCCGTTTGGTTGGAACTCCTCCTGAGAGTATCGGGAAATTCGGTGGAGATACAGACAACTGGGAATGGCCGAGGCACACCGGTGATTTTTCAGTTTTTCGGGTGTACGCCTCAAAAGACAATAAGCCGGCTGCTTACAATACCGCCAACGTGCCGCTTAAACCAAAATATTTTTTACCTGTGTCGCTTAAAGGAGTGAAGGAAGGGGATTTTTCAATGATTTATGGTTATCCCGGATCAACCAACAGGTATGAAAGTTCTTACGGTGTAAAGCTCGCAACGGACATCAGCAATCCTACGCTGGTAAATCTTCGTGATGTTCGTTTGAAGTCGATGTTCGAGGAAATGAAAAAAGATACCGCGGTCAAATTGCAACTCGCATCTGATTACGCCGGCATCGCCAATTACTGGAAATTCTACGATGGAGAAACGAAGCAATTGTTGAAATACCGCATATATGAACGGAAGCAAAAAGATGAACAGGCCTTTTTGCAATGGGCAAAAGGAAAACCTGAATACGAAAACATTTTTTCCGACTGGTCAAAGGCGTATGACTTATGGAAACCGTACGCCAGGCACTTTCAATACACAAGGGAAGGTATATTAGGCTCGCCGCTGGCGGTATTTGCCGGCTCCCTGCTCGCTTTGGAGCGGGTGCTTGTAGCCACCGGTATCAGGCCTGAAGAGGTTGCAAGAACCATCCAGGATGCTGATACCAGGCGAAAGGCTTTCCTGCAGTCGGAAAATAAAGTGTCTGACCAGCGCATCCTCGCCGCTACCGCGATGATGTTTTACCAGGATATAGATAAAAGTCAGCACCCCATTGGCTTTTACGAAAACCTGAAAGCAAAATACGGTGATCTGAAAGCTGAAGCTACTTACAAAAAATGGGCAGCCGATGTGTTTAACACTACCATGATTTTTAATGATGAAAAATGGAACGCCTTTATTGCCAATCCGAATGCGATAACGCTGCAGAATGACATGGCGTTCAACTATGCCAGCACTTTCATCAAAAATTTCAACAGTAAATACGCTCCCTATTCGCAGCAATTTACTACCCGCAACAACGATTTGGGCAGAATGTACCTGAAAGGAGTAATGCAAATGAATCCCACCCGGCAAATGTATCCTGACGCAACATTTACCATGAGGGTCAGCTACGGCGCTGTAAAAAGCTACCAGCCGAGGGATGCTGTTAAATATGACTATGTATGCACGATGAAGGGCATGTTGGAAAAATACGTACCCCGGGATTACGAATTCGACCTGCCACCAAAACTACTTGAGCTGGCTGAGAAAAAAGATTTCGGGCAGTATATCGATAAGCAACGGAACGACCTCGTGATCTCTTTTATTACAACTAATGATATCACGGGTGGAAACTCGGGTTCACCAGTTATAAACGGACAGGGCGAACTTATTGGCCTTGCGTTTGACGGTAACTATGAAGCGCTAAGCCATAAGCTGGCTTTCGACAAAGACCTTAACCGTACCATCTGCGTTGATGTGCGGTACGTGTTGTGGTGCATCGATAAACTTGGGGGGGCAAATAACCTGATTAAAGAATTAAAACTGGTCAGATAGCGCCGTCCAGTCATTCATTTTTATGAACAAAACGAACAAGATAGCGTTGCTTGTAGACGGAGATAATGCTCCGGCTAAATTACTTAGCGTCATCCTCGAAGAAGCCTCTAAGTACGGTAAAGTTACGGTAAGGCGGGTGTATGGAGATTGGACCATCCCCCAGATGAATAACTGGAAAGCATTGTTAAATGAGATGGCCTTTAACCCCATACAGAAATTTTCTTATACAACGGGTAAAAACTCAACAGACAGTGCCCTGATTATCGACGCCATGGATATTTTACACGATAATCTTGTGGATGGGTTCTGCATTGTTTCGAGCGACAGTGACTATACCGGTCTTGCCAAGAGAATACGTGAAGAAGGGATTTTTGTTATGGGCATCGGTGAAAAGAAAACGCCGAATGCATTTGTAAAATCCTGCGAAATATTTACCTACGTCGAAAACCTCGAGGTTACGGAGGTGGCAGAATCAAAACCGGATAAACCAGCAAAGTCTAAAGTTCAAAAAGAAAACACCAAGGTTCCGCTGAATATGAGCATTATCAATAAAGCCTTTGATATGTCGATGAATGAAAGTAACGAAGTAAATATTTCGACGTTAGGGCTTAATCTCAGGAAACTCGACCCCAGCTTTGATTGCAGAACCTATGGCTTCAAAACCCTGACCAGTTTGTTTTCAAATTTATCCGGGTTCGAACTGGTCGACAATATTGTAAACGGGCGGAACCACCCTGTTCTGAAAAGAAAATAAATCCCCGAAGCTGACAATCCTGATCTAATTACCTCCTTTTCGCTTTATAGGCGTAGGTGCTTCGCCTCCGCGTTCTCCGGTACTATGCGTCCCGGTGCTGCCCTCACTCATCGCATCCTGGCTGCGGGTGGCAGAATCCGGTGGAAATGTCTTGCTGGTCTGGATGGCGTCTTCGCCCTGGCGTGTAGAGTCAGTGGCAGCCTTGCTTGCCGGAGCTGTGTTTTTTATGGCGCCTTCATTGTTCGATTGGTTTTTCACCGGTTCGATTGTGGCAGTTTTTGAGTTGCTATTGCCGGAAGAAGTGCCCGATGAATCCCGCCGGGAACTGTCCTGCCCGGATGCCCAGGTTACATTACCCCGTTCACCGGTGGTACGTGTTCCCGAACTCCCACGCTGCGATTTAGCACTGGTACTATCATTGGCTGACATGCTGCGTTTGGACTGGTCTGTGTTCCGGGACGCAGCGGGGCTTGTTCCTGAAGTTCCTGTCACAGACTTCTGACGCGTTCCACTTGTTCCTGAACTTTTACTGTCAGTGCTATCAACTGAGGTGGACTTCCTTTTGCCCTGTATCGGCTCATTCATGTCTCCCGTCCGCTCTCCTCTGCTGTCTGTTCCTGAACTACCCTGGCTTTTAGCCCTGTTCTTTTGCTGATCTCTATTTTGGCGGGCAGTGTTGCTTTTTTGCTGGCCTTTATTTTGCCCGGGGACAACAGTATCGCCCTTCGGGCGGGTCTGACGATAAAAAAGGAAATTGTCAATATCTCCTTCCGCACCGTTACCCTGCACCTTTTCATACCCTGCCAAAGTACCGATTTTTCCCCTGCCGGCGCTTGCAATATCCCTGGAACCATCTTTTGAAAGCCAGGAAGCAAGGGATAACCATGCTATTCCCGTTATAATGCTTATGCCTAATGAATGTTTCATAAAATAAAGTTGTGATTGTGTATGAACCGCTTTAATGTAGGGAGAAAACTATGCCAGAAACAGCATTTATGAGGTACGCTGATAACTGTCACTCCTGATTTTATTACGTCCTTCATGTTATTGTGGTCAGGGCAATATGTATCAGCCGCTAAGGTATTACCTCTATCTTGTCTTTTGAACCCGGTTTTTCGCATAAGATCAAACACTAAAGAGGTTACTTTTTAAGCTTACCGGGATTAACCTTAAAGTGTACGTTTTACACTAAGATTGTTCTTCGTTTGCTCTCCATCTGAAAAGGGTTCCTGTACTGTTGCTTGTAACATTCACCATCCAAAAATGAATTATGATAAGCAGATTATTGTACGGAGACGTAAAAACAAAAATAGACAAGATACTATCGTTGTTCTGAAATGCATTTCTGACAATAAAGGATTGCATGAATTCAGGGAGATGAACGCAATTTTTCAAAGAACATGAGTTGATAAAGTGGCACTTTATTCCAGTGGTGCTATGCATGTTTAATTATTCCACTTAACAATACCGGAATCGATTGCTTCGCACATTACAAAATGCACGGTTGCTCCATTAAACTTTTCACCAAAAATTCAAAGTATGCAAAGCAAATTCAGGTATTCAATCGCTAAGATTTTTACAGGCAAATTTTTCTTCACCATCGTTGCCTTCCTGGCAGTGAATGTAAGCCGGGGGCAGACACAGGTTAAAGACTCATTACATCACGCAGCCAGCGTAGGCTTTCTGGGGATAGAGAACGAGATGTTGTTGTTCGGCGTTACATACGAAAATAATAATCAGGATAAATTTGTTGTTGAGATCAGGGAAGACGCTCAAAGTATTCTGTTTCGTGAATCATACAGGGAGAGAGCTTTCAATAAAAAATTTATGCTTCCAAAAGACCTTGACGGAAAGATCTTTTTTACCATTAAAAATGTAAATCAGAATTCTATTGAAAAATTTGAAGTAAATACAACAGCGAAGACGCTGAACAACGTAATCATCAATGAGGCAAGGTGAAATAAAGACCACCTATAATTTTCCCCATATCTTTTAGATGATCAACACATCTGTTTGCCTTTATGGATCATTATCTAATTTAAATACACATTATGTCAACGCAATCCGGTACAAAATCAATAAAAACCAATTTCAGCAGGATATTACTTACTGCTTTCTTCCTTGCCTCAGTTCTAACCCACGCGAGGGCCGCCAGTCCGGCAGATTCAACTGTAGATAACAATGGTATCATCCGTTATATCGGGCAGGATGAAGAGATGCTGATGTTTGAAGTGAATTACAGTAATGTCAGTGGAGACAGGTTTATGCTCGAGATCACTGAAGGTCCTCAAAACGTGCTGTTCAAAGAAATCACCGGCAACAGAAAATATTTTAAAATGTTCAGGATCCCGAAGGAGTTTGAAAACATAAGATTTGTTATCCGGGATATGAAAGACAATTCAAAAAAGGCCTACCTGGTAAACACGAATTCCCGCTTGTATTACGACGTAGTAATCAACCGGGTTAAAAACTAACGAGTGAATGAAGATCCCGGGCTATATTTCCGGGATCTTTACTTCTGCTTTTTCTTTCAGGGGTGTATTGTCTTTCCACAACCATAGATGCATGCACGCATACGTCCGGTAAGGTTTCCATTTACCTGAAATGCGCAACATTTTTTCCCGGAAAGTTTTCCTGTCATCTCTTTTAAGCCTGTAAAGGCGGATCATGGCGTTTTGGATACCCAGGTCATCAATGGCAAATACGTCTTCCCTGCCAAGCGTAAACATCAATAACATTTCAACAGTCCACCTTCCAACTCCTTTGATCATGGTAAGATAGTCAATCACCTGTTCATTGCTCATCGCATCAAGCTGTTCTGAATCCATTCCCTCTTCAATGGCAAAGCGGGCGACATTATGCACATAATTCGTTTTGGCATTTGATAGTCCGATAGCGCGGAGCCTTTCAGCGGGCGTCGCAACAATCTGTTCCGGAGTCGGCTCTTCCTCTCCATACAAAAGTAAAAACCTTTTGTAGATCACTTCTGCTACTTTGGTAGATAACTGCTGGCTCATAATTGAACTGCACAGTCGCAGGTAAACTTTTGACCGCCTTGTTAAAGTAAGCGGTTGTTGCCCGTTAATTATTTCCAGGAGCTTTTTATCTTTCGAAAGATGTGTGATGTATGATGACGCCATGTTGGGTGATGCAGACACTTAAAATAGGCACAAACAGAATCAAACGCCGGCATGAATGTGATCCGGCCGAAAAAATTCAGAAACAATCACAAATGATCATTCAATAGTATAGCTGATATTACCGTCTTTTTCATCCTTCAATGAAATACCGATTTTTTGCAAATGATTCCGGATTTTATCTGAAGTTGTATAATCTTTTTTCACTTTTGCTTCTTTCCGGATATCTATCAGTAATCCCAGAACGCCGGTTAATTTACCATTGCGGTCAACATTTTCTGAGCACAGCCCCAGGATCTTTTCAAGGTATGCATGGAAGTAATTTTTCAACATCTCCAGGGTTTCATTTCCGATAGCCGAAGCGCTGATATGTTTGTCTTTGATTGAATTAATTACCGGCACGATTTCAAACATATTCGCCAGTACTTTAGCCGTATTAAAGTCGTCGTTCATGAATTCATCAAGTTCACCTAAAAGACTTTTAATCTTATCATCAAGTTCCTTGTCCCCCGGCTCATCAGCGTTGCCTGGATTCAGTTTTTGTAAGACCTCGTATGCTTCCCATAGCCTTCTGAAACCCTTTTCAGCCGCCTGCAAAGCATCGTTTCCGAAATCAAGCGTACTTCTGTAATGTGTCTGAAGAATAAAAAAACGAATAGTCATCGGAGAATATGCCTGGGCTAACAGCGGGTGATTTCCGCTGAACATTTCTGTCAGCATGATCTGGTTCTTATAGCTTTTACCCATTTTTTTACCGTTGACGGTGATCATGTTATTGTGAAGCCAGTACCGGGCTGGCACGTCATGATTACAGATCATGCTTTGCGCGATCTCACTTTCGTGATGCGGGAACTGAAGGTCCATTCCGCCTCCGTGGATGTCAAATTGTTTTCCGAGGTATTTGGTGGCCATTGCAGAACATTCAATGTGCCATCCGGGAAAGCCTTCACCCCACGGGCTTTTCCAGCGCATGATGTGTTCAGGAGGAGCAGCTTTCCACAAAGCAAAATCCTGAGAGTTACGTTTTTCTTCCTGTCCGTCAAGTTCACGGGTTGTCTCTATAAGGTCTTCCATGATTCTCCCGCTTAATTTTCCATAAGAGAATTCTTCCGCGTATTTCTTTACGTCAAAATACACTGAACCGTTAACTGCGTAAGCATACCCGGCAGAAATGATAGATTCAATCATGTTGATCTGTTCAATGATATGGCCCGTAGCAGTGGGTTCGATGCTTGGTTCAAGATTATTAAACCGGCGCATGGCCCAATGAAAAAGATTCGTATACTTCTGAACCAGTTCCATAGGCTCGAGCTTTTCGATCACTGCTTTTTTCGAGATCTTGTCCTCGGCTTCCCTCCCTTCTTCCTCAAAATGCCCGGCATCGGTTATGTTGCGCACATACCGCACCTTGTAACCAAGATGGCTTAAGTACCTCAGGATCACGTCGAAGGTAATATACGGCTTGGCGTGGCCAAGGTGGCTTTCGCCGCTTACTGTAGGTCCGCATACGTACATGCCTACATGACCAGGTGTGATGGGCTTGAATATTTCTTTTTGCCGTGTATAGGAATTGAAAACTTTCAGATCAGCCATTCGCAATGTAAGATTTTAGATGAGCGATTGCAGAATCGCAATCAACAGCCTGGTACAAAATAACGCGTTTTATGTTATTTTGAAAGGGGTAATGTGCAGATTACAACACCGGTAGGCATAATACTTTTCAGATTTTAGATTGATTGTCGCGGCATGCGAAGATCATTCCGGTTACAAAATAAAAAATTTTATATTATCGGGAAAGTCCGGAAACTCTTTTAACAAAACGGCTTAAGTAACATTCAGTTCTTATCATCAGGGTTTGCCATTGGCATATCCGTAAGCCCCGAATAAAAGTAACAGTTATCTTTGCCTGATGCAATTGCCATCAGCCTTACTGGAAAATGCCGTGAATGAATTTGCCAGATTACCGGGTATCGGAAGAAAAACAGCTTTGCGCCTGGTACTTCACCTTTTGAAACAGGAAAAAGATGCCGTCCGGCAATTCGGAGAGGCCATGTTTCGTATGCGCAATGAGATCCAATTCTGCCAGCGGTGCTACAATGTAGCCGATACGAATATCTGTTCTATCTGCTCGAATAGTATGCGCATGCAGGAGACGATATGCGTAGTGGAAAGCATTCGCGATGTAATTGCCGTGGAAACTACCCAACAGTACAATGGTGTTTATCATGTGCTTGGTGGCATCATATCCCCGCTTGATGGCATTGGCCCTGACCAGTTGAATATAGAACCTCTGCTCCTTCGGGTGGAAAAAGAGAAAACCCGTGAACTGATTTTTGCCCTCAACCCGAATATACAGGGAGACACAACTATTTATTATATCCAGAAAAAATTACCTGACAGGAACCTTAAGGTTACAACCATTTCACGCGGTATCGCTTTCGGGGGCGAACTGGAATATGCCGATGAAATGACCTTGGCCCGCTCGCTGGTTAACCGCATCCCGGTGGAGAACTATGTTGCTAACAGATAAAGGGGGTACCGGCCATCTTACCAACAAATTTATGTGCCCTGTAAACCACTGCTTTTCTATTTAATCTTTTCACCGTACATTTGCACACAATTCAGGCGGATTTGTTTATTGTTCAGCCTGATGAAAACGATGTTTAAATTAACCGGGGTCTTACTGGGAGATTGCCTTACATCAACTGAACTAATAAACGCCGGAATTATCCTGTACATACACTTCACAGACTTATTTCCCGTTAAAGAGTTCAGCAGACCGTCTTCACCAGGAGTTGTCCATCAATTTAATTGAAAGGACAGTATCCGTGTTACACATCAAATTGCTTTATCATCAAAAGGAGAGGGAGGATTGTTATGAAAACTATACAAGAGTGTTTACAGGAAAGAATTCTTATCATCGACGGTGCAATGGGCACCATGATACAGCGGCACCAGCTACAGGAGGATGATTACAGGGGTGAACGCTTTAAACACTGGCATTCTGACGTTAAAGGCAATAATGACCTGCTTAGCATAACCCAGCCTTCAATCATTGAGGGTATTCATAAGCAATACCTCGAAGCCGGCGCCGATATCATTGAGACCAATACTTTCAGCAGCACGCGAATCGCCCAGGCGGATTACGACATGCAATCGCTTGCTTACGAGCTTAACTTCGCATCTGCAAAGGCGGCGCGTAAAGCCGCGGATGAGTACACCTTAAAAACCCCGGAAAAACCCCGTTTTGTTGCCGGTGCTATCGGGCCCCTAAATAAAACGTTAAGCCTGTCGCCGGATGTGAATAATCCGGGATTCAGGGCAGTAACCTTCGACGAGGTTGCTTCTGCGTATTACGAACAAATCACGGGGCTGGTGGAAGGTGGTGTTGACCTGTTGCTGATAGAAACCATTTTCGACACGCTAAACGCAAAAGGGGCGATCTATGCCATAAAAAAATATTTCCGGGATCAAAAGCAAAAGGAATTGCCTGTGATGATCAGCGGTACCATAACAGATGCAAGTGGCCGTACCTTAAGCGGGCAAACACTGGAAGCTTTTTATATCTCCATTTCTCATGCACGGCCGTTAAGCGTTGGTTTAAACTGTGCCCTGGGCGCCACTGAAATGCGCTCGCATATTGAGGAACTGAGCCAGATTGCAAACTGTTATACGTCTGCTTATCCCAATGCCGGTCTTCCAAATGCCTTTGGTGAATATGACGAGCAGCCCCATGAAACAGCACATATCATCGAGGAGTGGGCCAAAGAAGGATTTGTAAATATTGTGGGGGGGTGTTGCGGAACAACCCCCGACCATATTAAACATATTGCAGAACAGGTAAAAAACTTCAGGCCAAGGGAGTTGCCGGTAATGGAAATGGCTTAGACCGGGAAGGAAGCCCGGAAACTTCCGGCGTTCATTGTGCCGGGTTTCTTAGAGGTTCAAAATAAAACTATGAGTACAGTAACACAAATTAAACCGTATTTAAGATTAGCCGGGCTTGAACCGCTGGTTGTCAGGCCGGAAACAAATTTTGTAAACGTAGGTGAACGCACGAACGTTACAGGTTCAAAAAAATTTGCGAGGCTTATCAGGGACGGCAAATACGAAGAAGCTTTATCGGTAGCGCGTCAGCAGGTGGAAAGCGGAGCCCAGATCCTTGATGTTAATATGGATGATGCTTTGCTTGATGGCCATAATGCCATGCAAACCTTTTTGAATTTATTACAGGCTGAGCCGGATATTGCGCGGATTCCGATAATGATTGATTCATCGAAGTTCAGCATCATCGAAGCAGGACTTAAATGCGTTCAGGGCAAGTGCATCGTAAACTCCATCTCTATGAAAGAGGGAGAAGAAAAATTCATTGAGCAGGCTGTTATCTGCAAAAGTTTTGGAGCATCGGTGGTGGTTATGGCCTTTGATGAAAAAGGACAGGCAGACACGCTGGATAAAAAGGTAAACATTTCCCAAAGGGCTTATAACATTCTTGTTGACCAGGTTGGATACGATCCTCAGGACATCATTTTCGACCCGAATATATTTGCCATTGCCACGGGTATTGAAGAACACAATAACTACGCCGTGGATTTTATCGAGGCTACAAGGATCATCAAACAAAAAATGCCCCTCACAAAAGTGAGCGGAGGGGTAAGTAATATGTCTTTTTCTTTTCGTGGCAACGATACCGTCAGGGAAGCCATGCATGCCGTTTTCCTGTACCATGCCATCAGGGCAGGAATGGATATGGGCATCGTAAATGCCGGCCAGCTGGTGATTTACGATGAGATTGAACCCTCGTTAAGAGAATTGTGTGAAGATGTGATCCTGAACCGCAATGAGGGAGCAACTGATAAATTACTGTTGTTTGCGGAAACGGTTAAGGCTAAAGATAAGGCCGAAGTAAAAAATGAACTATGGAGGAGCGAAGCTGTTGAAAAACGCCTCAGCCATGCACTGGTAAACGGCATCACCGATTACATCGATGCGGATACCGAAGAAGCACGCCTGAAATACAGCAAGCCGCTTGAAGTTATTGAGGGCCCTCTTATGGATGGCATGAATATCGTTGGCGACCTTTTTGGAGCGGGTAAGATGTTTTTACCCCAAGTGGTAAAAAGCGCAAGGGTTATGAAAAAAGCTGTTGCCGTTCTTACCCCTTTTATCGAAGCGGAGAAAGAGGTAAGGCGGCAGGCTCACCTTGATGCCGGAACGGTTAATGAGGAAGGAGCGGGCGCGGCAAAAATACTGCTGGCAACGGTTAAAGGAGATGTACATGACATTGGTAAAAACATAGTGGGAGTTGTTCTTGGCTGTAACGGATACGATATTATCGATCTCGGTGTAATGGTATCCTCCGATAAGATATTGCACGCCGCCCGTGAAAATAACGTCGACATTATCGGGTTAAGCGGCCTGATCACACCATCACTGGATGAGATGGCTCACATCGCCCGGGAAATGAAACGCCAGCAATTCGATATTCCCCTTTTGATTGGCGGAGCTACTACATCGCGAATGCATACTGCCGTTAAGATCGCGCCGGAATATGATCACGGCGTGATGCACGTTTTAGACGCTTCACGAAGTGTTACTGTAGCCGGCAGCTTATTGAGCAAAGAACAAAAACCGGATTTTCTGAATAATATAAAAAAAGAATATTCCAGGCTGAAAGAGGATTTTGGTAACAAACGAATGGTAAAGAACTACCTGCCTTTAAGCCAGGCCCAGGAAAACAAAGTGAAAATTGATTGGTCCGGATTTACGCCGGTTGCTCCTGCATTTACCGGCATAAAAGCATTCGACGATTATGATTTAGCCGAAATTTCCGGATATATAGACTGGCAACCCTTTTTTATTGCCTGGGAACTTCATGGCAAATTTCCGCAGATATTATCGGATGAGAAAGTGGGCGTAGAAGCCACCAGCTTATATAATGACGCCCGTGCGTTGCTAAGCAGGATCATCAAAGAAAAGTGGCTGACGCCAAAAGCTGCTGTCGGTTTCTGGATGGCCAATTCAAACGGTAAAGATACCGTCACATTGATGCATGGTGAAAATGGCACAGCTAAAACAGTAAACCTGGAATTTCTGCGCCAGCAAATAAAAAAAGCTGCTGACCAGCCAAATCTTTCCCTCGCAGATTTCATTGCTCCGGCGGAAAACGGCAAGCATGATTATATCGGGGCTTTTGCTGTTACCATACATGGTATAGAAGAGCATATCAAAATTTTTGAAGATAATCTTGATGATTATAACAAGATCATCCTGCAGGCCCTGGCCGACCGCCTTGCAGAAGCTTTTGCCGAGTTGCTGCACGAGAGAACACGAAAAGAGTTCTGGGGTTATGCTACTGATGAGCACCTTAGTCCGGAAGACCTGATCGACGAGAAATATATGGGTATCAGGCCTGCCCCGGGTTACCCGGCCTGTCCTGATCATACCGAAAAGTATACGCTTTTTCAGTTATTGGATGCACATAATACAACCGGCATCACACTCACAGAATCGCTTGCGATGTATCCGGCCTCTTCTGTATGTGGATGGTATTTTGCTAACCCGCAAAGCAGGTATTTTGGAGTCGGCAAAATCGAAAAAGACCAGGTTACCGATTATGCCTTAAGAAAAAAAATGCCGGTCGACGAAATTGAACGATGGTTAAGACCTATCCTGGAATACGACTCCTGACCAGGGTAATGCAGATATCAGGGTGAGTTTTCTGAAACGCAGCATGCACATTCCGTATTATGTTTTTGCCATTTGATTCAGAACTTCTTCGCTACTCCTGTACCTGATCATCCTTTGTCCGATCATCAGGATGCACAGGCTGGTGACGGCGCAACCTGCCATAACCGTCGCCATAGGCAGTGCCGTATTGTTGCTGAGCCAGCTGACTGAAGCAGATGCCAGGGCGCCGATTCCCATCTGCAAGCCTCCCAATAAGGCTGAAGCGCTACCTGCATTTTTACTGAAGGGCGCTAACGAAAGTGCGGACGCGTTAGGAAACACATATCCCTGGCAACACAAAAAGATAAAGATTATACCTAAAGTGCTGAAGAGGGTAAGATTACCGGAAATGGTAGCTGCCAGTAAACAGATTCCTGCCAGCGACTGGCAGATAAGCGCACCCACAACAATCTGCTCGCTTTTATAACCCTTTTTTAAGAGAAGGCTGTTCATCTGGCTGGAGCCAATAAGCCCGAACGCATTTACAGCAAATATCCACCCGTATTGTTGCCCTGATAATTTGTTCAGCTCCATAAAAACGAATGGCGATCCGGAAATGTATGCGTATAAACCACCCCCTGCCATTGAGCCCGTTATGGCATACGTATAAAATTGGGGATTTGTAAAAACACCGTAAAAATTTTTGATGACCATCCTCGGCCTGAGTGAGAACGTATTGTCCGGTTGCCTGCTTTCTGGCAATATGAAATGCACGCCGGTAAGAATCAATGCCCCGATTACAGCAAGTATTATAAATATATACTGCCATCCGAATACCGCAGCTACATAACCGCCTGTGGCAGGGGCTATCATGGGTGATACGCCGATAACAAGCATCAGCAGGGAAAATACTTTGGCGTTCTCTTCTACCGGAAACAAATCCCGGACCATCGCGCGGGCAGCAACCATGCCTGCACATCCGCCTACAGCCTGGAAAAAACGAAGCACAACCAGCATATCAGCCGTATTAACCAACGCACACCCTAACGAAGCAAGTATAAAGAGTGAAAGCCCAAAATACAATGGCTTTTTCCTTCCAAACCGGTCAAGCAGGGGCCCATATAACAATTGCCCGGCGGAGATGCCGATGAAAAAGCTGGATAAAGAAAGGGCAACATGTGCCACAGTAGTATTCAGGTTATCAGCTATAGCAGGAAAACCAGGCAAATACATATCTATTGAAAATGGCCCAATGGCCGAAAGTGTGCCAAGGATTATAATAAGTGAAAAATATCTTTTTGAGGTCATAACCTGCTTAATCAGCAATTTTTCGGTTCAGCACGCAAGCCGCATACCAATACCTTGAAATGTCATCTTTAGGCAATTAATTTAATTTATCTTTTGAATGCATGGTTTCATTTCCGGGTTCTGAATGCGTTACCCTGCTGTTAACACCTGGCCTCCATAAGTAAAATATACTGATCACCATCCACCCCAGCCAGAACAAATACACGCCCAAATGAAAACGTTCTCCCAGCAAATGGTGAGATAGCGTATGGCGGAAATCATTATAGGTAAAGTACAACCCCGCAATGGCAATAATAAAAGCGGCGATGTGAATTGACCTCGATTTTCGTTCGGGGTAGCGCTTTTGAACCGATCCGTGAATGGTAAATAACAGCATCATTAATATGAATATCAGCAGGGCGCCCTTCCACCAGGATTTTAAAAAATTATACTCCCTGTAAAACAAACTCATTCCGGCCCTCCCGATTAATGACGCTTTCGACATAAGGTAACCGGAAACAACCGACAAAACAGTCAGGAACAATAAAACGCCTGTCCTCATTTGCATTTTCTCTTTTCATTTCAAATTAACAATATTATGTTTGTGCATATTCACAGGCAAACGTAATGCCGGATCATAAAAGGCAATTGTATTTCACATAAGCATAGCCTTTGAAACAAATGAGGGGTGATCAACCTTATTCCATGAATCTTCCCATTCCCCAATTGCATTGATATAAATAAACTATTGCAATATTTGAAATGTACTGAAATCCTGCTTTTCAGCATGCTCAATAGTAACACTTTCAACCCGGGCATCTTCCGGGCCTTTCCGGCACCATGAAATAAACTCTTCAACATTGCCCGCCTCACCCTGGGCCACTAATTCTACATTACCGGTGTTGGTATTCCGCACCCATCCGGTAATTTTCAATCGCACTGCCGTTTTTTTTGCCGAAGCCCTGAAAAAAACTCCTTGTACTTTTCCTTTAATGATTACATACTGAGTCGTCATGTTTGCAGAAGATGGTGCCCCAGCGCCGCAGATGGAAAATGGATTGCCTGAACAGGATTTTAAGCACGAACTTACTGCATCGGTAATGATCCTTAGTTCACATCTGCGAATCTGCAGCAATGTACAGTTGATAAGAATACTTACGGAAATCTTTGTGTTAGGGGTTATAAAGCTAACAAATCAGCAGTTAAGTTTACCGCTATTTTTTACAGGTGCCTTTTCAGGAAAGTGTATCAGGTACATAGCATTCACGTTTAAAAAATTTGATGCAGGCTTTACCTTCAATACAGTATGCGTCTTGTTGATTCATGCACAATGAGATAGCCGATACGAAAAGAAAAAACACTTGCAGTTCCCCTAAAACCAATGATAAATAATATTGGATTGATATTAAGAGTATTCTTCTATTTTCATGAAAAAATAATGAAGAACACTTGTAATCTATGTCGATTAGCACTACTTTAATACCGGTTATCTGGCAAGTGACAGGCATCTCATTTTGTGATTTCAAAATGTTCCTGTAAAACAACAGTTTTGCAATGACTGTTGCTTCTGTTTTGAAATGAAACATCGCTCTGGTAATGGACAATTGGTTGCATTGCTATTCACAATGAATCTCCATTCCGGCCGGCAATTTGCACAATGGCTCTGAATGCAGCGATTTGTTCACGCAAGCATAAGAGTTTAAGGCGCGCAGGAAGAATCAAATCCTTTGCGCCTTATTTATGTTTGTAGAGACGCCATGCATGGCGTCTCTACCGGGTGCAGAAATAAAACAAGGCATGATGCAAAACCTTTTAACCGGAAAAATGAGATTGGTGTAATTTAATTGTTGTAAACCCTTATTCTGCACGCTGCCGGAATACAGTACTGAAAATACGGGAATAATTTACGGGGAGGTTTCGGCCAAACCTTAGTTCACAGCATCTATGATTAAGTGGATCCTCTGTGAAAGATGCATGATCACAGAGGATAATTATTTTTAAACACTCCTTCACCTCAACCTGCAGCTTCGTAACTTAGCTGTTATGTTTGACTATGAATACCTGAAAGGATTGAATGAACCTCAGCTTGAAGCGGTGCTGCATACGGATGGAGCCATCATGATCGTTGCCGGCGCCGGCAGCGGTAAAACCAAGGTACTAACTACCCGGATAGCGCATCTGATGCACCACTGTGGCGTTGACGCCTTCAATATCCTGGCCCTTACCTTTACAAATAAAGCTGCGGCGGAAATGAAGGAAAGGGTTGAAAAGATCCTCGGTAATAACGAAGCCCGTAACTTATACATCGGTACCTTTCATTCGGTCTTTGCACGGATACTCCGCACTGAAGCACCTCGCCTGGGATATCCAAATAGCTTTACCATCTATGATACTGACGACGCAAAGAGCGTGGTGCGCACGGTCGTAAACGAGTTGAATCTGGATGATAAGCATTATAAGCCGGGTGTAGTATATAACCGCATTTCGGCAGCCAAAAATGCTTTGATGGGGCCTGCCGAGTACACCAACGACTATTACATTCAGCAGGAAGACATGCGCAGCAACCGCCCCGCTATTGCGCAGGTATATGAAGCATATGCCAGGCGTTGTTTTAAGAATGGCGCTATGGATTTTGACGACCTCCTTTTGAACATGTACAAGCTGCTGAAAAATTTCCCTGATGCCTTGCACAAATACCAGTATAAATTCAGGTATATACTAATTGACGAATACCAGGATACAAATCCTTCTCAATATGAAATCATCAAATTGCTGGGTGCCGTGCATGAAAATGTATGTGTGGTCGGTGACGACGCTCAAAGCATTTATAGCTTTCGGGGTGCTACCATACAGAACATCCTGCAGTTTCAGAAAGATTACGATGACGTAAAGATTATAAAGCTGGAACAAAACTATCGCAGTACGCAAAGCATCCTTAACGTTGCCAACGATGTAATTGCGAATAATAAAGGCCAGCTCCCGAAAACCCTGTGGACTGAAAATCTTGAAGGTGAAAAGATCAGGCTTGTCCGCACGGCAACTGACAATGAAGAAGGAAAAATTGTCGCCGATACCATCCAGGAGCAAAAGCTGCGCAATCACTTTCACAACAGTGATTTTGCCATATTGTACCGCACCAATGCTCAAAGCCGGAGCTTCGAGGAAAGCCTGCGGAGGATGAGTATTCCGTATAAAATTTATGGAGGCATCAGTTTTTACCAGCGAAAAGAGATCAAGGATTTTCTTGCCTATCTGCGGGTGGTCGTTAATCCTCATGATGAGGAAGCCCTAAAACGCATCATCAATTTTCCCGCGCGTGGAATTGGTAAAACTTCTGTTGACAGGGCCGTTCTAAACGCCAATGAGCAAAATATTTCAATGTTCCAGGTTTTTGAGCACGCAGGCGAATTTGGCTATAAAGCCGGGACTTTAGAATCAATCTCGAATTTCGTAATGATGATACGCATGTTCCAGAGTGAGCTTCAGAAAAAAAATGCTTACGACGTGTCTGTCCTTATAGGCAAAAGCACCAACATCGTTAAAGAGCTGTTTAATGACAAAACAACGGAGGGGCTCTCTAAATTTGAGAACGTACAGGAACTGCTGAATTCAATAAAGGAATTTACCGAAACTCCGGCCAATAGCGACGGGGAAGTCGGTGATAAAAGCCTCGGTGCTTACCTGCAGAATATTTCCCTGCTTACAGACCAGGATCAGAAAGAAGAAAACCCCGACGTAGTCAAACTAATGACCATACATTCAGCGAAAGGGCTGGAGTTTCCTGTAGTATTCGTCGGAGGGCTGGAAGAGACGCTTTTCCCCAATTCGATGTCTGTTAACACACGGGAAGAACTCGAAGAAGAACGCCGCCTGTTTTATGTTGCCATCACCCGGGCAAAGCACAAATTGTGGCTGACATACGCCAATGCGCGGTATCGTTTCGGCAACCTGCAGCAGAATGAGCCAAGCCGTTTTTTGAATGAGCTGCCTGATAAACATCTTGACCGCAGCTTTGCCGGCGGAGGTATGCGTAACAGCGGTGGCGCCTCATGGAGCGGGGGAAGCGCTTTTGAACGTACGCGCAGTAACTTGGGTAATCCTGCAAGTCAGGCAGAAAAAAGGTATGGACCGCCTCCTTCAACACCCGAAAACAGGTCTTCCTATATTGCAAAGCCCCTTGTGAAAACGGTTGAACATGTGCCAAGCGAAAATTTTGCAGCCAGCGATACCTCTAACCTGCAACCGGGTCAGAAAGTAGAACATCAAAAATTCGGCTTCGGAGAAGTGAAGAAAATGGAAGGCGCCGCTCATAATCCCATCGCTACTGTAAAATTTGAACACAACGGAGAAAAAAAGATCATGCTTAATTATGCAAAACTTAGGATCGTGGAATAATCCGCAGTTTTGCATATTACATCAATTCCAGAAAAACAATGCCTGTCAGGCAAGGCCTCGCTAAAGGACGTAGCCCCATACCCCCAAGCTGATTGCCCACAGCATCCGCTTTACTTTTAGCACCCCCTTTTGTAAAAACGAGCTGCCTCCTTTTCCAAATGGCTGGCATGATTAGCTGTTTCATCCCCCAATTTATACAGTTCATCCTCCCTGGTATTTCCTTCACTCCTTCACTGGTGTAGCTTCGTTATACATAGCAGAAAATAGTCGACCAGGTAAACAATGTTTTAAAAGTTGAAATCGATCTAAACCCTAAACCTTAATTCTTAACCAACCCTGATCCCTAAACCACCGCCTTGTCCTTACCAGAACCTTTTTAACCCTAAACCTAACCTGAACCTTAAACCTAACCTTTGAAATGTCCAGTTAGCAATTTGGCAGAAAAATTTTGAAGCACCCGGCATGAGACAACCGCTGAATCGGTTGCTCATGCCATTATAGAATCTGTTTACATCTGCCATTTATTTCCGGGGAACCTAAAGAATGACCTGAATTTTTACCATATGCATACCACGAATAATTTACTGAGGTCAATATGGATGGTGATGATAGCATTCACAATGGTCAGATGTTCCACGTCAGACCTTGCCTCAGATGGAAAAATACATGACACCAAAGAAACATTCCAGGTAAAAGGGCGTCGGAATTTTTTAGTGGATACAAAACTGAGTTTCGGCTACTACCACACAGGTGGTTTTAAATCTTCATCTACCCACAAAAAGGCAGATAAATCAGGAATTATGAATCTGTTGCAGACGGGTACCGAAAACGCAGGGAAAGCATTCCAGTTTGAGGTAAACGATGTTAGTGGATTATCATCTCAGGTATTATGCATTACACAACTGAAATACCAGAACATCATCTCTGGTAGAGATATGAATGTGCTGGTTAGAGGCGAAAGTGAAAATACAGGCATTGACGTCTACTCCGGGAATAGCTTAGCGGTAAAGATCGTCAATTCAAAGGACAACAGCTACTGGAAGATGATCATAAATAAAGACGCGGCGCGACATAATAAAGGATTTGCCGGCTACCTGGCAAAGGACCGCGATAACTACTATAAAATCGTTCCGGTGAGATATACAGGAGGTAATGAAAAAAACCGGGTAAACGGATATATTCCTGCAGGTTATGAATTCAGGAACCGCGCCGGCCAGTCTGTTGCAACCGTTCTAACAATAGGAAACGGACTGGTGACGTTTGGTGCTGTCGGTATCCGGGAAAAGTTTTTAATGGCAAATGCTTCCGCTGCAATATTGATTGATCGGTTTATGGAGAACTGATCAGTCACACGCCACCACTATTGTCTGCTTTTCTTTCCCACGCTTTTAACTGATGATTGTACTGCTTCAGTAGTTTTGCAGGATTACCACCGACCATTGAATAATCAGGAACATTCCTGGTGACAACACTCCCTGCCGCTATAACTGCATATTTCCCGATCTGGATCCCCGAAGTGATCACCACATTAGCTCCAATCCAGCAACCCTCTCCAATACTAATTTCAGCTACTGTGCATGGCTGATATCTGAAGGCTTTCGTTACATCCCCGAATCCGTGATCCATTCCGGAAATCACTACATTTTGAGCCGTCATTATATGGTCTTGCATCGTTACAGGTCCGATAATTACATTTGATGCACCTATAAAAACATGATTCCCGATCTTCACGGGCCCCAATCCGTTATTAACCAGGGTGAAATCTTCAATTGTAGAAGAATTGCCGATTTCGAAATGGCTGAAGGGCATAAGATCCATCCGGCTTCTGCGGAAAATGACGGTATTCTTCCCCCTATGATGAAAAAATGGGTTGACGAAAGTGCGTACCCACCAACGTGGCCGGATGCCCCTTTCAGAAGTTATCATCCGGATGATCAATTTCTTTAATCCCGGTCTGGAATTAAATATATCTTTAAATGACATAGAGGTTTATCAATTACAGGTTAAACATACGATTAACCACACGAAATATATAAACGCTCCGACGTTTGCCATCAGTATGGCGTACCAGTGACAAGGCTCTTAACTTTAGACTTCATCCTAATTGTTGTTATGAAAAACCTTTTCATGTCTTTATTGTTATTCTATATAGCTGCAAACCCAGTGATATCCCAGTCACAGGAACAAAGAGAAATAGCAATCCTCCTGCGTGAACAAACGGTGGCCTGGAATAAGGGAGATATCGAAAAGTTTATGATTGGTTATTGGAACAATGATTCCCTGATGTTTATCGGCAGAAACGGCGTTACTTATGGTTATCAGCATACGCTGGCTAATTATAAAAGAAACTACCCCAATGCGGAAGAAATGGGAAAGCTGTCTTTCGATATTCTGCAGGTAAAAAAGCTATCCAAAGAGTATTACTTTGTGCTCGGAAAATGGTTCCTCAAACGCATCGCCGGAAATGTAGAAGGGCATTACACTTTGTTGTTCCGGAAAATTAAAGGCCGATGGCAAATTGTTTGTGATCACAGCAGTTAAATATTACCTGGTCAATAGATTTAAATTAATTATTTATCATCTGAGTCAACTCAGCTTCAATTATCAAATAACATGTTATTTATCATTATAGGCTTCGTTGTTTTCCTGGTAGGAATGGGAAGTACAAGAGCAGACGAAAATATGAGGCGTTTCAGCAAACCCGCAAGGCTCATCGGCATCCTTATCATGCTGGTGGGGATATTAACTTCATGTGTCATTCAGATAGATGCAGGGCAGATCGGCGTAAAAAAGCTGTTTGGAAAAGTACAGAACGAGGTGCTGGCAAGCGGCCTGCATTTTATCAATCCTCTCATGGAAGTAGAAAAGATGGACATCAGAACCATGAATTATACCATGAGCGGGATAAATGACGAAGGCCAGAAATCCGCCGATGATGCTATCCGTGTACTAACAGCCGACGGCCTTGAAGTTACCATAGACCTCACCGTGCTTTACAAAGTCCTTCCTTCCCAGGCACCGAAACTTATCCGTGAAACCGGTCTGGATTATACAGACAAAATCGTCCGCCCACTCACCCGTACGAAAATCCGGGACAACGCCGTGTACTACGAAGCGGTGGCCTTGTTTTCTTCAAAACGCGACGAGTTTCAGCAACGCATCTTTAACACGATCGATACCGATTTTAAAAAACGGGGATTGGTCCTCGAGCAATTGCTGGTGAGAAACATCACGCTTCCGCAGTCTGTAAAAACGTCTATTGAGCAAAAAATCAGCGCTGAGCAGGATGCGCAGAAAATGCAGTTTGTACTTCAGAAAGAAAGGCAGGAAGCAGACAGGAAAAGAGTGGAAGCACAAGGCATTGCAGACTACCAGCGGATCATCAGTGAAGGATTAACAGATAAGCAGTTGCAATATGAAAGCATTCAGGCTCAACTCGAACTTGCTAAATCACAAAATGCCAAGGTAATTATTATGGGCAAAGGGAATACGCCTGTGATTCTCGATGGAAAAAGCCAGTAGGTGTTAGTAGGTAGTAGGTAGTAGGTAGTGGGAGTCGACGGTGAAAGTACCTACTACCCACTACCCACCACCCACTACCCACTACTCACTCCTCACTACCCACTCCCCACTATTTCATCGAAGTCTCTTTCTCCAGGTTCGGAAGTAGAACCATAGTAACATTGCAAAACTGGCGACCATCCAGATGTAAAAGATGTAATTGCCGGGAGCCGGCTTGTTTTCGAAAAAGAGCCAGCCTCCAAAGATCCCGGGGGTCATATTCGATACCATCCACACGAATCCCGCGCCAATAGACCATAAGATCCGTTGCAGAAAATCTTTTACTTCAGGTTCTATGTTACTCATGTAATATCCCCCGAACAAATCTACCAAAGATTGTAGTGCCGGAAACCATCAGGGCATCAGCAACTTTCTAAAATCGGCAGAGTCGCCGTTAAAGACGTTAAAATCTACTTTACTTACGATGCCGTTTACACTTCCCGTTTCGCTATGTTGCCAGAACAACCACTCTTTTGACACTCTCGGGCTCTCCTTTTGCAGGTAATGGGCTACCCATAAGGGATACCGGTCGAATTGCGCTTTCAAATGATGATCATAAAAGTCAACATTTGTATAAATTATTGGCGTAATGCCATAATATTCTTCTACCGTATCTAAAAACTCTTTTACATTTTTAAGTAATTTTTCTGTTGGTACCCCATACGTTTGTTCAACGTCCAGCACCGGAGGAAGGTCTCCTTTTTCAAGCTGGACAGCTTTTATAAAATTTTCCGCCTGTGCCTTGCCGCTCCTGGTAGCTAAAAAGTAGTGATATGCTCCCCGGATCATATTTGTCTCCTGCGCATTTTTCCAGTTCCGGTTAAAAAAGCGATCCACTTTACTAAGTCCTTCAGTTGCTTTGATAAAGGCGAAGCTGATTTTCAGATCTTTCGCCTGCATGGCTTTTACTTCCTGCCACTCGATGCGTTGCTGGTACTTGCTGACATCTATTCCATGGATTGGATAATTGGCAGGTAATTCAATGCCAAATTCAGGATAATGTACAAAATGAGGCTTTTTTCTGTTCAACAGCCACCATGCTATCGTCGACATCACTGCAAGAATCAGTACGGTTATCGCTAACTTAGCGCCTATATTGCTGTTTTTCGGGAGAGCCATTTTTATTTCAATTCGGTTGCAAAAATATGTTGCCTATATAAAATCAACATATATATTTGTTGCACATCAGACTAATCGCTCCTCCTAAAAAGAGTGATGCAGTAAAAAGTCAGGTTTTCTTTGTCTGGTCACAGCCAACTTCTAACTTAAAATAACCCTTTTCTATGCCAAAGTTATCTGCCTGGTACCTGGCTATACTCTTTCCTGTATTATTTATGTATTCATGTAGCAAAAGAGATACCCCTTTGCCTCCAAAGCCACCAGCCGATATCATAAGCGCTCCTGCGGATTTTGGTCTAAAAGTAGTTGGATACGTTCCGTCTTATCGTGATCCTCGGGCAATACCTGATGAAAAGTTTCGCATGTGCAATGTGATCAATTATGCATTTGCCACTGTGAATAACGCTTCCGTATTAGTGCTGAATGATCCGGCAAAACTTTCAGTGGTTGCTGCGAAAGCAAAAGCGAACAAGGCCAAAATATTCATTAGTATTAATGGAGCGGCAGCTAATTTCAAAATAGCGGCTTCCACACCGGAGAGCAGGAATGCGTTTGTGACGGCCATCATGAACATCATCCGGCAATATTCGCTGCATGGCGTTGATATGGATTGGGAATACCCGAGCACCGCCGATGGTACCGACCTGACGTTTACCGCGTTGATGAAAGAATTAAGTGATAGCTGCCACCTGAACGCAAAATATTATATCACCGCTGCTATCAGTTCCGGCAAATACCCGGGCGCATTTCGTGACGCTATCAGAAGCGAACTGTTTTCTTATATTGATTGGTTCAACATAATGTCTTATGACGATTTCAGCACCACACTTCCCTACAAACACCATAGCGACATCAATCTTGCTATTACCGGTATGGATTATTGGATGAACGTCCGGGGCCTGCCTTCCTCGAAATATGTGATGGGAATGCCGGCTTACGGCAGACCTTCCGGGATCACCCAGACAGGCACTACTCTTTCATATAATACCATCATTAGCATGGGTGGATCTCCACTATCGGATTCGGCCACCGTGAGCGTAGCCGCATATGCAAAGCCCTACACAATTTACTATAATGGGCAGCCGACAATAAAGAGGAAAGCCATCCTGGCCAGGCAACGTGGCGCCGGGGTAATGATCTGGGAGCACGGTCATGACTCCCACGACGCCACTTCACTTTTCAGGGCAGTATGCGACACACTTGGCCGGCCTTATTAAACGCGGTGTTTATAGCAATGTTATGCTTCAGGAATTCTACTTCCGCTTCTTCGCAAATAGGTTAAAAGGTAGCCGGGTGACGAAAGATTGCAGACACTGAAGTGCCTTATGTTATTTTGTATTCATAACTTTCCACAGCAGGTCTTTCAGTTCAACCAACCCCTGCCCGGTAACAGAAGATATAAACACCTGGGGCACATTAACCGGTAATTCCTTCTTTATGTCAGCCTGCAGCTCATCATCAAGCAGGTCGGATTTGCTCACGGCGATGACAAAGTCTTTTTGTAAAAGCTCGGGGTTATATTCGTTCAACTCATTTATCAATACTTCAAAGTCTTTGCTGTGGTTGTTGCTGTCGGCGGGGATCAGAAACAACAAGATGGAATTCCGTTCGATATGACGTAGAAAGCGGTGGCCAAGGCCCTTACCTTCAGCGGCTCCCTCTATGATGCCCGGGAGGTCGGCAATGCAAAAAGACTGATTATCCCTGTATTCAACAATGCCAAGCTGGGGAGTCAACGTAGTAAAGGCATAGTCTGCAATTTTCGGAGTAGCAGCAGTAATAACAGACAATAGTGTCGACTTCCCTGCGTTCGGAAATCCTACCAGTCCCACATCAGCAAGAACTTTTAATTCGAGGATCTTCCAGCCCTCTTCTCCGGGCTCACCGGGCTGGGCATGTTCAGGCGCCTGATTTGTGGAAGTGGCAAAATGCGAATTCCCGAGGCCCCCACGTCCTCCTTTCATCAAAATCACCTCCTGCCCGTCCGCTAAGATTTCAGCTTCCACCTTATTCGTGACCTCATCCCTGGCAATTGTGCCAAGCGGCACTTCAATAATGAAATCCTTACCTCCTTTGCCACTCGAATTATTTCCCCTGCCGGGCATTCCGTTTTCCGCATGCACATTTTTATAATAACGCAGATGCAGCAATGTCCATAGCTGCTTATTTCCTCTTAAGATAATGTGCCCTCCCCTGCCGCCATCGCCACCATCGGGGCCGGCCATTGCATTAAACTTCGTGTGCATGAAATGCCTTATACCTGCTCCGCCATGACCGCTCTTGCAAAACACTCTTATCTGGTCAACAAAATTCGATTTTTCCAAAGTAATGTTTTAATGCAACGAAATGTAAAGATAGAATGTGAGAAAACTAAATTTTCTGAGATGAGAAAGCTCCTGTTTACTTTTTTAACCGTGATCACTATCATATTTTCGGGTTGTACTAAAGACACCACAAGAGACGTACCGGACTGCATCAGCAAATACATTAAACAGATACAAAAGCAGCCGAAATGGAATCCCGCCGCAGAGATACATGAATATGAATACAAAGACAAACCGGCTTATCTCATTAGTGCCGGCTGCTGCGATCAGTACATAACATTAATTGACGGGCAGTGTAATTATATCTGCGCCCCTTCAGGAGGGATTACCGGGAAAGGAGACGGGAAATGTGCCGACTTCTACCAAACAGCCAAACATAAAAGGTTGGTGTGGAAAGACCAGAGATAAAAGATAAAGTTGTGCCTGGCCTGAACCTGGCCAGGCACAACATATATTAACTTACCTGTTCTGATTTCATGGATTTCTGAACCTTCTTTCTTTCATCTTCATCAAGCAATACTTTTCGCATACGGACGATCTTTGGAGTAACCTCGATACATTCATCCTGCTGGATATATTCCATACACTCCTCAAGTGTCATTTGCGTTTTTGGTGCGATACGGGAAGCATCGTCACTTCCGCTTGCACGGTGGTTGGTCAATTTTTTTGGCTCAGTGGCGTTCACAATAAGATCGCCTGGTTTGATGTGTTCGGCGATAATCTGTCCTGTATACACTTCCTCTCCTGGTTCAACGAAAAATACTCCCCTGTCCTGTAACTTGTCGATCGAGTAACCGGTTGTTTTATCCTGGTTCTTTGAGATCAGAACGCCATTATTTCTTCCCGGGATCGGCCCTTTCCAGGGCTTGTATTCAAGAAATCGATGAGCCATTACGGCTTCGCCTGCTGTATTTGTGAGCATATTTGAACGCAGCCCGATCAATCCCCTCGACGGGATCTCAAATTCGAGGTGCTGCATTTCACCCTTACTTTCCATAATCAGCATTTCACCTTTACGCTGGGTTACCAGGTCAATAACCTTTCCGCTGAACTCGGCAGGAACATCCACAACGAGAACTTCGTAAGGCTCGCATTTCTTTCCGCCTATCTCTTTCACCAACACCTGTGGCTGGCCAATGGTTATTTCAAATCCTTCCCTGCGCATGGTTTCTATCAATATACCAAGGTGAAGGATACCCCGGCCAAATACCAGAAAACTATCAGCGTTCTCTGTATCTTCAACACGCAACGCCAGGTTTTTTTCCGTTTCTTTCATCAGGCGGTCTCTCAGGTGACGCGATGTTACAAATTTTCCATCTTTGCCAAAAAATGGCGAGTTGTTAATGCTGAATAACATGCTCATTGTTGGCTCATCAACACTGATCACCGGCAGTGCTTCGGGAAAGTCCGGATCTGTAATGGTATCACCAATATTGAAATCTTCAAGACCTACAACTGCACAAATATCACCAGCGATAACTTCAGTAGCTTTCTTTTTTCCCATTCCTTCAAAAGTGTACAATTCCCTAACCTTAGATTTTTTTACAGAACCATCCGCCTGTACCAGTGAAACAGACTGCGCTTCTTTTATCGAGCCCCTTGCAACCTTACCGACCGCAATCCTTCCAAGAAAGGAAGAATAATCTAAGGAAGTGATCTGCATCTGCAATGTTCCTTCATTAACCTTTGGTTCAGGAACGTGTTCCAGTATTGCGTCAAGCAAAGGAAAAATGTTTTCCGTTGGCGTTAAGGAAGTATTCATCCATCCCTGCTTGGATGACCCGTAAATGGTCGGGAAATTTAACTGTTCCTCAGTGGCATCAAGATTGTAAAAAAGCTCGAATACCGCATCGTGAACTTCATCGGGGCGGCAGTTCGGTTTATCAACCTTATTGATCACAACGATGGGGCGCAAATGCAAATGCAGCGCTTTTTGTAATACAAAACGTGTCTGAGGCATCGGCCCTTCAAATGCATCAACAAGAAGCAACACTCCATCGGCCATTTTTAACACACGCTCTACTTCACCTCCAAAATCCGAGTGACCTGGAGTATCAATGACGTTTATTTTAACGTCTTTATATTGAACTGCAGCGTTTTTGCTGAAAATTGTGATTCCTCTTTCTTTCTCAAGGTCATTGCTGTCCATGATGAGGTCGCCGGTTGCCTGGTTGTCGCGAAATACGTGCGTGGCGTGCAGGATCTTATCAACCAGTGTAGTCTTACCATGGTCAACGTGTGCAATTATTGCGATGTTACGAATGTTCATAAACGATTGTGATTATTATACTGAACGTTTTTTCCTTTTTATTATTTGAAGGCGAACGCTCAAAAGAGGCGCAAAGGTAAGCAATTTTAGGGAAGGGGCAAAGGAGTGGGTAGTGGGTAGTGGGTAGTGGGTAGGAGTGGTGGCGTATGGTATAGGGGCAGTAAGTTATTGCCGAGAGTCATCTGCAATGTTAATATAACGATAATAAACGGTATTACTCACGAATCGATTACCTGCTACATCTTTCCCAAAAATGAATTCATTTGAGTATCGCCCTGGCAACACGCAGGATCACAGTAATGAGAACACTCAGGATGATCATAGTAGTGATGGGAAAGTAAAAGCTGAAGTTCTCCCTCCTGATGCGGATATCCCCTGGAAGGCGGCCGATCCAGCGTAAATTGTCGTGAAAAAAATACACAAGGCAACCAATCAACAGGAGCGCAGACCCGATGATCATTATATATTTACCCGTTTCTGAATTCATTCGTCCAGGATTTGTAGTTTCACCCGCAAATGTATGACATGCGGAGAAAATGGTTGTTCGCTGTTCCGATTATATTCATTGCCGGTTACCTGTTGGGCCCTGAACCTGACACACCCGTTTACAGCAGAAATATGCCCGTTGTTCCTGATGCTCCTCCGATGCTGGAAAAAGAGATCAATAGCAGGGAAGCCCTGCACAAGGTTAAGCCGGAGAACCACGCAAGAATACACTGGGCCGATGACTCCTTAAAACAAGTCACCGCGTACGCTATTGTTTACCTGCATGGATTTACTGCAAGCCAGGGTGAAGGTGATCCGGTTCATAAAAATATCGCAAATACATTCGGGTGTAACTTATATATCTCGCGGCTTGCAGACCATGGCATCGATACAACAGATGCCCTGATAAACCTTACAGTTGACAGATTGTGGGAATCGGCAAAACGTGCACTGGCTATCGGCAATAAATTAGGTAAGAAAGTCATTCTGATGGGGACGTCTACCGGCGGCTCCCTGGCTTTGATGCTTGCCAGGCATTATCCTGAGGTACACGCACTGATCCTGCTTTCTCCCAATATTTCCATCAAAGATAAAAATGCATGGCTCCTGAACAATCCGTGGGGATTACAGCTCGCCAGATTTATCCTTAATTCAGATTATATCTATTCAAAAGATCAAAGGGATATTTACAAAAAATACTGGTATTCGCAGTACCGTATAGAAGCGGCGATCGAATTACAGGAGTTGCTGGAAACTTCAATGACGCCGGCACTGTTTCAACAAATCAAACAACCCGTTCTTACTTTATATTTTTTCAGGGATGATGTTCACCAGGACGACGTCGTAGACGTATCTTCTATGAAAATGATGATGGGTAAGCTGGGAACACCTCTGCATCAGAAAAAATCAGTTGCAATGCCAAATACCGGTGATCATGTGATAGGGTCTTACGTTAAGTCAAATGATTATGCCGGTGTTCAACAGGAGATCGAAAAGTTTATGATAGAAACGTTGAAAGTTAATCCGGTTCGTTAAGTAAGAGCTAACTACTACGCGTATTGCCAGTTATTGCAGGTTCTGCACTATTTGTTTCTCTATCTTCTCATTTGCCCTGTAAATGTCATAATATACCTGTATCAGAAACAAGTAATGAGGCCCGCACAATCATTATCGTATACCGGCGTTAATGGTTAGCCAAAGTGTTAGACGAAATTTTTGTTGGCAGGACATTTGAAAAGATAAGAAAAGTACTTATGAAAAATATATTGGTTATTGCTCTCATTGTAACAACATTAAGTTCCTGCGAAACATTAATGAATGCAGGGGCAGGCGTATACGGGCCAGCCGTTTCCGAACAGGATGCAAATTCGGGCATTAAAGAGGCGCTCATACAGGGGGTGGGAAAAGGCATTTCGTTTTTGAATAAGACGGATGGATTTTTTGGCAATGAAGCCTATAAGTTATTTCTTCCCGCAGAAGCAATAAAGGTTGAAAATACGCTGAGGTCTCTCGGACTCGGAGGCCAGGTGGACAAAGCCATATTACAGATCAACCGTTCAGCCGAGGATGCCGTAGGTTTCGCAAAACCGATCTTTATTGAGGCTGTAAGGGAAATGACTTTGACAGACGCCCTGAATATTGTGCGTGGCCCGAAGAATGCTGCTACCAATTATTTTCGGGAGAAGACAAAGGCCCGGCTGCAAACAGCATTCTCTCCGGTAATTAAAACATCTCTCGACAAGCTCAATGCAACCCGGTATTACTCGGATATTGTGACTTCTTATAATAACATCCCCACTACTTTCAAAAAAATAAATCCCGACCTTGTGGGATATGTATCTGAGCGGGCCACCGATGCCCTTTTCGATCAGATCGAAAAGGAAGAAGAAAACATACGGGACAATCCCCTTGCCCGTACTACACAAATACTAAGGAAGGTGTTCGGAGCAAGGATGTAAAGTTTAAAAAGGAAATAAGATAAGGAGTACGCAACGGCAGTAATTTGTAAGACCATAATTTTCGAATGTGGGAACTTTTATGACATAGCGAAGGGTTATGTTGGATCTCCAGTCACCAAATGCAAGGATAGAATAATTCGCTGAACACTACCCTTTGGAATTTTTTTTGTTGAAGTGTGGCGCACAAGTAACGATGCTAAATAGCAAGCCCCCTTTCATTCTCCTGCAATAGCCATCTTGTGTGGCTTTTTTTGTTTTTCTTTGCAGAGGTACTGAATATGTGGTTCTCAATGTTCACGTCTGCTTAAATGATATTTAGATGAAAGAAACTGCTGCAAATTTTCTGGAGAAAAGCGCGGTCAAATCCGCAGATCTGGAACATCGCAGGAAGATCAATTTTAATATTGGTAAATACAACAATGCCGTTCCCTTCGGTAAACTGCAATTTACTGACTTAAACCTCGCACGTGAAAGGGCAAAAAATGTTAAATGGCGTGCGCTGGAAACATTAGACACGCAGCTGGAAGATTTTGAAACAGCCTTCACCAAACGCGGAGGCAGGGTTTTATGGGCAGAAGACGCCGCCGAAGCGCTGAGCCATGTTCTTACAATCTGCAGGGAAAAAAACTGTAAAACGATTGTAAAGAGCAAAAGCATGGTGACCGAGGAAATCAAGCTCAACAGTTTTTTACATAAACACAATATTGAAAGCGTAGAAACGGACCTGGGTGAATATATCCAGCAGCTCGATGGAGAACCGCCTTATCATATCGTTACTCCTGCCATGCACAAAAGCAAAGAAGATATCGCAAAGATATTCTTTGAAAAGCTGCATACAAAACCTGACCTGACCCCTGAACAAATGACAGCGGTCGCCAGGGAAAATCTTCGCAAAAAATATGTAGAAGCAGAAATCGGGATTACGGGTGCAAATTTTATTGTTTCTGACATCGGGGGAATAGCTATTACCGAAAACGAAGGCAACGCAAGACTAACCACGGCATGGCCGCCTACGCACATTGTAATTGTGGGAATAGAAAAAGTGATTTCTTCTATCAATGACCTTGCCTTATTCTGGCCGTTACTCTCCACTTACGGAACAGGGCAGAATGTTACGGTGTACAACACGATAATTTCCGGCCCGAGACAGGCAAAAGAAACCGATGGTCCTACCGACATGGTAGTGATATTGCTCGACAATGGCCGTACCAATATACTGGCCAATCCAAAAACAAGAGAAAGCCTTTATTGCATTCGCTGCGGCGCATGCCTGAATGCCTGCCCGGTATACAAGAATATTGGAGGGCATGCATATGAAACTACATACAGTGGTCCGATTGGTTCAGTTATCACTCCTCATCTGAAGGAAATGGATGAGTGGAAGCATCTGAGCTACGCGTCCTCACTTTGCGGCAACTGCACCGAAGTGTGCGCTGTCAAAATAAACCTGCACCAGTTATTGCTGGAAAACAGGAACGAAGCGGTGGAAAAGGGGCATACCGGGTGGGCAGAACGTATGGCCTGGAAAGTCTGGAAGAAAGCCAGCCTTAGCAGAAACATTATGAATAAAGGCAACGGTAAAATAAAGACCTGGGTTGTCGGCAGGCTATTCAAAAGCTGGAACCAACACCATAGCAACCTGGTATTTTCTGAAAAATCGTTCAACGAATTATGGAACGAACGCCGGAAGTGACCGGAAGGTGTTTATTTAACGCGCCGTGTAGCGGCTACCGGAAGTTAGCTTCGATTGTTATGCATAGTCCCGCCATGAATAACTTTTCAAGTCTTCCGGCAGGTAGCATATGTGTTGTCTGATACAAAGTGAAATGCACCCTCGCATCGTATGAAGAACTTTGAAGAAAAACTTTTCTATGCTACTGTACTCTTCACAGGTTACGTCCCGCCTGCAATATATCGCGGAGTTCTTCAGCAAGCAATTGTTAAACCAGGAAATTACAGTCATATCGGATAAGGAGCAATTCCGGAATCACAATGGTGCAAAGATTAACTATAGTCCATCTGCTATAGCAGCGGATGAATTCCGGATCGATCATGTTGACCTGCTATTTGAAACGGATATTAAGGTACAATCTGTTCAGTGCTTTGAAACGAATGGCTATAAGGCCTTCTTCCGGGTTAGTGGCAGTGACTTTCCGTTTGACATTTTTGCTGCTGCATTCTATTTAATCAGCCGCTATGAAGAGTATTTACCACATCATAAAGATAAATACGGGAGGTATGCTCACACAAATTCACTCGCCTGGAGGGAATCCTTCCTTCATCTTCCTCTCGTTAATATATGGCTGAATGATTTCAAAAAAGCACTGCAAAGGAAATTTGCGGATTCTGTTTTTAAAGACAGCAGGTTTACTTTCATGCCCACCTACGATATTGATATGGCTTATTCATACAGGCATAAAGGTGCCTGGAGGAATCTTGGAGGCTCTGTCCGCTCGATGCTGAAAGGTGAATGGAGAACGCTTCGGGACCGTCTTTTGGTACTGATGGATAAAAAGAGAGATCCATTTGATTCTTTTGAATGGCTGGATGCCGTTCATCTGAAATACCGGCTCACTCCGTGTTATTTTTTCCTGTTGGCACATTCACGCACAGCCTACGATAAAAATATTCCGCCGTCTAATGATGCTTTTGGTAAGCTCGTTGAATACCTTTCGGCCAATTATAAAACCGGTGTCCACCCTTCCTGGAAAAGCAGCGACCGGGAATCAATACTGAAGAAAGAAGTCGGGCTTTTTGAAGACCTTACGCAAATAAAAGTAAAGCGCAGCCGTCAGCATTTCTTACGGTTTAGTCTTCCCGAAACCTACCGTTCATTGCTCCGTGTGGGTATTGAAAAGGAATATTCGATGGGATATGGAACAGTTAATGGTTTCAGGGCTTCAGCTTCATCTTCCTTTTACTGGTACGATTTACAAAAGGAAAACACCACCGGCCTTATTATATATCCTTTCTGCTTTATGGATGCCAATGCATTTTACGCTCAAAAAAATACGCCTGAGCAGGCTCTTGAGGAACTGATGGCATATTACGAGTCGGTTAAAAATGTAGATGGACTCATGGTCACCATCTGGCACAATAACTTTTTAGGCACAGACCCGCAGTTTGCAGGCTGGAAGGAAGTGTATGAGTCTTTTCTAAAAGAAATACATCATCAGAACAATGGTGTTTGAATTTTATTTTGTCACAAGACAACTGCGTATCATCCTGCCTTACCGGATGAGCCCATTTCATCTTTGCACAGCACTCCTGCCGGGCAATGAGAGATTACTGAAAATTTGCATCCTATGATCAGTGAGTGATCGGGCAAAAAAACGGCACCAGGAGAATCAAACTCCGCAACGCTGGGTTGTTTCTAAGTATTCCGACAAAAGCGAGCTTCTGTGTTTTCACTCAAAAAACTTAGTTAGTTTTTAAATTAGTTGATTTTCAACAGTACGAAGTTGAGTTATATAAAAGTAAACAGTTAAACGGCGTAGGGCGGTGTCTTTAAGAGGCAGGCGGAGGCTGACGAATATTAAATATTTTAAGGCATTCGCTGGCGGAATGTTTCATTGACGAGGTATACACCCGCGAGTGTAATCACACCGCCTGCTGCAATAAAGAGTGTTAGTTTTTCATTAAACAAAAGTGCCCCCAGTAAAACGGCAACTACCGGGTTGATATATGCGTAGGTAGACACAAGGTTTGTCGGGAGATTTTGCAGGGCATATAAGTACGCAGCAAAAGTTAATACTGATCCGATAAGAACGAGATAAAAAATGGCCGCCCATGATTGCCATGGTATTAAACGAACAGCCACGGTCATGCCCGATCCCCAAGCAGTGCAGTACAACACAATGCCTGAAATAAACATTTGTATCCCAATGCTGAAGTAGGGATCGAAATTCTTAACCGCTTTTTTTGTAAAGAAGGTTCCCGTCGCCCATGATAATGAAGCGGTAAGAGAAAGAAAGATTCCGAAACGGAAATCGGCATTTAAAAAATCGCCGAGATGCTCAGAGAAGATAACACATATTCCGCTAAAGCCAAGCAATAGCCCCCATACCGCCTTGCCAGGCACTTTATACTCGGAACTAAATAAACCTATCAGCATCAGCCATAAAGGAAATATCGAAGAAATAATAGCGCCTAACCCGGCAGTGATGAATTGCATACCCCAGGTGGTTAATCCATTGGTAAAAACAAAATTTAAAAAGCCAAGCATAATGATCGGCCACCATTCCTTTCCACGGGGAAGCATTTTCCCTTTCATCGAGAAATAGGCCAGGTAAGCGCTTCCTGCAAAGAACTGGCGGATTCCCGCGAGCTGCAGTGCGGGCATATGGCTCACTCCAAACTTGGTGGCTATCCATGTAGTTCCCCAGAAAACACACACGAGGCCAAGAGCAAACAAGGCCCTGAACCGTGTTCCCCTATGCCTTAAAAATGAAGAATAAATATTTGGCGGGCTTTGCATTTCCTTACATCAAATGACTGGTATCTGCGGAAGATAAATCCTAGTGTTATGCTAAGTTTAAAACTACGCATTGATTTTGCTTTCAGCTATCAGCTATCAGGAAATCTATGCAGGCACTTCTTTCCGCTGAAAGCTGATAGCCGATAGCTGAAGGCCAGACGTCAATTTAAGGTTAACATAGCATTAGTGTTTAAAATGCCTTAATCCCGTCAACACCATGGCCAGGCCGTTTTCTCTGCAGTACTCAATAGAATCATTATCGCGCAAAGAGCCTCCCGGCTGAATATAAGCCGTTATCCCGGCCCTATGGCCCATCTTTACACAATCATCAAACGGAAAAAAAGCATCACTTGCCATCACGGCGCCAGTCAGATCAAGGCCAAACTGGTTTGCTTTCTCTATTGCCTGGCGCAAAGCATCGATCCGGCTTGTTTGCCCGCAACCCTTTCCTACCAGCTGCCTGTTTTTAACAAGCGCAATAGCATTTGATTTCAGGTGTTTGCATACGAGGTTTGCAAATTCAAGATCACTTCTTTCATCCGGGGTTGCCTGCCTTGTACCCGCTTCATCCCATTTATTGTAATTGCCTTTATCCTCCTGTTGGGAAAGTACACCGTTTAGCAATGACCGATATTGCTGTGATGATATGTCCGCAGCATTGCCCGGACGCGTTTGTAATAGTATGCGGTTCTTTTTTGTTGTAAGGACAGCTAAAGCGTCGGGAGTAAAAGACGGAGCCATCAACACTTCAAAAAAGAGTTCGCGGACAGCTTCGGCAGTGTCTTTGTCTACTTCGGCGTTGCACGCCAGCACGCCGCCAAACGCACTTTCAGGGTCTCCTGCCAGGGCCGCATCCCAGCACTCTTTAATTGTTGGCCGTGAGGCGATTCCGCAAACATTGGTATGTTTGATGATGGCAAAAACGCTGCCGGTAAATTCCTTTAGCAAATGCAATGCAGCGTCAACGTCGACAAGGTTGTTGTAAGACAATTCTTTCCCGTTCAATTGATCAAACAACTCATTGATGTCGCCATAAAAAACACCGCGCTGATGTGGATTCTCGCCATAGCGCAGAACCGTTGCATTTTCAGCAAAGACGTTGAAATGGCTTGTATCATTGAAGTAATTTGAGATGGCAATATCGTACCCGGTGCAAACGTTGAATGCTTTTGTTGCAAATTGCTTTCTTTGCTCAAGAGTGGTTTCACCGTTTTGGTCAGTCAGCAAATGTAAAAGCTGGCTATAATCTTTTCTTGAGGCAACTACTGCAACCTCTTTATAATTCTTGGCGGCGGCGCGTATCATCGAAGGCCCTCCCACATCAATTTTTTCAATGATTGATCTTTCCGCTTCCAGGGGGTCTTTTTCATGTGAAGAAGACATTACTGCTGCGAGTGTTTCTTCAAAGGGGTAGAGATCCACAATGACAAGATCGATAACAGGAATGTTGTACGCTTCCATTTCCCTTACATCTGTTTCATTATCCCTTCTGCCCAGGATGCCTCCAAAAATGGAGGGATGCAATGTCTTGACCCTGCCTCCTAAGATCGAAGGGTATGTGGTGAGGGTTTCTACAGGTATACATGGAACACCGATGGATTCAATGAATGTCCGGGTGCCTCCCGTAGAATAGAGTATGATTCCAAGATTATGTAATTCTTTTATAACAGCATCCAGGCCTTCCTTGTAATAGACGGATATTAATGCTGATGTAATTTTTTTTGTCATGCCTGATTTTTTTGCATGCCTTTTTTTAAAATGTTGGCGGCACGGACGATGGTCAGAAGGCATTCGATTAAAGATGGCAAAGTAAATCAATTCAGGTCTAAAATAAAAGCCCCTTTTTCGGCAACGGAGTAAAAAGGAATACCGGCTTTTTCACATTGCGCCTTCCAGGCATTTATTTTCTTCGGAGGATTGGAGGAGTCTGCAATCACCAGTTTACAATCCGCCACAGCCAACAGGTCATTGATCTTTATTTGTGGGTTAGCCGAAAAAATAACAACGTCAGTAGTACACCTAACTGACGTTGAGGCTTTTAAAAGAGGCGTTCCTGTGATAAGCACGCATTTGTTTCCGTAGCAATAAGCATTAGGTAAATCGGGTACCAGCGGCAATGATCCATCGTGTTCAACCTTGCGTTCCGACCGGAAAGGTTTGCAATAGTTGTTGATCAAAACTTTATTGGTAAGAAAAGATGGATTCCCGATAGATATATAGCGGCGTCCAAAAATAATATCAATAGCTGTATGATTTGGGACGTTATAGACAATCAGCGTATGTTGCTGTGAAGCCCTGATCAAAGCTGCGCTTCGCAATGCAGTAAGGCAACAGACGAATACAAGAGAAAAGACGAATGCGGCGGTAGTTTTTTGAAGTAGCCAGACAGCAGTTAAAACAATCAAAATATATATCAGAAACAGCTCCCAGCCCGTAAGATGAAGCCCCGCTGTTACCGAGTATGGCATTTTCTCCATGTATTCAATAAATGCATTCATCGCACGTATACAATGAGATAAGCCATTTCCCAGTACCCTGGCCAATACAGGTATAAAGGATACGGCAAGCAACATTATTTCTCCAACTAAAACCAGACTGGATAAGGGAACGGCCACGATGTTCGTAATAAGGAAATAATTCGGAAACTGATGAAACAGATAAATACTCACCGGAGTTGTAAGGATCTGTGCCGCCAGGCAGACAGCGCATGATTTCCATAAAAGGTCAAGCAGCTTGTTCCTGCAATAAACCGCGTGATAAAGCGGGTGCATAAAGATCACAATGCTTAACACTGCGATATACGATAACTGAAATCCCGCATCCCAAAGCCAGTAAGGATTGAAACAAAGCAGCAGAAACGCCGAGGCGGCTAACGAATTATAGATTGACGCGGTTCTTCCGGAGCTTTCTCCTACGGCAATAACACTAAACATTACAGTGGAGCGCAGTACTGACGGCGTTCCGCCCGCAACAATGCTGAACACAAATAACGTGCTTATGATGAGTAGCGTTTTCACCCACCGCAGATCTTTCCTTTTCTTAAAGTTCTTCAGCACTTGTGTAAGTAACCAGTAGATCAAGCCAACGTGTAATCCTGATATGGCAATGATATGCACCGTACCGGTATTGGCATATGACTGAACAAGTGTTTTATCAAGGTCTTCTTTATAACCGATAAGCAGGGCCTCGGCCAGGCCTGCCTCCTTTTGACCCGGCAGATTCTTGCGCAGGATCTGTAGCACTTTCTCCCTTGCCGAAACGAAAAAATGGGTCAAAGGGTTTTTCTTTGCCGGGGGAAGTAAAACGTATTCACCGGGTTTTAAAAAAACCTGGTGATACAGGCCGCTAAAGGCACAATAACGCCGGTAATCAAAAGTGCCGGGGTTTCCTGAATTCATTATTGGCTGAACAGGTTTACGAAAAGCTATGCGTGAATAATAAGAAACACCCTCCGGAGTTTGCGCGTTTGTAAAATACAGGATAATAGTGCCCTGTACCTTTTTCCAGGAATGGCCTGTACTGATGAAATCAACGGAGGCTGTTGCTTTAAAGGATTTATTTTTTTTGATCAAAGGCTCCTGTACAGTGGCTATAAAAACAGCATTGCGATCTGCGAAATGGTTAAACCAGTTTTCCTGGTGCCGGATATCTTTGTACCAGGCAAGCAGGCCTCCCGTACCTGCAAGCATCATGTGAATTGCCACCCCGGTAACCCAGTAATGCCGGAACCGGAAAAAGGAGGGGAAGCAGGAAAACAGTAACATCAGGGTAGCTCCAGCCCACAGTGTGGTATTGTAGATTGAAAGCGGCAACCCGATATTCCATTGCACGATTATCCCGGCAATGAAGGGGAATATCAACCTGAGAAAAGGCGCCTCTTTCCACAACGGCACGAAAACATGCATCCGCCAAATTAAGTGGATCCGGCTACATGAAAACAGTAAAATCCCTGCTTTGTAATTACCAATTCCATTGTATTATCCGGCATCATAAATTGACTCGTACTGAAAACCTAAGGCATCCCCGGGCAAGCCGTATCAAGAAACGCGGGTGATATCCTTCGGGTGGGGTAATCTTTTTATTTGCCGTATAGCGAAACGAACGTAAAGCGTTTTAAAAGGCAGCCTGCTAAAATCAGGTAAACTATTCTTTTGGTAATTGCGAAACTTGAATACCAGGTCTCTGTATCGGGAAGGAATAGGTCAGCGGGTGTTCCCTGCAGATCAACAAACTATTCAAGACTTTTTTTCAGGTACGCCATCTGCCCCAGGTGATAGATATTGTGTTGTATAAGCCCATTGAGTAAATACCGGAAGTTATAATCCCTGTAATCAACAATATCTTCCAGCAAAGTGTCGTCTGAATTTTTAAGCAACTGGATGATCTTATTTATGGCTACTGTAAAGTCGGCAATACCGGAGTTCCAGGTATGGATTTCAGGATTGGTTCTTCTCCAGTCTAAAGCTTCAAAAGTCTGCATATCCATATTTTTATCTTTCTCGAGGCGGTGTTGGGTAAATTCGGCCCAGGTGACCATATGATAAAGCAATTCGATCAGCGAATGGGAACCTTCAGTGGGTTTCTGATACACGGTAGACGCGTCAATCTCGTTAAACAGTGTCATACATGATTTACCGTACCAGGGTTCTCCGGAAAGTATTTCCTGCATGCTGTCAGCAATTGATGTGATCTCTTTCATACGTGGTGAATTTAAACACGATCAGGGAAGTGCATTAGCGTATTGAATTTCCTACTTGCTCAGATACATACTTCTGTCTTTATACAGCTGGCGGAAGTATGGATCTCTGAGGTCTTTGATAAAACGAATGGCTTCGCCTGTTGACTTCATTTCCGGTCCCAGCTCCTTGTTTACACCCGGGAATTTGTCGAATGAAAATACCGGCTCTTTAATGGCAAAACCTTTCAGTTTTTTTTCAAAGGTGAAATCCTTAAGCGTATGTGTTCCCATCATGATCTTGGTTGCCACATTCAGGTAAGGGATCTCGTAGGCTTTAGCAATAAAAGGTGTGGTGCGTGAAGCCCTCGGGTTTGCCTCAATAACGAACACTTTTCCGTCTTTAATGGCAAACTGGATATTGATAAGCCCTTTTATCTGAAGGGCACGGGCAATCTTTTCTGCGTAATGTTCCATTGTAGTTACAACCAGCGGTGTAAGGTTGAATGCCGGCAATACTGCATTGCTATCACCGCTATGGATACCTGCCGGCTCTATATGCTCCATCACGCCCATTACGTGAAAGTCTTCGCCATCGAAAATAGCGTCTATCTCAGCTTCCTGGCAGCGGTCTAAAAAATGGTCAACAAGTATTTTGTTGCCGGGGATATGTTTAAGAAGGCTTACGACAGCATTCTCTACCTCATCATCATTGATAACTATTCTCATTCTTTGCCCGCCTAATACATAACTTGGCCGGACAAGAACCGGGTAGCCTACTTTATTTGCCACAATGATTGCCTGGTCAACGTCGTATGCTGTGCCATAATCAGGGTAAGGAATGTCGAGCTCTTTAAGCATGTCACTGAAACGCCCCCGGTCTTCGGCAATGTCCATGCTGTCATAAGATGTACCAATGATCTTTATGCCTTTCTTGTGTAATCGTTCGGCAAGTTTAAGAGCGGTTTGCCCTCCAAGCTGAACAATTACGCCCTCCGGCTTTTCATGCTCTACTATTTCCCAGAGATTTTCCCAATAAACGGGTTCAAAATATAATTTATCAGCTACGTCAAAGTCGGTTGACACTGTTTCCGGATTGCAGTTGACCATAATAGATTCAAAACCGCATTCTCTTATGGCAAGCAATCCGTGAACGCAACAGTAATCAAATTCTATACCCTGTCCGATCCTGTTAGGCCCCGAGCCCAGCACGATTATCTTTTTTTTATCCGACACCTTGCTTTCATTTGATGCCTGAGCGTAATTTGCAGAATCTGAAGAAGACTCGAATGTGGAATAAAAATAGGGAGTTTTTGCTTCAAACTCTGCTGAACAGGTGTCAACCATTTTAAACACCCTGGTAATTCCTGCCTGCTTTCTTTTTTCGTACATCTCATCCTCGGTACCATCATTCATAATACGGCAAAGCTGTTCGTCACTGAATCCGGCGCGTTTTGCATCTCTCAGCAACCCGTCTGGCAATGTTTCAAATTTATACTTTGAGATCTCCTTTTCCATATTACATATCCCCTGAATCTCATACAAAAACCACCGGTCAATTCCGTTGGTAGCCTTCGATATTGAATTCACAGACACGCCCGCCATTAAAGCATCTTTAATCCGGAACACCCGATCCCATTTAGGAACCTTAATGTACTCAAGCAATTCCTGCGCATGCATCAGGCTCTTGCCATAGTACCCGAGGCCGACGGCATTGTTTTCCAGGCTTTGACATGCCTTTTGGATGGCTTCCATAAAGCTTCTCCCGATTGACATCACTTCTCCAACACTTTTCATTTGTAAACCCAGCGTGTCATTAGCGCCTTTGAACTTGTCAAAATTCCAACGCGGCATCTTTACAATGACATAATCCAGCGCCGGTTCAAAATATGCCGATGTGTTTTGGGTGATCTGGTTTTTTAATTCATCAAGAGTATAACCAATGGCCAGCTTTGCAGCAACCTTTGCAATGGGGTAGCCCGTTGCCTTAGATGCCAATGCTGATGAACGGCTAACGCGCGGATTGATTTCAATGGCGATGATTTCTTCCGTGTCGGGGTTAAGAGCGAATTGCACATTACATCCACCAGCGAAGTTCCCGAGGTCACGCATCATCCGGATAGCTGTATTGCGCATGAGCTGGTATGCCGTATCACTCAGGGTCATTGCCGGGGCTACGGTAATAGAATCTCCCGTATGAACACCCATGGGATCAAAATTTTCCACGGTACAAATGATAACCACGTTATCATTTGCATCCCTCAGCAACTCCAGCTCAAATTCTTTCCAGCCAAGCACCGCCTTCTCAACGAGCACTTCGTGAATAGGCGACGCTTTTAAGCCCCTGTTCAGTGCCTCGTCCAGTTCGTCTCTCGAATGCACAAAACCTCCACCTGTTCCGCCGAGCGTAAAAGACGGGCGGATGACCAGCGGAAAACCTATGATCTGTGCAAACTCTTTTCCTTCAAGAAAGGAATTGGCGGTTTTGGCGGTAGCAACCGGAATATTCAGTGCTATCATCCACTGACGGAACTTTTCCCTGTCTTCAGCTTTGTCAATGGCCTTAATGTCAACCCCGATCAGCCTGACACCATATTTTTCCCACACGCCCAGGTCTTCAGCCTCCTTGGCAAGATTCAAAGCTGTCTGGCCACCCATTGTGGGTAACACCGCATCAATCTTGTTTTCTTCCAGGATTTGCTCAATGCTCTCCACCGTTAGCGGTAAAAGATATACTTTGTCCGCCATCATGGGGTCGGTCATTATGGTAGCCGGGTTGCTGTTGATCAGGATCACTTTAACTCCTTCTTCGCTGAGGCTTCTGGCTGCCTGGGTGCCTGCATAATCAAATTCGCAGGCCTGCCCGATGATGATTGGGCCGGAGCCAATTATGAGCACTGATGTGAGAGAATTATCTTTTGGCATTCTTAAAACAAATTGCGCAAAAGTAAGGGAGGGAAGTTAATATTGATGATAAAATATCAGGCAATGAATTAAATGCAGGTTGATAAACGGGGTAGGAGTTAACAGATGGAAGGATATCCGGCAAAAAAAAACCTCAACCAAAAGGTTAAGGTTTATTATATTCAGAGGTAAGACATTATCTGTGATAAGACGCCATTTCAATTTCATCCAATATAACACCGCCTTTTCGTGCGATGGATTTTTGCTTGGCAGCCTGCCTGCGGTTGTCGTACTTATCTTTAATTTTAAATACCCATTTCTGCCTGGCTTCTGAACCCTTGAAAAGGCCGATCAGGGTTCCCGCCAGTACGATAAAAAAAATTCCTGAATTTCGTGTTAAAAGTTTCATGTATCCTTCAATTTAGATTCTGCTTTAATATAAGTTAAGACGGTATTTCATCGCCAAAAGCTGTACCACTTTTAAATATTTTTATACCATAAAGAGGGTATATAATGGTTCGCACGGCCTGTCAATGTTTTAGAGATATTAATTTTTAGTTAAGGATTATTGTTTGATACCAAAACATTCGCATGGAACCGTCATTCAGTCATTGTGCACTATTTTTACATATTATCTACATGAACAAATCCAAATTGACTTATAGCATTACCGCTTCTTGCATTTGCCTTTTGCTTTCTTTTGTTTCCCCCTGCCAGGTGATACCTTCCAAAAATTATCCGCAGGGTTACTTTCGCAATCCCCTCAACATACCGATGAGCCTTAGCGGCAACTTTGGAGAGCTGCGTCCCAATCACTACCATATGGGAATTGATATTAAAACATTAAAAAAAGAGAACCTTCCCGTGTATGCCGCTGCCGATGGATATATTGCCCGGATTAAGATTGAGCCTGCTGGTTTCGGAAGGGCTATATATATAAACCATCCCAACGGTTTTACCACTTTATATGCCCACCTGAATGATTTTACACCGGCCCTTGAAGCATATGTCAGGCAATACCAATACAAGCACCAGTTATGGAATGTGTTTCCTGATGTGCCGCCAGGATTATTCCCGGTTCATAAAGGCGATCTTATTGCTTATAGTGGAAATACCGGAGGCTCTCAGGCCCCGCACCTTCATTTTGAAATTCGAAGAACGGCAGATGACGTTAATCTTAACCCTATGTTGTTCAGTTTTCCGCTGGAAGATAAAATCAACCCTGCGGTTTTAAGGGTCGCGATTTTTGACCGCAACAAAAGCACCTATGAACAAACGCCTAAGATTGTGCCGGTAAGAAGATCAGCCGACGGCTTTGTTACGTCTCCGGATGTCATTACTACCCCGGGAAGCAAGGTAAGTTTCGCTATCTCTGCTTACGATACCCATTCAGGTTCTACCAATCCAAATGGAATTTATGAAGCCTGGCTTTATCACAACGGGCAAATGATTGCAGGATTTCAGATGGATAACATAAGCTACAACCATACGAGGTTTTTAAATGCCCATATTGATTATAAAACCCGGGCTTCAGGAGGGTCATTTCTACAGCACATGTCTGAGCTGCCTGGTTATATTCAATCAATTTATACAAAGATAAATGGCGACGGTGTATTGGATATCAGTGACGGGGCGGTGCACGTTATCCGGCTGGAAGTAAGAGATGCATCCGGAAATGCATCAGAACTTCGCTTTTCCATTCAGCAGAAGCCCGTGCCACAACAATTAACTTCACCCCTTCCCGGTAAAATGTTTTATCCGCTTATGCTTGACATCTTCGAGGACAAAGAATGTGAATTTTACATGGGTGAAAATTGTTTGTACGATTCGGTGCGGATCAGGTACACACGCAGCATATCATCAAACCCGCAGGTACTGTCTGCGATACATACCATCGGGCCAGCGTACATCCCGTTACAGGATTCGCTGTTGGTAAGGATAAAACCTTTACAACAGGTACCGGAAGACAAAAAAAGTTTGGTTGTAATGCAGAGGTTTAGCGGGGTAAAAAAAGAGGTACATAAAGTTCAGTGGCAGAACGGATGGGCTTCATCCCCTTTTCGGGACCTGGGGAATTTTCAACTGGTGGTTGACTCACTACCGCCGGTCATAGTTCCTCTGGGTATCTTTAATGGCGCAAATTTGTCCGCTGCATCACGAATTGCTTTTACGGTGCGGGACAATTTAGACAAATTTAAAAACTTCAGGGCTGAGCTGGATGGGAAGTGGCTGAGGTTTTCAAATGATAAAGGAAAAATTTTCATCTACCGTTTCGACGAAATGTGCCCACGCGGTGAACACGTACTTAAAGTGAGTGTTGAAGATGAAGCCGGGAATGTGGCCATCCGGGAATTTCGTTTTACGCGGTAGTTATTTATTTCAGGAAGACAAACCAGGTAAAAAGCGGTCAGCTATCGGCTATCAGCTATCAGCTATCAGCTATCAGCTATCAGCTATCAGCTATCAGCTATCAGTAATCGCCATTACAAGTTATGGTAAAAGTTTTCTATAATTCGTATTTCTTCCGTATTTCTTAACGCTATCTCCTATTTCGTACTTCGCATTTCATATTACTACTCACTACCAACTACCAACTACCTACTACCAACCACTCCATTCCTCCACTTCAACGTATTGATCAGGTGCTTCATATCCTGCTCCAAAAAATTGTTCACAATACGCAGCGAGTCTTCGTTGGGGGTGGCATCAAAATACAACGCCCCCCTTAGAAAATGCCGGGTAGAATCAGTAACAAGGAACTGGTTTGATGTGGCTGTATTACCACCGATCTTAAAATATATTCCATGGATACCGTTATCTGTTTGAAAAACGCTATCCTCAATAGAAGAAGCCTTGGAAGTGTGCTTATATGTTAGATCGTAAGACCCTTTAAGGAGTTTTTCTAACGTATTAATCCCGACGGAGTCGGCATATACGCCTTCTTTTTTCTTTACTTTAAAAATGGTTTTTCCACCGATTACATTATAACTGATATATATCCGTCCCTGGAACCGTGAGAAATCAATATTGATCCAGTAAGGATTTTCCGGCCTTTCTTCAAAAAATGTAGTGTCCTTCAAAACTTCTGCATAAACCGGATATTCAAAGGTGTATGGATACCCTGCCTGGTCGAACACCCGGTAGGACCTTTGCGGGAACGTAATCTTAAAATAACCTTTTGGCTTTGGAGAGTAATTGCTATTGCATCCTGCCAGTGTCAGAACAAGAAATATTTTACACCAGGTATGTGCACAAAGGTTCGTCTTCCACATATTATTTTATTAAACTGCCTGCCCGGAGTTTATGAAGTAAAGTTAATCCCCGGTTTATATGTAATCAGCAAAAATTTGTGAAAGCTTTGGTAACAAAACGCCAATCTGCGCCCGTGAATTACCGGTGAAATCAGGTGCTTGATTTCTTGCCGTGTGCGTGTGGCTTGATATCTACCTTAACGCGCTGAATACGGTTGCGGTCAACCTCCAAAACGGTGAACTCGAAATCGCCACACGGAATAACGTCGTTTGTTTTTGGAAAATCCCCCGCTACCTCAAGGATCATCCCCCCGAGAGAGTCGCTGTCGCCGCGGACCTTATCAAAGGTATCCAGGGATAATCCAAGCATTTTACATACGTCATTAATCATGGTGCGGCCTTCGAGGATATAACTGTAGTCACTCAGTTTTTTATTAACGCTTTCTTCGTCATCAAATTCATCCCTGATATCGCCTATGATCTCTTCGAGGATGTCTTCCAGCGTTACTATTCCGCTTGTTCCGCCAAATTCATCCACTACCACTGCAAAGTGCGTCCTTTTGCTTTGAAACTCTTTCAACAGATCGCCTATAAATTTCTGTTCGTGAACAAAATAAGGAGCATGCAGCAGATTATGCCAGTTAAAATCGTCCTGTTCGTTCAGGTGGGGAATAAGATCTTTTGTCTGAAGCATTCCTACCACATCGTCGAGGCTGCCTTTGTACACCGGCAATCGTGAATAATGGAGCTCTTCTATCTGCCTGATAAGCTTTGAATAGCTGATGTTGTAATCAATTCCGCTGACATCCAGCCTGGTGCGCATAACCTGTTTTACGGTAATATGCCCGAAATTCACTATTCCCTTGAGAATATTTTTTTCTTCCACACTGGCATCGTTATTTGTGCTGAGGTCTATTGCATGATCAAGCTCTTCAAAGCTGTAAGAAGCAGCCCGTTTTCCAAGGAAGCGTTCTACCTGCTCCGACATCCCAACCATCCAGATGCTGATCCTTCTGAAGAGGTAATGAATGATTTCGACAATAAAAGATGAGTTATAGGCAAACCGGAAATTGTTCTGGTTAGCCCACACTTTTGGGAGCACTTCTCCAAACAATACCAGCAGAACCGTTACAATCAGCACTTTCATCACGAAATCAAAGAACCACCAGTCGTTCTTTACAGGCAAAACCTGATCAATCAGAAAATTAGAGAGGATGATAATGGTGATATTAACAAGGGTATTGGCAATTACCAGCGAAGCAAGCAGCACCTTTGGCTCTTCAAGCAAATTAACGATGCGTTTCCAGCTTGAATCCTGTTTTGTTTTAAGGGTATTGATGTCCTTGTACGTCAGTGAGAAGAAAGCCACTTCTGCGCCTGACACAAAGAAGGAGACAATTAACAGGAATACGATGATGATACCAAGTAAAGTATGGCCCTGCAGATTTGCAGCTAAAAGGACAGGTGAAAGCAGGTAATGCACAAAAACGGAAAGCATAGGATGATCCAAAGAATAGGTTTTACATGAACAAAGTAAGAAGAAAATCTGATTTAATCAGAAAGGCAGCGCAACAGATTCAAAAGACTAACGTTGAAAGGTTAGAAAGGCAGATCTTCAGATGCTTCATTTACAGGCGGAACGTCAGCTCCACTCAGGCCTTCGATATTGTCTTGTGAAATGGGATGATTATGAACATTCCCCTCTGAACGTTTGTCAAGCATGATAAGGTTATCTCCCACTACTTCGGTTGCAAATTTTTTATTCCCTTCTTTGTCTTCCCAGCTCCGGGTCCGCAATCTTCCTTCTATATAAACCAGGCTTCCTTTATGAAGATATTTCTGAGCAAGATCAGCGAGTCCGCGCCATAAAACAACAGTATGCCATTCGGTTTGAGAAATCAGTTTTCCCGCCCTGTCTTTGTAGGTTTCAGTGGTGGCTAACGAAAACTTCGCTACTCCAATATTACCTTCCAGGTATTGAACATCAGGATCTTTTCCCAGGTTTCCGATCAGCATTACCTTGTTAACGCCCCTCATAACTATGAATTTGATGATGAATATTCCTAATCGCCTAATTTCCCTTTAAAGTTAATTTTTTTAGTACAATTCAGGTAATTTCCTTACACAAATCTTTGAACCTGGCCGCGGGAATCCTGACAAAGAATTTATATAATTTCTTTCAGGATCATGTAATTACTGATGAGTTTAGGGAAAGGGTATGTCGTCAGTTCAATAAGGGAAACCGGTTTATATTCGTTCAGTAATATTGAAGGCCGGTTAATCTTTGCCGTGATAAAACGGCCGATAATGGTTTGATGTGTTAACTGCTGGCGGTATGGTTTAGATATGTGAACATTTTGGATGCCCGTGTCTCCTATCATCGACAGTATTTTTTGTTGCAGGAAAGCGGGATCGATACCCGTCAATTCACTTTCGGATTCCTGAAGAACGAACTCGTATAAATTCTCCCAGATATCCTTGTTTTTTCTTTTCCTTACATAAAGCTGGTTATTGTACTCTATAAGAAAGTAATAAAACCAGCGGACTTTCTTTTGAATCGCTTTTGCTTTAACCGGGAGGAGATTGACCCATTGATGTTTATACGCCTGGCAGTCTGCCTGCTGAAAACAATGGTTGCACAATGGTTGCCTGGGCTTACAGATTACTGCGCCAAAATCCATGATTGCCTGGTTATAGAAGGCCGGCTGAACTTTGTCGAGTAAAGCCTGTGCTATCTCATCATACAATTTTTTGCCCTCATGATTTGCAGGGGCGCTTAAGCCAAAGTACCTGGCTATAACCCTCACCACATTTCCGTCAACAACGGCATACGGAAGGTTATAAGCAAATGATGAGATCGCAGCGGCAGTATAGGGCCCGATACCCTTTAATGATTTAATGCTGTCGTATGTATCCGGAAACTTACCCTCCAGGGTAACCGACACAAACCTCGCCGTGGATATCACGTTCTTGCACCTGCTATAGTACCCTAATCCTTCCCATAATTTGAAAACCTCTTCATCGGAAGCATTCGCCAACGCATGAACCGTAGGAAACGCGCTGATAAACTTCTCGTAATACTTTAATCCCTGTTCAACGCGTGTTTGCTGCAGGATGATTTCGCTTAACCAGATTTTGTAAGGGTCTTTTTCACCTTTCCAGGGCATGGACCTCCTATTAAAGTGAGTATGCCATTTCAGCAACTTTATAGTGAAAGCAGATATCATTTTCAACCTTCCTTTAGCATTTTAAAGCCGGTAGTCGTCGGGCAGGCCGTTCCTCCTTACGCATTTGCGTTTTCGTTCTTCATCCTGGCGGTATCCGCTCCTGGGGTATACACATTTACCCGCAAAAATGAGCTGGCAGCCGTTAGTTCAAACAAAATTTACAATTTTAAGGTATTTAGCTCTTTTTTAAATAAACTTGCATGTACTAAAAAGTTCACTTACTTTAAAGTTCTGAAACTGTGGTGGTTGCAATAAATTATTCGCCGGTACGTTTGATGATATATTCACTAACTTTTAAGAATTTAACCATGAGGAAAGCTGACCTGATCAACCTTATCTCTGAAAAAACAGGGATACCCAAAGTGGACGTATTAGTGACTCTTGAAACCATGTTTAAAGAAGTTAAAGATACTTTGTCTCAGGGAGAAAACATTTATATCAGAGGATTTGGAAGTTTTATTACAAAAAAGAGAGCTGCCAAGATCGGAAGGAACATCAAAAAAAATGTTGCCGTAAATATTCCGGAGCATTTTATCCCTGCATTCAAACCAGCAAAGGAGTTTGTTCATGAAGTTAAAAAACTAAAAACTGTTAAAGTAGATCAGCCAAACCCCGAAGAAGAGGTGTAGTTTTGCTGATTAATTTGATTACGTGAGAAATCAGCAGATCATTCTTGTGTCAGGCGGTATTTTACTACTATTCTGTTTGTATGTGTTTGGCAAGACTGTTCCTGACAGGAAAGCCGAGGCTACCCCCGTTTCAACTCTTCATAACTCCGAAAAGTTCAGCATCGAATCAGTTCTGGCCGACGCCAAAAATGGGCTGACTCCCGCCCGGCAGGCTTATGTAAATTCTTTGGAATCTTCTGTGGTAAGGGGAGATGTAAAAAATCAACAGATTCATGTTTATCACCAGTTGGCTTCTTTCTGGAAAGACTCCGTGAACAGGTTCGAACCATATGCCCATTACACGGCAGAAGCATCTAAATTGGAAAATTCTGAAAAAAGCCTCACCTTTGCGGCCCAAATATTTTTGGATAATCTGAGAGGAGAAAGCGATCCGCTTGCCAGGAGCTGGATGGCCAGCCAGGCAAAAGACCTGTTTCAAAGATCATTACAATTGAATCCCTCCAACGATTCTGCAAAAATAGGATTGGGAAGTTCTTATATTTTCGGCAGTTCCGTTGAAGACCCGGCTGAGGTAATGACGGGCATACAACATATTCTGGAAGTAGCCCGCCGGGACTCCGCAAACATGTATGCGCAATTGATGCTTGGTATTGGTGGTGTTGTATCCGGTCAGTTGGATAAAGCCATAGAACGGTTATTAACCGTTGTTAATAACCAACCCCGGAATCTGGAAGCCATTCTTACCCTTGCTGAAGCATATGAGAAAAAGGGAGATAAAAAGAATGCAGTTAAATGGTATCAGGTAAGTAAGCAATATATCGGAAACCCGGATGTAATTAAGGAAATAGATCAAAGAATTAAATCGTTAACATAAAAATTTACTCACTAAAATTAATGTATGCCTTGCGGTAAAAAAAGAAAACGCCATAAGATTGCCACACACAAACGTAAGAAGAGGTTAAGGAAAAATCGTCATAAGAAGAGAAAATAAGTTGATAGCTCTTCCATTACTTGTTTTAATGCCGCTATAACTACTTTCCCGGCATTGCTTCTTCCAGATAAGCCCATGTTTCCCCCGTTTCCTGAAAGGATGATGGGATTATTTGACGGGAACAGCATATAAACATGAAATTGGTCCTCACTTCCTTCCGGAAACAGGATGACATTAAATGTACTCATGATTGAATAAGGAACTTATTATAAACGCAGCCCCACAGGGCGTGGAAATTGCCCTTCTGGAAAACAAAAAGCTGGTTGAACTGCACAATGAAAAAACCGATGCCAGCTTTGCAGTGGGTGACCTGTATCTTGGTAAAGTTAAAAAGCTGATCCCGGGTCTGAACGCAGCCTTTGTTGATGTGGGTTTCGAAAAGGACGCCTTCCTTCATTACACCGACCTTAGCCCTTATGCCAAATCCTTACTGAAGTTCACCCATTTAGCCATAAATGATAATCGCGAGAACGGCCTGAATTTTTCCCGGTTTGAAGTAGAGCCTGAAATTATCAAGACCGGCAAGATCAATGAGGTACTAAGCGGCAAACCGAATATCCTGGTACAAATACTTAAGGAGCCTATTGCCGCCAAAGGTCCGCGGCTAAGCTGCGAGATATCCCTTCCCGGGCGCTTTGTCGTCATCACTCCCTTTAACGATATCGTAGCTGTTTCAAGGAAAATTCATTCTTCGGAAGAGCGCAAACGCCTGCAGAAAATTATTGAAGCTGTAAAAGCTAAAAACTTTGGGGTAATCGTCAGAACGGCTGCGGAAGGTAAAAGCACCGCGGAATTACACGAAGACCTCGCAGCACTGGTAGAAACATGGAATATCATTCAGCGTAACCTCCTTGGTGCAGTAGCCCCAGCCAAGATTTTAAGCGAACAAACAAAAACGACCAGTATCCTTCGCGACCTTTTAAACGAAGATTTCAACCGGATCGTCATTAATGACCGCAATATTTTTAACGACGCCAAGAACTATATTCAGCGCATTGCTCCCGAAAAAGCGGATATTGTTTCTTTTCATCATAATGGCTCGCCAATATTTGACCAGTTTGGTGTCACCAAACAGGTAAAGTCTGCATTCGGTAAAACCGTGAATCTGCCAAGCGGTGCATATCTGATAGTAGAGCATACGGAGGCCCTGCATGTGATTGATGTTAACAGCGGATATAAAAGCGTAAGCAATAACCAGGAACAAAACGCGGTTGAAACGAACATGGAAGCCGCTGAAGAAATATCAAGGCAGTTAAGGCTGCGAGATCTTGGAGGAATTATCGTGGTTGACTTTATAGATATGAAGCTGCCCGATAACAAACGCAAGCTGATGGAGGGTATGGAAGAGTTTATGCGCCAGGATCGCGCAAAGCATGCTGTGTTGCCTATCTCGAAGTTTGGCCTGATGCAGATCACCCGCCAGCGCATGAAGCCGGAACTAACCATCAACACCATGGAGGTTTGCCCAAGCTGCAGTGGTACCGGAAAAATATCGTCGACGCTGGTTCTCGAAGATGAGATCGATAAGAATTTAAATTACCTGATCACTCACAAACATAATGATCTTACCCTCGTTGTAAACCCCATTATGCATGCATATTTAACAATAGGGCTGTTTTCCCGCAGGCTTAAATGGAGCTGGAGGTTCAGGCAACTGATAAAGATCAGGGCAAATACCAACTACCACCTTACTGAATTTCACTTTTTTGATAACAGTGATGAAGAAATAAAGCTGTAATCCAGAACTTCAGCCACAAAGAAATCCGCAGAACCCCTCATCTGAATTCTGCGGATTGAAACAAATCGCCTGATGCTGTAATCTAATCTCAGAAACTTAATCTCTCCTGTTCTGATAAATCAGCACATATTGAATTAAGGTTACGATTGAAGCAACTGCGGCCACTACATAGGTCATCGCAGCCCACCAAAGTGCATTCTTGGCTTTAGGGTATTCCTGCTGGTTAGTGATATTGGTATGATTCAGCCACGCCAACGCCTTTTTGCTTGCGTCGAACTCAACAGGCAATGTTATGATGGAAAACAATGCGGTAACGGCGAAGAGCACAATTCCTGCTAACAATAATCCCGGAAAGGTGTTGATTAAAAGCACCCCGGCTAATAAAACCCATTGTACAAGGTTAGAGCTGACCTGCACCACAGGAACAAGACGGCTTCTTAGCATAAGAAAAGCATACGAAGTTGTATGCTGCACCGCGTGTCCGCATTCATGCGCGGCAACTGCTGCCGAGGCTACACTGCTTTCGTGGTAAACTTCCGGACTAAGATTAACCGTTTTCGTTATCGGGTTGTAGTGGTCCGATAAAAATCCATCCACAGAAACTACCTGTACATCATAAATGCCATTCTCCTTAAGCATTCTCTCGGCAACCTGTTTACCTGTAAGCCCATTGGAAAGACGTATCTTTTTATACGTATTAAATTTCGATTTCAATATAAATGAGACAAGCAGGCTTATCCCGATAAAAAGCATTGAAATCATAAATATAGACGAAGTCATAGTAATAAGTTTGCCTTTTTATATCAAAAAAACTACCAAACCTCTGCCACTGTAATTTTATCCCAAGCTTAAGAGAGGAACTGCCGTATTGGCATAAAGGACAAATTTAAAATAAATTCTCCTGACATTTTTGCTTTTTAGTTGCTAAATCGCCAATCGTAATTAGTTGATAATCAATCTACTGCATTCTGCCCTCCCACTTTGCTTACATTTAAAGTTATTCACACAGAGAAAAAATAATTTTGTTTTGTGGCGCTTATTTGTAATTTAGTGCAAGAATTTAATGGGTTAGTAAGTAAGGGGTCAATCGAAAGGTTGGCCCTTTTACTTTTGATAACTCGTAGAAATTGTAATAGCTGCTTCAAATGATTTTTGTTTTAAACAACGGATATTTGCCCTATAAAGTTGGAGTCATCTTCGCTTTCCCAATCTCCTGCATTATCATCTGCCTGCTGCTTCAAATTTTTTATGAGCAAAATTAAATCATCTTTTTTTTGTCAGAGCTGCGGCTATGAAAGTACCAAGTGGGTAGGTAAATGTCCTTCATGCAATAAGTGGAATACTATAGTTGAAGAACTTGTACAAAAGCCAGACCAGGCGCGTGAAATTAACTGGAGGGATTATAATGATAAAAGAACCGTTAAGACGATTGCTTTAAGTGAGATAACAAGCAGTGAGCAGAAACGTATTACCGGGTGCGATACTGAACTCAACAGAGCTTTAGGCGGAGGCATAGTGCCTGGGAGTCTTATACTGGTAGCGGGAGAACCCGGAATAGGGAAGTCTACACTGTTTCTTCAAAATGCCCTTCAGTTAAAAAATATTATTACTCTTTATATCAGCGGAGAAGAAAGTGAGCAGCAAATAAAAATGCGGGCAGACAGGCTTAAGATCAACAATGATAATTTTTACCTGCTTACGGAAACTTCTACCCAGGTAATTTTCCAGGAAATTAAAAAGTTGCGGCCGCACCTGATCATCGTTGATTCGATTCAGACACTGCATACGCCATTTATAGAATCATCACCGGGAAGTGTTTCCCAGATCAGGGAATCTGCTGCGGAATTTCAACGCTTTGCAAAAGAGACGAACACGCCTGTGTTCCTGATCGGGCATATCACCAAAGACGGCACGATTGCCGGCCCTAAGATACTGGAGCATATGGTAGATACCGTTCTGCAGTTTGAAGGCGACCGGCATTATGCCTACCGCATCTTGCGAACCCTGAAGAACCGCTTTGGCAGTACAGCTGAACTCGGTCTTTATGAAATGACCGGTGAAGGAATGATACCAGTGACAAACCCAAGTGACATACTTATAACGCAGAAAGAAGACCAGCTAAGCGGAATTGCTATCGCAGCCACTATCGAGGGCCTGCGGCCTCTGCTGATAGAAACGCAGGCCCTCGTAACGCAGTCCGTTTACGGTACTCCGCAAAGAACAGTGAGCGGTTTCGACTTGCGCCGGCTTCAGCTATTACTTGCCGTTCTCGAAAAAAGGGGTGGTTTCCACTTCGGGGTTAAAGACGTTTTTCTTAATATAGCCGGTGGATTAAAAATTGAAGATCCATCTACTGACCTGGCAGTTCTCTGTGCGTTATTGAGTTCTTATGAAGACACGTCCCTGCCTATGCATTTTTGCTTTGCAGGTGAGATAGGTTTAAGTGGTGAGATCCGTGCTGTTAACCGGATTGAGCAGAGAATTGCAGAAGCTGAAAAACTGGGTTTTAAAAAGATTATTGTTTCCAAATACAATCAGAAAAGTCTGGCCAACCACGCCTTTAATATAGAAGTGGTTCCGGTAGGCAAGGTTGAAGAAGTGTATCAGTTACTCTTTGAGGTTAAGGGATAGGGAGTAGGACGAAGAACGAAGAACATTATTCCGTAACAAAAATATAACCTGATCGTACAAACCCTGGCCGCGTCAGCATACTACATGATCATGTTTGTTCCGAAAAACATAGCACACGACTTTTCCCATCTGTTTTTTCCCCACATTTGTGCAGGTTGCGGAACCGACATGCTGAGCCGGAGCTCGGTATTGTGTATCCGGTGTATCTCCCGGCTTCCTTTGACCAACTACCATTTGCATCAAGACAACCAGGTAGAAAGAATATTCCGCGGAAGGATACCTGTCAGACAGGCAAGCAGCCTTTGCTATTTTACAAAAGACTCTCTCGTACAACGCCTCCTTCATCAGTTTAAATACAGAGGTAATAAACAAATCGGGTATTTTATGGGCAAGTTGATGGGAACAAACCTCATGCAGTCAGAAGGGTATGGCAATATTGACGCGCTGATCCCTTTACCTCTTTTCAGGGCAAGGGAAAAAAGACGGGGCTATAACCAGGCATGTGTGTTATGCGAAGGCATGTCATCGGTTATGAACATCCCTGTACTTAAAGATGTCGTCACCCGGATCAGCTCTTCTGAATCCCAAACTCATAAAAACCGTATCGACCGCTGGAAAAATATGGAAGGAAGATTTGAATTGACGGGCAGAAACAGTATTGTAAACAAACATGTGGTGTTAGTGGATGATGTTATCACAACCGGCGCAACCCTTGAAGCATGCGGGCTGGAGCTATTACAATCGGAAAACGTGCAATTAAGCATTGTAACCATGGCTTTTGCGATGAAATGATCTGCAGCGCCGTTAACCCATGCTGATATTTAATTCTTCAGCGGGAGATGACTATTTTTACACCCGCATGAAGCCTGCATTACTCGTTATACCTTTTTTTATTATTTTCCTTTTCTGTACATGCAGAAAAAATAATTTTATCACATCAGGTGATGCCGTGGTGACTCTTTCTGCAGACACCCTCAAGTTCGACACCGTATTTACCTCTGTAGGGTCTATCACCAGGTTTGTCACGATCAGGAACGACAACAATCGAAAATTGCTGTTAAGCCGTGTAAAATTAGTGGGTGGCTCAGCCTCTCCTTTCAGGATAAATGCTGATGGTACCGTTGGCCCCGAAATCGCAAATATTGAGATTGAAGCCAATGACAGTATTTATGTATTTGTATCTGTCTCCGTAAATCCGGGTAATAGTGCTTTGCCATTTGTAGTACAGGACAGTATCGAAATCGTCTTCAATGGTTCTAAGCGTTTTGTTCAGCTTGAAAGCTGGGGCCAGAATGCCCATTTTTTAAGGGGGCATAAAATTACGGGGAATGTTACGTGGAGGAATAACCTGCCATATGTTATTCTTGCTGGCTTACAGGTAGAAGCAAATGCAACCCTAACGATAGAAAAAGGCTGCCGCATATTCCTTCACGCCAATGCACCCTTTATCGTTGATGGTACGTTGCAGGTAAATGGGGGGAAACATGACAGCACAAAAGTTTTCTTCCGGCCTGACCGGCTTGATGATCCTTACAAAAATTATCCTGCAGGCTGGCCCGGAATTTATTTTCGTGAGACGAGCAAAAATAATGTCCTGAATTTCGCAGATATCCGAAATGCCTACCAGGGTATTGTGGCAGAAAAACCATCCGTTAATGCTTTGCCGAAAGTTACGCTAAACCAATGCGTCATCGATAACATGTTCGATGCGGGTATTTTAGCAATCCAAAGTTCGGTACTCGCCGTAAACTGCCTTATTTCCAATTGCGGAAAGAACATTCAGTTGGTTTATGGAGGCGATTACCGGTTTGTTCATTGTACGATAGCGGCTTATTCGAACAATTACCTGGTGCATAAAGACCCATTGCTAACCTTATCGAATTTTGTAAGGCAGGATAATGTGATTTCAACAAGGGATATTAAGGCGGGTTTTCAGAACTGCATTTTTTGGGCCGGGAACGGGGTGAGAGAAGATGAAGTTGTTACCTCCAGGCAAGGCAACAACCCGTTTGCTGTGAGTTTTCAAAACTGCCTCTGGAAGCTCAAAACGGTTCCGGCCGATGTGATGATTTCCAATACGATCAATAACAGGGATCCACTTTTTGACAGCCTCGATGCGCAAAATCATTTTTTTAACTTCAGGTTAAAAGCTTCATCACCTGCCATAGATAAAGGAATACCTTCCGGGGTTTTTTCCGACCTTGAAGGTAATCCAAGACCTGTTAACCTGCCGGATATCGGGGCGTACGAAAAACAATAAGAATTAATGTACCTCTGTCGTGAAATTAATTTCGCTGTCGTAAACATTTTCGCACGATGTTTGTTCCCTTTCTTATCACACAAATTAAATCACCAATATGTTACGTCTTGCAATTATATCATTGCTGTTTACGGCAGCAGTGACGATTTACGATTTTAAGGTACCTTCAATAGATGGAAAATCCATTGACCTGTCGAAGTACAAAGGGAAAAATATATTAATCGTCAATACTGCATCAAAATGTGGCTTTACTCCCCAGTACGCGGATTTGCAGAAATTGAATGACACTTATAAGTCTAAATTGGTTATCCTGGGCTTTCCGGCCAACAACTTTAAACAACAGGAGCCGGGAACGAACACCGAGATCCAGGAATTTTGCTCAAAGAACTACGGAGTTACGTTTCCCATGGCTGAAAAAGTTTCGGTGAAGGGAGAGGATGCCCATCCCTTGTTTAAATACCTTACGGAGGAAGCCCAAAAAATGGGCGTCGAAGATCCAATAAAATGGAATTTTACCAAGTTTCTGATTGATAAAAAAGGAAAACTCGTAGCAGTATTTCCCAGCAAGGTGAACCCCATGAGCGAAGAGATTACCAAACATCTGAATTAAGGATTAGCTTGAAAACCATTTGTAAAAAAAGCGATGAGCATTTTCATCGCTTTTTTTATTGATTATCTTCGCCCCGATGCAGTTTAAAGACCTTATCGGACAAAAGGAGGTGCAGGGTCACCTGGTTGACATGCTACAGCTTAACCGTTTGAGCCATGCCCTGCTTTTTTTAGGCAAAGAGGGTAGTGGTATCTTACCTGCTGCCATAGCATTTGCTCAATACGTTGTTTGTGAGAAGGTTAGCGGCAAGCATATTGCCGCCCTGAACTCCGGCCGGCTCCACGAAGAGGCAGCATCAGAGCACCCGCCAATGACAGATGACTCCTGCGGAGCGTGCGCGGCCTGTCTTAAGGCGGGGAAGTTGTCACATCCGGATATTCATTTTTCTTATCCTGTTTTTAACAGGAAACCTGGTGATAAAGCCGTTAGTACAGACTTTTCAGCTGAATGGAGAGAATTTATTCATCTGTACCCGTATGGAAACGTTTACGACTGGCTTCAGTTTATCGGCGCGGAAAACAAACAGGGAAATATCAGCGCAGGCGAATGCAACGAGATTTTGCGGAAGCTGAGTCTTAAAAGCTTTGAAAGTGAGTATAAGATACTGATCATGTGGATGCCTGAGTACCTGGATACCATTGGCAATAAACTTTTAAAGCTTATAGAAGAGCCTCCCGGAAATACGTTATTTCTCCTGGTAGCGGAGAATGAATCCCTTATCCTTCCTACGATCCTGTCTAGATGCCAGCTGATAAAGATACCTTCTTTATCCGCGAAAGAAATTGAAGATGCACTGGTTATCAGGGGCAAAATGGCAGCTCAGCAGGCCCGGCAGATTGCAGGCTTAAGCGAGGGCAGCTACAGGGAGGCGCTTCAGCTTATGCAACATGCAGAAGAAGACTGGCAGGATCTGCTGCGGGAGTGGCTCAATGCCGTTTTAAAAACCGGTCCTGTAGCCCAGGTTAAATGGATTGAAGAAATAAGCAAGCTCGGCCGGGAAAAACAAAAGCAGTTCTTACGCTATTTTAATCATCTTCTCGCGCAAAGCATCCGGTTGAGCATAATCGGTGAAAATGGCATGGCTGCGATTGCAGAGAAAGAAATGGACTTTGCCCGCCGGCTCACTAAACTTGCTGGCATTGCACAACAAAAAGCCATTATTGAAGAACTTGACAAGGCTACCTGGTATATTGAACGTAACGCAAACGCCAAAATGTTGTTCCATGCGCTAACCATCCGGTTATATCACATCATCAGAGATAATGCATTAATATCCACCTGGTAAAAATAGGGCCGGCGAAAAAAGCCGGCGTATTTAACCGGGTTAGATGAAGATATTCAATGGACGGGTAAGACATGGTTATCGCAGCTTTTCACCCTCCCATACCGATCCGTGCTTAATGGTGATTAAATGTTATCTTTACCGCCAGATACTCAATTGAGGAATCCGGTAAAATGAGAACTAAGTGAAGTGTGAAGCAGAAAAATTGATTTGATTTTGTAGTTATATAGTATTGTGTTATAGATTATTGTGTCAATCCATTGAGCAGCAGGGGGATACCTGCCGACCAGAGGTAATCTGTACAAGTGTGCGACGCAACGATAGCCATATAATTGTTTATTCTGCCAGTCACAACCCTTTTCTCTTCTTGCCTTTTATTCATATTTAACTAAATACATAATGGGATGCAGCAGTTGTGGTTCGGGTACCCCGAACGGATGCAAGAGTAATGGAGGATGCAGCACCGGTGGATGTAACCGCCTGAATGTGCACGATTGGTTGTTAAACCTTCCTTTTGCCGACCTGGAAAGTCATTGTAAAGTGATTGAAATGTCTTTTAATAATGGGAGCCGGAAAGATTTTTATCGTAATAATACATTGCAAAGGTTTGAAAAGGGTGAACTTGTTACCATCGAGGGAGTCAGCGGATTTGATGTGGGGGAAGTTACGCTGAACGGTGAGATGGTTCGTTTGCAAATGAAGAAGAAAGGAGTGGACGAGTTTAACCCGGAAATGAAAAGAGTTTTACGCCGGGCTACTGAAAAAGACATTGAACTGATGCTTCACCATAAATCCAGGGAAAAAGAAGCAGTCATCCGCGCCAGGGCGATCACCCGCCAGTTAAAGCTGGATATGAAAATGTCTGAAGTAGAATTCCAGGCCGACGGAAGAAAAGCTACATTTTTTTATATCGCCGATGACAGGGTGGATTTCCGTGAGCTGATTAAAATCTTAGCGTCTGAATTTAAGGTTAAAGTAGAAATGCGGCAGATAGGCGCCCGTCAGGAGGCAGGCAAAGTAGGCGGGATTGGCAGTTGCGGCAGGGAACTCTGCTGCAGCACATGGCTGACCGATTTCAAAAGCGTAAATACTACCGCCGCCCGGTACCAAAACCTTTCCATCAATCAAACCAAGTTAAGTGGGCAGTGCGGACGTTTAAAATGTTGTCTTAATTATGAACTGGACACATACCTCGACGCTTTGCAGCATTTTCCGGAGAACGCTGATACTTTACAGGTTCAACGGGGAACCGCGATCCTCATCAAAAAGGATATTTTTAGAAATCTGATGTGGTATGTCTTGCAGGAAAGTAACAAACATTACCCTATTACGATCGAACGGGTCAAAAAGATAAAACAGTTAAATTCACAGGGCGTGATACCAGAGGAGCTGGAACCTGTGGAAGTCACTACGGGAAAGCCTAAGGAGGTGGAGCCTGAATTTGTGGATGTGGTTGGGCAGATCAGTCTTCGGACGCTGGATAAATCTGACCGCAAAAAAAGGCATAGTAACGACAGGGGGCCTGGTAATCAGAGAGATCAAAGAACTCAGGGGCCTCCCGATAAGCAAAGGCCTTTGCAGGAACCCCGGAATCAGCGGCAGCCGTTTCCGGGTAAACGGAAATAACCCACAGGGGGAATGCCTCCTTTCAAAGCCAACTTTTCACCGGAAATTGCGATGAGCCTTTGAAAAGAAAAAAATTACGCATCAGTGAATTTGTGTTTTGATGTGCTGCCCGAAAGGAAATTTAACGGAAAGAATTCACTCAATGTTATAATTTCGCATAATAAAACTTCAATAAAATGGCAATTTTCAAATCGGGTAACCCGGCTTTAAATGAAAATACTTTTAACAGGGGTATGGTCATCAACGAAACGGAAGTAATGACCGACCGGGGTACCCTGAATAAATTTATATTGTTAGCCGTATTGGTAATGGCGTCAGCATCATTTACCTGGAATGCGGCTGCCCAGGGCAAGGACGTTGTTTCCTGGATATGGATCGGTTTGTTAGGCGGTTTTGTTGTTGCCCTCGTAACGGTATTTAAGCCAATGTGGGCATCGTTCACTGCGCCTGTTTATGCCCTGCTGGAAGGTCTTGCGGTGGGTGGAATTTCAGTTTATTACAACAATGCTTTTGATGCCATAGCTCCAGGGATCATTATGCAGGCGGTTGCTCTTACGTTTGGAACGGTTATCGCCATGTTTACATTATACCGGTTCCGTGTAATCAAGGCAACAGAGCGTTTCAGGTCTGTTATTATGACTGCGACGGCGGGTATTGCGATATTTTATCTCCTGGCAATGGGTTTGCGCCTGTTTAATATTAATATTGCTTTCCTGCATGAAGGGAGTGCCCTAGGGATCATCTTTTCTTTGGTGGTGGTAGGAGTTGCTGCGTTGAATCTGATCCTCGATTTTGACACCATAGAAAGGGGAGTAAGCATGGGCGCTCCAAAGTATATGGAGTGGTATGGCGCTTTTGCATTGGTAGTCACCATCGTGTGGCTTTACCTGGAAATCCTGCGTCTGCTTGGAAAGCTCAACAGTCGCAACTAATGCGACCCAATATATTGAGAAAAGGCTACTTATTATGGGTAGCCTTTTTGCATTGATTTGTGATATATGTCCGGGTAGCGCATTTGGTTAATTGATAATGTACATTTAAGATGTGGTTTATCAGATAGCATGGGAGCCAAAGGAGGGCATTTTAATTTTAGGATGCCGAAGAGTGCAATAAGCGGACTGCAGCTATTCATGAGTAATTTTATTAACTTTAAAAAAAATATATGAGTTTTTTAAAGTATATAATGAGTCCGTTTGTTGATTTCAACGAACAAAAGGAACAGGAAGCCACCGGTGGAAGCACGGCACAAATTGCTGAACCCCAAAAAGTTCCAAATGACACCGGACCGATAGATGTTTCGCCGACGCATGCGCCGGTGACCGTCCGGCCTTCAGCAACGGGCCCTGTTTCTGGTGTAGCAACAACATCCGCTGAGCATCAAAAACATTTCGAAGAATTGATAGAAGAAGCCAATGCAAAGAACCCGCTCTTCCAGGGCACAGATTTTAAGGAATTCATAGACAGTAAAGTTGACGTTGAGTCCATCGCGGATGAAGGATCAAGATATAAGACAGCTTTTAATGTGTTAAAAAGAGCCGGCCTCACCAAAGAGCGTCTGATCAGCACCGGCCAACAATATATGCAACTGATTGCCGGAGACATAAAGGGCTTTGAGAACGCGTATAATCAACAGTATAAAAAAGACGTGGAGGATAAAGAAAAGGCGCTTCAGATGAAATCGGCCGAATTAAAATCTTTAAACGAAAAGATCGCTGCCCTGAACCAGGAAATGAAACTAATTGCGGAGGAGATCGCCGGTGACAGGCAACGGCTCAATTCCAACAAAGACTCTTTTATTTACGCCGGAGAAAACAAGTTAAAAGAGATTGAAGTCGAGTTGCAGAAGATCAATCAGTATTTTTAGGAAAGAAACGTCATTCATTCATATAATTTCACATTATAATCTATGGCAAACGAGATAATGAAGACAAATTTTGAGGTGCCTACCCAGGATGCAAAAAAAACCTGGGGTACGATAATGGCAATTCTCATTCTCGGAACTTTGGCGGCGCTCTTCTACATTTATGTACTTCCATATTTGTTAAAAATAGTATGGGGGACTGTTGAATTAATCATCGGGATAGCCATTGCGATGGTTCTGCTGATGATACTGACCAACGCAAAATTCTGGAGAGGCATCAGATATTTCTCGGAAGCGATCGCACAGGGCTTGTTAGGCTGGGCAATAGAAATGAATCCCTGGAATATCCTGAACCTGCAGGTTGAAGAAGCTGAGAAAGACAGGGAGCAGTTGCGCATCCATGGGGAAAAGCTGAAGGCACAGGAATCGTCGCTTCAGCTTCAGCTTGAAGAGAATGAAAGAAATTTGAAGCAGGCACAGGAAGAGGTTCGTATCTGCCAGGCAAAACTTCAAAAAAGCCCCGAAGATTTTGATACCCAACTTGCCCTGGAAACTTCGGCAACAAATTTTAATAATTCCAAAGATTTTATTGACGCGGTAAAACCCGTTTCAAACGATGTAAAAAACCTTGTTGTTTTTGCGGATAAGGCATATCGCAAGTCAGGTGTAGCCCTATTGAATTTAAAGAACACCATAAAAATACAAAAAGCGAAGTATGATGCGGTAACGACCGCTTCGGCAACCATGGGCAAGGCCATGAAAGCTTTTACGGGAAATGCAGATCTGAACACGGACGCGGATACTGCTATTTCCAAAATCAGACAGGACGTTGCAAATAAGATCGGTGGAATAAAATCTGCTATCCAGATTACCTCGCAGGCGATGAATGCCCAGGACCTCAAAGATGCTGCAAAGGTTTCACTGGCAGCCCGGACGGCTACGCAACTGGATGTTGACAACACTTTCAATTATGCGGATTCCATCCAAACATCAGCTGCCAATATCGGCAACGTAAACCCTGATAAAGATGGTGGTAAAAATAAATACCTTGATTACCTGAAAAAATAAAGCACTAAAAATAATCTAATCAATTTTTAAAAAGAAACAGAAAGAAAATGAAAATTAAGCCCGGAGGAAAAATTGCCTTATTCCTGATACTTGCAGTTATTATCTATTTTGTCGTTAAAAAGTTCCTTCCCCAAAATCAGGCGGATGCACCTGCAACCACTGCAGAAAATACTGCGCCAAAGACAGATGAGAAAGATACCGGGTCAGACAATACAACAGTTAAGATGGAATCCCGGGAATTTCATTATACCCCCGAAAAACCCGTAAACGGCGTAACAAAAGGTGTAGTGGAAGTGGGTGCTTCAGGATTCAATTCCTTCATTATAAACATGGACAGCCAGAAACGGTGGGAAATTATTTCCAAGAAATTTGGTGAATCACTCGCTTATGAAGGCGCCGCTACGACAGAAGATATCCGGCTGGGGCTCAAGAAATATCTTGCAGGGATGTTTGAAAAAGGAGTTTCTCCAAAAAACATGCACTTTGTTATTTCTTCCGGGGCGCAGAAGGAACCCAAAACGACAATCATAGCTAATGAACTGAAGAAAATGGGCTACGTTGTTAACCTGGTGACGCCTGACCAGGAAGCTAAGTTCGGGCTTAGAGCCACATTGCCAACGTCTTTCGTAGAAAACTCTTTTGTTGTTGACATCGGATCGGGTAACACAAAAGTTGCCTGGTATGAAGACGGGAACCTGAAAACACTTGAGGTGCCTGGCGCGAAATATTATGAGAAGGAAATATCTGACGCAGCTGTCTATAATGAAGTAAAGGAAAAATTGGCAAGAGTTCCTGAAAGCAAGCGAAATGTATGTTTTATCGTCGGCGGTGTTCCGTTTACGCTCGCCAATAAGAGCCGCAAGGGAGAAGAAAGATATACCGTGTTAAACCTGCCGGGGGCATATACGGCTGATGACAAAAAAATGTCTTCCGGGCTAAATATTTACAAGGCAGTTGCAGATGCAACAAAATGTGACACTTTCGTATTTGACTGGGACGCAAATTTTACCATTGGGTTTTTATTAAGTTTGCCATCGTAGGCTGTCAGCTGTGGGCGATCAGCTATCAGCAGTCAGCAGTCAGCAGTCAGGTAACTGCAGTCAGGTAACTGCTGATATTTTATCTCTTTTCCTCTCATAGCTGATAGCTCATAGCTGACTGCTGACGGCTGATTCAATGCCCGTCAAGTAAATTCCCGACGCCTCCAAGAATGCTACCCTCCTCCTTGCGCCGTCCTATTCCATAAGAAATGATCTTGCTTGCCAGCCTGCTGATCGGAAGAGATTGTATCCACACCTTTCCCGGCCCACGCAGCACCGCAAAAAATAATCCTTCCCCGCCAAAAATCCAGTTTCGCACGCCCCGGACAAGCTCAATATCGAAGTCAATATTTCCCGTATACGCAACAATGCAACCCGTATCTACCCGTAACAACTCTCCGGGTCGCAGATCCTTTTCAACAACGTAACCACCGGCGTGCATAAAGGCCATGCCATCCCCTTCAATTTTTTCCATGATAAAACCTTCGCCGCCAAATATGCCCGTGCCTAACTTCCGCTGGAACTGAATTCCGATGCTTACCCCTTTAGCAGCACAAAGGAAAGCGTCTTTTTGGGCAATCACCTTGCCATTATAATTCCGGAGATCCATTGCAATGATCTTCCCGGTGTAGGGAGCGGCAAAGCTTACCTTTCCTTTTCCCTCGCCCGTGTTCGTAAAAGCGGTCATAAAAAGGCTTTCCCCGACAAGCAATCTTTTACCCGCAGAAAGCAATTTGCCCAGGATACCACCCTGTTGCTGTTGGGAACCGTCACCAAAAATACTTTGCATGTGGATATGATCCTCCATCATCATAAAGGCGCCACTCTCGGCAATGGCAGTTTCATTTGGATCAAGTTCAATTTCCACGTACTGAAGCTCTTCTCCATAAATTCTATAATCAATCTCATGATTTCTTATCATGGTTTTATTTTTACAAATTAAAAAATGGATGCCTGCCGCTATTAAACATCAATCCGTAAAGCTATAAAATCCTCATCAATCGCCGTCAATGCAAAATTTAAAACCAGCTTCCAACGAATGACTCATTTACTCTTTGCTGCTGCAATTTTCTTCTTCTTCGTGCAACCGCGGCATTATGAACAAACATCGTAATGAGCATTAGCGGCATAAATATGAGTGTAAAGGGAGGGATGCCCAACATGGAAATCCATTTGCCTCCGTACATTCTGCGCATGGGCCTTCTTAAACGTTCGGCGATAAGGTACATGCTCGGCACTATCACAAGGGTCATAAAAAAAGCAACCGTTAACCCGAATATGATTGTCCAGGAGAGTGGCTTCCAAAAGCTTGCACTATCACCACCAAAAAATATATGCGGGTTTAGCTCTGAAAACATCGTTACAAAATTAATATTAAAACCAATGGCCAACGGTATCAAAGCGAGGATAGCCGCTAATGCGGTTAACATCACCGGGATGATCCTTGTTTTCCCTGCCTCTATCACGGCTTCTCTGGTACGCATGCCCCGGCTCCTCAGTTCATCCGCAAACTCAATTACCAGGATTCCGTTCTTGACCACAATCCCTGCCAGACCTACGATGCCTATACCGGTCATTACCACGGAAACCTCCATTCCTGTTAATCCAAACCCCAGCATTACTCCAATGATGCTGAAAAGTATTTCTGTAAGGATAATTACTGATTTGCTTACAGAATTAAATTGCAGAACGAGGATAAATAAAATAAGGCCAAGTGCAATGATTAAAGCCCGGGTCAGGAAGGCCCCGGTCTCAGCCTGCTGTGCTCCTTCGCCTGTTTGTGCAATGGTGACATCATCTGCAGTATTTTTAAAATTTTCTATGACGCTTTTAATTTCATTGTTAACCGCAGTTGGAGTATAGCCTGAAAGAACGTTCGAACGCAGCGTGATCACTCTTTTCAGATTTTTTCGCTTGATACTACCATAGGTGCTGGTATAATCAACTTTAGTCAGCGAACTTATGGGTATTTGTTTAACCTGGCCGCCCGATGCAAAATCGCGAAATACAATTTTGGTGTTCAGCAGGTCTGAAAGGCTTTGCCGCTGTGTTTCCACGTTACGCAACTGGATCTTATACTCATCCTCACCATCCTTGATCTTCGACACCTCCCTTCCAAATAAAGCCGTACGCAACTGCATGCCGATCTGGGCAGTTGAAACTCCTTCGATCATTGCCCGTTCGCGGTCTATGGCCAGGGTAATTTCCGGATTGGTAAGATCCACATCCATTTTCAATTCTTCAATACCGGCGACCTGCGCAGAATCAAGAAAATTTTTAAGTGACACGGCCGTTTTGGTGAGGTTGTCAAAATTCTCGCTCGACACCTCGATGTTTACCGGGGGATCGGTAGGAGGGCCACCCTGCTCCTGGGACACAGAAATTTCGGCGCCAGGGAAGCCTTTTATTGCCTCCCTTATCGCGTTTAAATAAGGCAATGTTGATTTGCCATGGCGTTTTTCAAATTCCACAAAAGACACCTGTACCCTGCCCAGCTCCGGCCGGGTGCTCCGGTCTCCGCTTTGCGGATCACCGGCGCCTACGGCTACGTTCGCAATCACACTCTCTACAATCGGGTTTTTGTTATCCTGATCCATTCCCAACACCTGGTACACCCGGTTTTCCAGTTGCCGGGTAATTGAGTCTGTATAATCAACATTTGTTCCCACCGGGAGCTTCAGATAAACATAAACGTAATTGGGATCAGCCTGCGGAAAGAAAACAACCGGCACTTCGCCGGCTACAAAAACAAACACCGATAAGAAGAACAGCGCAATTGTTCCCAGCAGCAGCCATACGGGCTTCCATCCCTTTAAAGCCCATCTCAGTGAAGTTTCGTAGTGACTCATTATCCATGGCAGCGATCTGGTCTGGAAGCCATGAATCACCCCTTTTATCCCGAAATTGTACAGAACCATCAAAGTTGCAAACATTAACAACAGGTTACCGCAAAAACGGTAGATCATTACATCCTGCCCATATCCTACGATGTCAAACAATATCCCGGCGGCAAGGATCACCCAGAATATTGGTTTACGGAATATTGCTGAAGCCCGTGTTTTACCATGTTCCTCCTGGTTCATGAAATCCACCGCAAATACCGGGTTCATAATAAATGCTACGATGAGCGACGCTGTTAATGTAAAGATCAGCATTGCCGGAATGTAGATCATGAACTTGCCAATGATCCCGGGCCAGAATAATAAAGGGAAAAAGGGAGCTAATGTAGTCAGCGTTCCCGATAGTACGGGGATAAACACTTCGCCGGCAGCCATTTTAGCCGAAAGTGCCGGCGATAGCTTTCCCCCGCTCTGCACAAAAATACGGTGTGTATTTTCAATAACCACGATAGCATCATCAACGATAATTCCAAGCCCAAACAACAACGAGAAGAGCACCATAAAATTAAGCGTGACGCTTGTTCCGATAATAATGTCAGCCACCGGAAGGAACATAAAAGCGACAAACATGCTCAGGGGCACAGACAGCGCAACAAAAAACGCGTTTGTGACACCCATGAAAAACATCAGTATCAGCAAAACAAGTATAAACCCGATAATAATTGAATTAACCAGGTCATTAAAAGAGGTTCGGGTACGGTTGCTTTGATCGCCGGTGATAACAACCCCGAGGTCTTCAGGGAAGTCTTCCGCCTTCATCTCATCAATAACCCTTTTCACGTTATCAGACGTTTCGATAAGGTTTTCACCCGCACGCTTAATGATGTTCAACGTTACAACATTTTTACCGTCAAGCCGGGCATAGCTTTCTCTTTCCTTAACGGTGTCTTTGATTTCCGCAATATCTTTCAGGTAAATTGACTCGCCCGCCGTATTGCGTACAATTATCTTTTCAATATCGAAGGCCGACTGGAATTGCCCTCTCACCTGGAGCGTGCGTTTCATGTTACCGATGTCAAGCAACCCGCCCGTGATATCGCTGTTTTCCCTGGCAACGGCATTGGCAATATCGTCGAAAGTGACGTTTGCACTTTGCATCTTGAAATTATCTACATTGATCTGGTATTCTCTTTCAGGGGCGCCGACAATATCAACGCGGTTTATTTCTGTTAACTCTTCAAGCCTGTCCTGTATATCGTCAGCATATTTTTTCAACCGGACCAGGTCGTAATTACCGCTTACATTTACAAACATAATCGGGAATTCAGAAAAGCTTACTTCCTGCACGTTGGGTTCCTCAGTAAGGTCGGTGGGCAGGTCTTTTTTCGATTTATCAACCGCATCTTTAACTTTTTGCAGTGCCACATCTGTTTTAATATCCGTATCAAACTCCACAATGATCGCAGAGAAATCCTGGAGAGAAGTACTGGTCACCTTGTTGATCTTGGCTCCTGTAATTCCCTTGATCTGTTTTTCGATTGGCCGGCTCACCAGGTTTTCAATATCTCTTGGCGAATTGCCGACGTAAACGGTTTGAACGTAGATGGTGGGGATCACAATATCCGGAAACTGCTCCTTGGGCAAGGTCATAAACTGGTATATGCCTGCCATAGACACAAAAAGAATAAGCAGGTAAATGGATGTTTTATTGGCGATTGACCAACTGGTAGGCCCGAATTCTTTAAACTTGTCTTTGATGTTCTCTAATACGCTCATGATTCTGGGTTTTAGGAGCTGTGCAGGCAATCACTGCCATGCGCATTTGAACTGCAATGCAGGTGGTAATCCTATTTAACGATTGTTGTAATTAACTGGCCATCATATAAACCCTGGTAGCCTTCTGTGATCAACACATCACCTTCGCTTAAACCGGCCTTGATCTCAATCTGGTCGCCATATAATTCGCCGATATCAACGGGTTTTTTCCGCGTGATCATTTTGCCGTTTTCCTGTGAGGCTACAAGTACATACTTCCCTTTTTCGTCTGTTTGCAAGGTATTTACAGGTATTGAAAAGGCGTTTGGAGCGGTATAATCCAGAATCTTGATCATTGCAACCTGGTTAGGCTTTAACCCCGCGGCGTAGCTGTTAGGCACCTTACTTTCTATTGTAAAACCTCTGGAAGTTAACCCGATAGATTGCCCGATGTAAGTGATTGTTGAATTAAACGTTTTATCAAGATCCGGGATGGAAATAACGACGGGCGTTCCTTTCTTTACTCTCGACAGGTAATTTTCCGGAATATTTGTAACCGCTTTAAGGGCACTTGTATTTACTATGCTTATCTGCGGCGTTCCCATTGGCGAAGCACCCTGAAAGAATTCACCAACTCTCACATTCACCTCATCAGCAACGCCGCTTACTTCGGCATAAATATTCGAAAATGAAAGCTGTTCCTGCAAGGTGGCGATGTTTCGTTGCGCCTGGTCCACACTGTTTTTTGCCGTGATCAGCTGCACTTCAGTACCGATATTCTGATCCCATAAATTTTTCTGGCGCTGGTACAGGTTCTGCGCAAAAGCCAGCTGCGTTTTAGCTGTCTCGATGTTTTCTCTGCTGATAGCATTATCAAGCTTTAACAGCAATTGCCCTTTTCGAACCCTGTCACCTTTTTTCACATAGATTTCTTTCACCAGCCCCCCCTGGCCCCGTGGCGCTACGTACGATATGTTCTCTGCATCGATCCTTCCCTGAAGATCGATAAAATGGGTAAAGTTGTCTCTGTTAACGGGTAACACCGCTACCAGCTTAGCCTTCTCAGCTTTTACCGTCGAGGGGTCTATCCTGCCGATTTCAGCTTCAAGTTTTTGAATCTCCGCACTCAAACTACTTAACGCCTGTTTTTTTTCCTGCAGCTCAGACTGTTTTTTGGCGAGCGCTGCGTTTTTTTCCTTTGATCCTGACCCGCAACTGATGGCGAGCATCAATAAAATTACCGGAAGCCCTGTTCTAATTATCCTGCTCATATGAAAAATTTTAGAATGGTGTACTATAGTCTGCCCAATGCTTTGGTAAACTGAAGTTTAGCGATGACTGCATCATACAATGCCTGGAAATAATTTGACTGAGATTCCTGGATGCTGTTCTCCGCCTGTATGATTTCAAAGCTTGACCCAACGCCCTGTTCAAATTTTATTTTTGTTTTGGTGTAAACACTTTCTGCCAGTTCGAGATTTCGTTCCTGAACGTCCAATGCTACCAAAGCGTTACGTACCTGTATTTTAGCAGCCGCCTGTTCAAACCTGATAGCCCGCTGCAGGTTGTCGATAATATTTGTTGTTTTCAGAAGGTTAAGTTTAGCCTGGCGGATACGGCTGTCTTTTTGAAATCCGTCGAAAATGGGGACATTGATGTTCAGACCCACAAAAGAAGCGGGAAACCAGGGTTGATTTCTATCGAAGAAGTTGAACTTCTGGCGCTGCGCATTTCTACTGTAGTTCCAGTAAGCGGCTACCGTGGGTATGTAAGAAAGCTGATGTCTTTTCACATCCAGCTGCTGAAGCTTCTTTATCGTGTTCAGCAGGTTGAATTCGGGCCTTTCTTCAAATGAAAATCCTGCATCATCCAACAGGTCAGCCTTAACCTGCGTTACCGTAAGTGAATCCGTTAAAACCAGTGAATCCGCGGTGGGTAAGGCCATAGAGAATTTGAGCGCTTCAGTGCCTAATTGTACAAGGTTGTTGAGTTGATTGCGGGTTGACTGCAAATTGTTTAGATTGACCTGGGTCCTGTCAAGGTCAAGTTTTTCTGCAAACCCGTTCTTATACATCTCGGTCTGGTCATGCAGTAATTTTTCCAGCCGCACGATACTTTCATCCAAAAAGCCAAGTCTTTTTGCAACGATCAGCACGCCATAATAAGAACGTAAAACATTAATCCTGATGCTGTCTTCCATCACTTCAATATTGTTGCCGGCATACTCAAGGGAGGCAGCCCTTGCCTTCAGCCCTACAAACACGTCAGATTGAAAGATCAGCTGCTCAAACGTGAAGCCGACGGAAGCGGTCCAGGGTACTCCGAAACGGGCGGGGATTACTGCATACGAGTTGGGGGGAGCGATGGGGTTTCCGCTTCCATCCTTTACATTATTTCTTTGTAAAACATCATATACACTGGGAGATATAAAATCAGGCAAAGAAGTAACCGGGATACTAAAAAAATGTGTCAGCGCGGCGCTTCCGTTTACCTGGGGATATGCGCGCCCGGTGATCTCGCGGTTCTGAGCCAGTTGTATTTTCCTGTCTATATTCAGGTTGCGCAAAGCGGTTACATTCTTTAATGCGGTATCTACCGCCTGCTGTGCTGTAAGCTCAAGCGTTCTCTGTGCATGTGCCTGGCCCGCGAATATCAGAAATGCAAGAAAGCCTGTCAGAATTCCCTTGTACCGTAATTTATTCATGATGCTTTTATTTTCTTTCGTTCTTCTTTATACTTCAGGATGAGTTTATAACCCTTTATTGACGCGATCCCAAAAAGAAAATGATCAATTACCTGCCGCTGCACCTCCGCGACATTAAATTTCATCCTCGAAAAAACGTGAGGGTTAAACGGAAAAGTAAGCGTTTCGAGCCTGAGCATCGTCATAATATTAACATCAATATCGGAACGGTATATCTCTTCTCTTAACCCTTTTTCCATGTTCTCTTTTATTACACGGAACAGGTAATTGTCTTTATGTTCGGCAAACCTGGCATATGCTGACGGGTGATATTTTTCGAGGTCGTACAACATGGAGGGATTCATGTTCTCAAACATTTCCATTACCTTTTCCTCTGCAAGGAACACCTCGTGAATAGCATTCTGAGCCTGATCCTTCTCTGCTTCACAGCAAACACGGTTTTGAGCCAGCATCTTTATCGTCACTGCTTCTACCAACTCATTCTTATCTGCAAAGAACTGGTAAATGGTTTTTTTTGAGATCCCTAATTGCAGGGCGATCTCATCCATTGTAATAGAACGTATACCATAACGTAAAAACAGATCAGACGCCTTGTGCAAAATTCTCGTTTGTATTTCCATGTCAGCACTTCAGTGCAGCAAAACTATGGAAACTTTTAATGTAACCAAAGTTTCTTACCGCATTATTTTTTTCTTTACAAATAATTAATATAGCCAGGCAGGTCAGCAGATAGAAGCTATGGCTGAAAAAAGGTTTAATCGCGTTATGCTTCCTTAAGCGATGGTGTTATATTGCCTTGAATGGAAGAATTGAAGAAACCAGGTTAATGTCAACTGAAGCATAATTGGTAGGTTTGCAATCAATCTCCAATAATACCTGATTATATGAAAAACGATGCATTACCGGCGGGACGGTGGAAATGGGAAAAGATTTTCCAATACTTTTTACAGGGGCTCCTGGTTGCAGCGCCTGTGGCCATTACTGTTTATTTGACTTACTCTTTTGTATCTTCAGTAGATAGCTGGATACCGGTCTTTACTGAAAAAGATGCTTCGGGGAATGTTATCATCCGGAATTATGGCTCCGGCTTTGTCATCATCGTTGTTTCATTGATCATTATCGGGTACCTGAGCTCTAATTTCATAACCAGCCGCATTTTTGACCTCTTTGACAGCTGGCTCGAACGTACACCCGGCATTAAAATCATATACTCCTCTGTAAAGGACTTCTTTGAAGCTTTTGCGGGCAACAAACGCAAATTTAATAAGGCAGTGCTTGTAAATATACACGCCGATGAGGTTTGGCAAATCGGATTTATCACCGATGACGACGCAGTAAAATTAGGATTGAAGGATTACCTCACCGTATATGTTCCTTTGTCTTATTCCCTGGCGGGGATCACTTATATAGTACCGCAGGGCAAAGTGCGGCAGATTGAGCATATCAGCGCAGGAGACGCGCTGAAATACACGGTATCCGGAGGCATTTCCGAATTAGAAGATGATCATGAAAAAATAAAAAGCCTTCAATAATCAGTTGCAATCAGTTGCCATGAAAAAAACATTATGTTTTTCCCTGTTATTGCTGTGTTGGGAAAGCTGTTTCTGCTGGGGATTTTTCGCTCACCGGAAAATCAATTACTACGCAGTATTCTTACTTCCCCCGGAAATGCTTGTTTTATTTAAGCCAAACATAGATTATTTAAGTGAACATTCTGTTGACCCGGATAAAAGGAGATATGCAATCGTGGAAGAGGGGCCGCGGCATTATATTGATATTGACAAATATGGCAAATACCCTTTCAGCAATTTACCAAGGAAATGGGAAGAGGCAATCAATTCCTTCGGAGAAGACAGTTTACTGGCAAATGGCATACTTCCCTGGTGGGTTCAAAGGATGTTGTTCAGGTTAACTATAGCCTTCAGGGAAAAAGACAAGGCTGGCATTTTGAAGCTGTCTGCAGAAATTGGCCATTATATTTCAGACGCACATGTACCTCTTCACGCCTGCCATAACCATAACGGGCAATTTACAGATCAGAAAGGCATACATGGATTTTGGGAAAGCCGGGTGCCGGAATTATTAGCCCAAAAAGAATGGGATTTTTTTATCGGTAAGGCATCTTATGTCAAAGATCCTTCCTATTTTATTTGGGACAGGATACTGGAAAGCGCAGCGGCTGCTGATACCGTACTGTTATTTGAAAAAGAACTTTCAAAAAATTTTCCTGTTGATCAGAAATTCGCCTTTGAGCTGCGCAATGATAAAATGGTAAGGCAGTATTCCGCCGCTTACACGATAGCTTACGACAAAAAATTAGCCGGCATGATAGAGAGACGCATGCGCCAGTCGATTTCTTCCATTGCCTCATTCTGGTATACGGCATGGGTGAATGCAGGCCAGCCAGACCTGAAATCTGTGAACGACAAACCTTTACCCGCCCAGGATATAGCTGAACTTCAACAGCTTAACGATTCATGGAAGAAAGGGGATATAAAAGGGAAAACTTGTGAACAAAAGCCTTAGATACCATGGGAATCGCTGTTTAGCGCCTGCAGACCATCACGGCTGATTGCACATTAATTGATTTTAATATTTCCACACCTTACTTTTGCACGGCTTTTCGTTTCTAAATCCTAAAATGTACTGCCAGTGATCCATAATTTTAATTCAGGACCCGGTATCTTGCCCAAACAGGTATTTGAAGAAGCTGCACGCTCAGTGATTGATTTTAATCAAACCGGCTTATCTATTCTTGAAATCGGTCATAGAACACCTTTATTCCAGGCTGTATTAGATGAGGCTGTTTTATTAGTAAAGGAGCTGATGCAACTGGATTCTGAAAAAGAGGTGTTATTCCTGCATGGCGGAGCATCTACCCAATTCTTCCAGGTGCCTATGAATATTCTAAACGACGGTGAAACGGCCGCTTATCTTGATTGCGGCGTGTGGGGAACGAAAGCCATCAGAGAAGCCAAATATTTTGGCTTTGTAGATGTGGTTGGAAGTTCAAAGGATAAAAATTACAGCTATATTCCTAAAGACTTTGTCGTACCGCCTACGTCAAAATATTTTCACTATACCACCAACAATACTATCGAAGGAACGCAGATGCATTTCATACCGGAAACAGACGTTCCGCTTGTCGCAGATATGAGCAGTGATATCCTGAGCAGGGTAACCGACTTTAACAGGTTTTCACTAATATACGCAGGCGCTCAGAAAAATATCGGAGCGGCCGGCGTGAACCTTGTGATCATTGACAAAATGCTTTTGGGCAGCATCACCCGGCAAATGCCTATGATGGTTGACTTCCGCAGCCATGTTGAAAATGGCTCCATGTTAAACACTCCCCCGGTATTTGCTATTTATGTTTGCCTCCTCACATTGCGGTGGTTAAAAAAAATGGGCGGAGTTGAAGAGATCGAAAAGATAAATGCACAGAAGGCTGATCTCATGTATAACACCCTGGATGCATTGCCGGTATTTAAACCCACAGTGGCGAAGGAAGACAGAAGTAAAATGAACGTCACATTTGTAATGGAAGATCCGGTGCATGAAAAAGAGTTTTTAGAAACTTGCCGGAACGAGGGCATGGTTGGTGTAAAAGGGCATCGTTCGGTCGGAGGTCTCAGAGTAAGCTTATACAACGCTTTGTCATTTGGCAGCGTAGTTGCTCTGACAGACATGATGAGGCATTTTGCATCAAAAAGAGGCTGATATAAATTTTACGTCATCAGAAGTTTAAATACCGCGCCCGGATCGTTATGGTGGTCATATTTATCCTTCTTTAATCAATAACAGATTTTCATGGTTAACATATTACCTTTTAAAGCATTAAGACCGCAGGCGCAATTTGCAAGGCAGGTCGCCTCGAGGCCTTATGATGTGCTTAACAGAAAAGAAGCGAAGATTGAAGCACAGGGAAACCCGAATTCATTTCTCCATATCACCAGATCGGAAATAGATCTTGCAGAGAATACGGACGTTCACTCACCTGCTGTATACGAAAAGGCCAAAGAAAACCTTCAGGCTTTTATTCAGCGCAATATTCTGTTCCGGGAAAGCAAGGCGTGCCTTTATATCTATCAGTTGATTATGGATTCCAGAATGCAGACGGGTCTGGTTTGTGCTTCTTCAATTGATGATTATGAAAATGGCATCATCAAAAAACATGAATTTACCAGGCCCGAAAAGGAGCAGGATCGCATTGAGCATATCCTGGCATCACGGGCGCAAACGGGAAATGTTTTTCTTGCTTACCGCACGATTGGAGAGATAGATGAGATTATCAATGAATGGAAAAAGCGCAACACGGCGGTATACGATTTTGTGGCGGATGATAACATTCAACATACGATTTGGGTAATCAATAACGACAGCACCATTCAGGCAGTTTCACGATTGTTCGACACCCGCGTGGAGTGCACCTATATTGCTGATGGTCATCATCGGGCTGCAAGCGCATCAAGGGTAAGGAAAACGCTCGGAGATAAAGCTCCTGCAAATGCGAATTCTTTTTTAACCACCCTTTTTCCTTCAGACCAGTTGCGCATACTGGACTATAACCGGGTAGTAAAAGACCTGAACGGGCTGGAACAAGCCACGATTATCAATAAGCTAACTGATCTCTTTACCGTAGAGAAGATGCCCGGCAGCTTTTCTCCTGAACGCCTGCATGAATTTGGAATGTACACAGATAAAACCTGGTACAAGCTTACTTCCAAAGACGGAACGTTTTCCGACGACCCTATCGGGTGTCTGGACATCACCATTCTCCAGAATAATCTCCTTGATCCTCTCCTGGGTATTAAAGATCAGCGCACAGATAAAAGGATTGATTTCATCGGCGGTATCAGGGGCCTCGGTGAACTCGAAAAGAGAGTGGACAGCGGTGATATGAAAATTGCCTTTAGTCTTTACCCGGTTAGTATACAGCAATTGTTTGATATTGCGGACAGCGGCAATGTGATGCCACCGAAGAGTACATGGTTTGAGCCAAAATTACGCGATGGCTTATTAACTCACATGATCGATTAGGCAACTGAATGGAACAACATGAATTAAAAGATATCCAGTCTTTTATCAATATCTTTTTCCCTTTTGCAGAAGAACTGTTGATAAAGTACGGTGAATTTCATCCTTATGCCGGTGCTACCACTATTACCGGAGAGTTTGTCTCCGTTGGCCATTACCCGGAAAACCAAAGCCAGGAATCATCTGTTTTGATTGATAACCTTAAAGCGGCGCTCAAAAGGGGTAAAGATGATTTTATGCTGACGGGTATATTTTATGATGTCAGGACTAAAGACCGTGATACCGGAGAGGTGACGGATGCAATAGCTGTATTTATTGAACACCGGGATAGTGAGACTGCTTTTGAGTTCTTTTACCCGTATAAAGTTGAAAACAAGGAAAACTTCTGCGTTGCCGACAGCTATGGTAACGCCACTTCGAAGCAAATATTTGTAACCTGAAGATAAGGCGGGAACAATTTCCGGATTGCACCCGGCAAAATTCCCGGATGATCCCCCGCCCGTTTTGTTCCAGGGTGAAAATACTTGCCGGAAAAGTGACAGCGTCGGGTATCTCAACACGCTGCCGGCATATTAACTTTTGAGGAAAAAGAATAAACCTAACAGTTTCTAAAAGTTTATTATTGAACGTTTCGTATAGGCCGTATTTTTTATCTTTGAATGGAGATGCTTAAACGCGGCATTTGATCTCCGGCAGCTTGAACCTTTTGACCTTAAAGGAGAAATTAATCTGAGCAGGCGTTCACATGGTAAAGCACTTTGCTTTTCGAAAAAATAAAATTGATGAAGTATTTTCTTTTTGTATGTTTAAGCTTCCTTGTTCTGAAATCGGGTGCCCAGTCCACCGACTCCAAAACCTTACAGGAAACGGCAAGAAACTTTTCCCGCCAGGGAGATTATGCAAATGCAGTGGTAGTTCTTAACAGGGCTCTTCAGGAGGATAAGGACAATATTGAACTAACCAGCGATCTTGCAATGGCTTTATACATGCAAAAGGATTACTTAAGGGCGCTGGAAATCATTAAACCTGTTATCGAAGACAGTGATGCAGATGTGCAGACCTACCAGCTTGCAGGCATGATCTATAAAGGCCTGGGCCAGAAAAACGAATTAGAAAAGCTATACAAAAAAGGGATCAGGAAATTTCCCAAAAGCGGGGCTCTTTACAATGAATACGGTGAATTGCTATGGTATAGCCAGGATTTTACTGCCATTCGTCAATGGGAAAAAGGGATTGAAACTGACCCGAATTATTCCGGAAACTATTATAACGCCGCCAAATATTATTATTTCACGATGGACAAAATATGGAGCATTATTTATGGTGAAATTTTTGTAAACCTTGAAAGCTACAGCCGTCGGACGATTGAAGTAAAAAATATCCTGCTCAACAGTTACAAAAAATTGTTTGCAGACGCCGATATCATGAAGAATCAGAACAGTAAAAATGAATTTGCCGTTGCTTATTTAAATACGATGAACCGCCAGTCTTCAATGGCTTCTATGGGCATAACCCCGGAGTCGTTAACAATGATCAGAACAAAATTTATCCTGGAGTGGGATGATAAATTTTCATCCCGGTTTCCTTTTCGCCTGTTTGAGTATCATCGGCAGCTATTAAAGGAAGGTCTGTTTGACGCTTATAACCAGTGGTTGTTTGGCCCGGTTCAAAACTTAACTGCTTTTCAAAATTGGACGAATACGCATGCGGAAGCTTATAAAGACTTCAACAATTTTTACCGCGGTCGTGTGTTTAAGCTCCCTGCCGGGCAAAATTATCAAAGCAAATAATGCCGGTGAAGATTTCCTTTTCGGTAAGGTTTTTTGTATCTTGTTTTTATAACCTTTTATTCCTCATCTTACAAAACAAAAGCTTATTCAGGCACTGTTCTCCTGACTGACCGGTGAATGAAGCATCGCTTTGTGGAATGCGGCAATACGCCCGGTTGTTCCAGGTAAAGTGGAATTTTATGGAAGTTCGGCAAATACCCGTTTGTACACGTGAAAAAAGCTTTGTTATGACAGAACCTGCACGATTGTTTGATTGCATTCAATACCACCTCGACCGCACTCCCCTGGAAGTTATGCTTGCGGCGAAAGAAAACGGAATATGGCGGAAATACAGTACACAGGAAGTTAGCGACCTGGTAAATAGATTAAGCGCCGGTTTATTAAATTTTGGACTGAAGCGGGGCGACATGAGTGAAGAAGGAAGGGATAAAGTAGCGATTCTATCTAAAAACCGGCCCGAATGGATCATTCTTGACCTTGCTGTTCAGCAGATAGCCGCTGTGCTTACTCCTATCTATCCAACGATTAACGTCAACGACCTTGAATTCGTTTTAACCGACGCGGCAGTTAAGGTTGTATTTGTAAATGATGAAGATCTTTTTCACAAAGTTTTGAGCATCAGAGACCGGCTTCCGGACCTCCGGCAGATATACACATTTGACCATGTGGCCAACGCCGCTCACTGGAAGGAAGTGCTTGAGTTAAGTACCCCCGAAGCTATTCAAAACGTAAGACTTATTGCTGACCAGATCCGTAGCGAAGACCTGGCGACCATTATCTATACTTCAGGAACGACCGGGATACCGAAAGGTGTGATGCTTAGCCACCGCAACATATTAAGCAATGTCATGGCAAGTATGCCGTGCTTCCCCCCGGGTGAAAATTTAAAGGCCCTTAGTTTCCTTCCGCTGAATCATATTTTTGAACGAATGGTCAGCTATATCTATCTTTTTAAAGGCACTTCAATATATTACGCCGAAGGATTGGACACCATAGGAGAAAACCTGAAAGAAGTAAAACCTCACTTATTTACAACGGTTCCCCGCCTGCTGGAAAAAGTTTATGACCGGATCATGTCAAAAGGGCTGGAGCTCACAGGCGCAAAAAGGAAATTGTTTTTTTGGGCACATGAGCTTGCTACCAGATTCGAGATCAATACAAATCAGGGGATTGGTTATAACCTTCAACTTGCCCTTGCCAACAAGCTTATTTTTAGTAAATGGAGGGAAGGGCTTGGCAACGAGCTGAAGTGTATTGTTTCGGGAGGAGCTGCATGCCAGGTTCGCCTGATACGCATTTTCACCGCAGCTAAAATCCCGATTATGGAAGGGTATGGTCTTACGGAAACATCTCCCGTCATCAGCGTAAACCGTTATGAAGTTAAAGGACGAATGTTCGGCACGGTCGGGCCGCTAATCGAGGGTGTAGAGGTTAAGATCGCGGAAGATGGTGAGATATTAACCAAGGGTCCCAATGTAATGATGGGCTATTACAAACGTCCCGAATTAACGGCAGAAAGTATAGTAGACGGATGGTATCACACTGGTGATATCGGTATGATGGTTGAAAATGAATTCCTTAAAATTACCGACCGTAAAAAGGAATTGTTTAAAACAAGTGGCGGCAAATATGTAGCCCCGCTTCCTATCGAAAACAAACTAAAAGAATCTGTATTTGTTGAGCAGGTGATGGTAGTTGGAGCAGAAATGAAATATGTAGGGGCTTTGATCGTTCCTTCATTTCCAAACCTGAAAGACTGGATGAGAAATCATAATATTCCTTTTACAACAAATGAGCAGGTAATACGCCATCCAAAAGTGCTTGAACTTTTTAAGGAGCTTGTTGAAAGCTTTAATAAGTTTTTTAACCATGTTGAACAGATCAAACGGTTTGAATTATTGCCAGACGAATGGAGTGTTGAGAGTGGCGAGATGACACCCAAGCTTAGTCTTAAACGTAAAGTGGTTGTTGAGAAATACCGTGAATCGATAGAACGGCTGTATGCGTGATGCCCTAAGCGGAAAAATCTTTCTATAGATAAGTAATTATATGCAGCAGGGAGAGGATAGCCCGAAGATGTCTTTTGATGGGCAGAGATATCCAGGGTACCATGGCGGGGGTTCCTAAAAAGTTATATATTCACACGAAATCATATCTGTGTCACCCGAAATAACAGGCCTTCCGGAAAGACTTTGTTTTAAGTACTTACCAGCATTTGCAAAATTTGTCCGCGATGAGCACCTGAGTGAATATAATGAAGAGCAGCTACGGCTATTCAGGGAATTCAAAGTGCCTCTGTTAAAATATTTTGAGTCGATGACGGAAGATCAGTTGTCTGAACTTTCGAAAATTTCATCCCATGAGTTCCTTACGTTCCTTGTACAGAATAAAGCGCAGGACCAGATCGCAGAAGCCTTAAAGAAGTGGCTTTCCGACCAATTGCCAAGGGTGGCCCGTGAGCAAATTGTGGCGGAAGACATCACCCTGGTAAGCTTTGTGAGAAAACAGGTTTTTCTTACATTCCTCCCGCAATACACATCGGACCCCGCCATGATAATTGCCATTACCCGGGAAATTGATGTATTCATTATGAGATCGGAAACCGCATCGACAAACGCCTTTATACAACTTTTAAAGGACCGCATAAACGAGGAGGCGCATTTCAATGAAAGAATTACCCATACATTACCAGGGATCGTATATGTTCACGATCTGGTTAAGCAACAGGATATTTACTTACATGCAAAGGTAAACACGGAGGCAGGGTATACGGAAGATGAGTTACAGACAATGGGAACTATGCTGTTCGTCCGCCTCACACATCCCGATGATCGTAAAGCAGCAGATAAACACCATAACGATCTGTTGTCAACCAAAGATGCAGCAATAAGATCGTTTGAATTCAGACTTAAAGCGAAGAATGGCGGATACCGATGGCATCGCAGTTATGAATCTGTTTTCCGGCGGGCCGAAAATGCGCAGGTCTGGCAAATTATCGGCTTTGCATTTGACATCCAGGAGGAGAAAGACATTGCGGAAAAATTAAAATACCGGGAAGATCAATTACTCGAAGCGCAACGGCTGGCAGGTATGGGTAGCTTCGAATGGGATATATCATCACGCGGGGCCGTTGTTACCCCCCAGGTATTTAATATCCTTCAGTTAAAAAGAAGTGACAATTTCGACGCATTTATATCAAACGTTCATCCACATGATAAAAAGCGGGTACAGCTTGCCGTTGAAAAAGCCATAAGCGAGCAGGGCATTTATGACTGTGAATACCGGTACATCGCCAATAATACGGAGAAGGTTCTCTGGTCACGGGGCACGATCTCTTATAAGGACAATGAGCCCGTAATGAAAGGTACGATAATGGATGTCACTGACAGGTATCATATGATTCAACGTTTACAAAGTAGTGAAGAACTATACAAACAGGCACAGGCGGCCACCCATATCGGAAATTACACCCTTGATTTAACCACCAATAAACTTCACTGGTCGGATGAACTTTACCGTATTTATGAAATTGAGCTTCATAAGGAAATAACAAGGGAAGAACTTGCTCTATACAATCACCCCGACGACGTTCAGTTGGTAAGTCAACATATCGCGCGATCACTTGAAACCGGTAAACCTTTTGATTTTTACTACCGCATAATTGTAAACAGTAACAAAATAAAAATTCTTCATGCAAAGGGCGAACTGCTAAGAAATGAAACAGGCCAGGTTTACAGGATGTTTGGAACCGCTCAGGATGTTACCGAAAGGCAACAGTTGATTGAACGGCTTCAGCAAAGTGAAGAGCTGTATAAACAGGCGCAGGCACTTACGCATATTGGCAACTGGTCGTGGGATATTATAAAAAATGAGCTCAGCTGGTCAGAAGAACTGTACAATATATTTGAGATGGACCTTCGAAAAGAAAAGATCAGCCTTGAAAAGTTTATCGGTTGTATACACCCGGAAGATAAGGACAACATTCTCCTGAATATAAAAAAGCCGCATGACCTTTATTACCGGATTATTGTTGGAAACGAAAAGATAAAGTTTGTCCACGGAAAGGGTGAGGTATTGCTTGATGAAAATGATGTTCCCTGCAAAATGATTGGAACCTCCCAGGATGTCACCGAAGAAAAATTAGTTGAGAGGCAGTTACTTGAAAACCAAAACTTTATTCAAAAGATCGCTGACGCTACTCCTTCGATAATTACTTCTTATAACATTCACACCGGCAAGTATTCATTTGTGAACCAGGGGCTTAAAAAGTTATTGGGTTACGAACCACAACAGGTTCTTACAGAAGGGATTGCTTTTATTGCAAACCTTGTCCATCCTGAAGATATTGCAGGTATTACCGAGAAAAATTCAAGGGCGCTTGAAGCAGCCAACTCGGGCGACATGTTGGTAAGCAATGATATCATTGCAGAATTTCAGTACAGAATGCTTCATAAAAATGGGAAATACCGGTGGTTTCATACGTATGGGACAGTTTTCGACCGCAACGCCAACGGCCTTGTTGAAAATGTGCTGAATATTTCGCTTGATGTTACAGAAAGGATGGAAGTAGAGCAGGTTCTGTTTGAAAAGAACCTCGAGCTGCAGCAATCTAATGCAAGCCTGGAGGAATTTGCTTACGTTGCCAGCCACGACCTCCAGGAACCGCTGCGTAAGATTTCCACTTTTGGGGACAGGTTGCTGACCACTCAACATGAAAGCCTTGATGATGAGGGTAGATTATACTTGCAGAAGATTATCACTTCTGCCATTCGAATGCAAAAAATGATCAATGATGTTTTATCCCTTTCCATGATTTCAGGAAACAAGTCGTTCCAAACGTATAGCCTGCAAAAAATACTGAATGAAGTGTTAATAGCTTTAGAACATAAAATAGAAGAAAAGAAAGCGGTTATACATGCAGGTAATCTTCCTATCGCTGATGTTATTCCATCCCAGTTCAGGCAGCTGTTTCAGAACCTGATCACAAATTCTCTGAAATTTGCCCGCCGGGATATTGAGCCTCAGATCAATATCTCTTCAAATTATCTGCATCACCGCGAAGTAAAACAGTACAATCTTGCAAAGGCCAACCGCTACCTTCAGATCGTTTTTACAGATAACGGAATCGGGTTTAATTCAATCTTTGCTGAAAAAATATTTGTGATTTTTCAACGCCTGCACGGTAAAAGTGAGTACGAAGGCACGGGTATCGGGCTATCCATTTGTAAAAAAATAATTGAAAATCACGGAGGCGTAATTTATGCCTCAGGCAAAGAGAACAGTGGTGCGAGCTTTCAGATGATCATTCCTGCGTAAGGCAGTGCGTTTCAGATGGTAAAAAATAAAAATACTAAAACAGCCGGAAAAAATCCGGCTGTGCTAACAGGTTGGCTAACCTGGAGAAACAGAAGCGCCTATTTTTTATATTGTAACATCCATTCGTAGATGTTCATATTTTCTTCTTTATAAAACGGGTTTGTTGCTTTTTCCCACGCATTGTGTCCACCGGAGGGGAATAATGTAAACTTTGGAGCAAGAACAGGATTGAACATATTCACCTTTTTAATAAATTCTTTAACTTTTGTACTGGATACTACTGGATCATCTTCATTTTGGAAGCTCCAGACCGGAAGACCGGACTGAGCGGTTTTACGTGCTCCATTATCGTCGGGGTAATTTGGCACGCCGGAAATAGGCACAATAGCGGCAACCTCAGACAGAGATTCAACCCCCGTCTCCCAGCTTAAAACTGAACCCATGCTCAAGCCTGTAAGGTAAACACGCCGGCTGTCTACCCGGTAGTTCTTTTTAGCAAAAGTGATCAACGTTTTAATTTCAGCCGGTGAAGGGAATCTTGTAAACTGGGGCGCCATTATAATGAAAGAAAAATGCTGATCATTTACATCAAAACTTGCCGGAAACTTTTTCTCCGCCAATAATCGCGCAACGCCGTCAATAAGCACTAAATTTAATTGTGATGATCCATCACCGAATGTACCACCTCCATGTAATGTTATCAGCAGCGGGTAATTTTTCGACGTTGAATCGTATTTTGATGGAAGCCCGATAATATACCCGTTAGACGCGTCATTGATTTTCTTCTTGACCGGTATCATAACAGGTGGCTCCGTTTCTACCAATGCGTTGTTTGCCTCTTTACGGGGATCTGTTTTATTTGCATCTTTTTTACACGCAAATAAAAATAGTGCAGGCAGCAGGTACCAAAACAGCTTTGTGTTCATTAGGGCAGAATTAAAGGTTGAAAAAATACGGATAAGGGAAAACGCCTAGTCAGTATAGGTTATTCAACAATTACGCCATAAATATTGAAGAAAAACAAAAAAGAAAAATTCAACATTTCCTGAGACAGAAATCTGAAAGATTAATACGTGTCAGATTTGCAATAATCCTTGTAAATTAACGTGTTAAACTAAATGAGTGCCACCCGAATCGCCGACCTAATTATATTTAAACATATAATCGCATGAATATTTACCTCAGGGTTTTTTTGATGTGTCATTTTTCTTTGTTGTCCGGGTGTTCGGTATTGACGCAAAATCAGGTTAAAAACATTAACACTTTTGCAGTCTCTGCAAAAAAGTATATCGATTTTCCAGGGGAGGTTTTAAAGAAGAGGGCTGAGCTTCATTTAAACAATGAGCTTCTTGAAGCAAGTCAATTTTCCAATCCCGTGGAAATCAACCGGAAAGTGATGGATGCGCGTAATCATTATAAATCAGCTATCCGGCTCTCCGACAAATTCGACCTTTCCATAAAGCTGCTTCAAAAGTATTCGGTATTACTGGCTGCATTAAGTGCCGGAAAATATGAGAAGGAATTAGATGCCAGCACGAAGAGTCTTGGAAACAGTTTAACAGAAGCGGTTGAATTATATAATGCTTCCGTGCCCGATAAACTTCCTGCCGTCATCGGAAAGCAAATATCCGGCATTGTGCTCCTGGCCGGATCCAGGATAACAAAGGCAAAGCAGGCAAAGGCACTGAAAAGATATATTCCTGCAGGTGATATGTTGGTTCAAAACACCATCCAAAATCTTACAGAGGTTCTCGATTCGGATTCGTTTGCCGGGGCAAACGGCATTACCTTCCCGGGGCTTAAAGCACTGTTGCAACTGGAATACGACAATTACCTTGCAAATTATAAAAATATCATGTTCTCGGATACGTTAGGGATATCTCACGGTTCAATGATCACTTACAATGCAGGCCTGGATACTTTTGAGAAAGTTGAAATGCTCAGAAAGAAAAGTGTAGAAGGAGCCAGGAAACTGTTAAGGGCCCATCAGAAGCTGCTTGCGGAGATTAAATCAAGAAAAAACATTAAGGAACTTATAAAAGAAACGCAGGATTTGATGGCAGATGTTCAGGAACTGAATAAATTGTTAAACACCTTTGTAAATAAAAGTTAGCCCTCTTATTATATCTGATATTATTATGAACACTGAGATATTAAATACAATCAGGCAGATCAGGGAAGTGATCAGCGAACTCCAGACTGAGCTGAATAATTCCCATTCAGCACAAGAGAAACAATTGCTTGAGAAAGCACTAAATAATTTGTTTGCCCAGGAAAATATATTGCTGAATGAGATACTGCAGGCAATGGTTGATAAGGTTAATGCGGCTAATGGTGAATTAAAATCCCTTGTTGCGGAGATGGAACAATCGGCTAAAAAAATAGCGGAGCTCAGCGGCAAAATAAAAAAGATATCAAATGTGATTGGAACGCTCGTTGAAATCACATCGAAAGCCATTGGTGCCGGAATAATTTAACCATGCCAGTTAGTACTGATAGTGGGCTACAGCGACCTGACACAATGAATTTGCGGGGATGTCGTTATAGTTTAAATGATATACCCATGAACCCCGGACATTTTCAGCAAACTGTTATTGGCTCAGATTACCTAAATTATAACCGGTCATATCCAATTGATATGTTGCTTGATTACTTACTTGGCTTAAAAAGCATGAAGGAAGATAGCAGGGATAATAAAGGTTCGTATTTGGAATATGAGCTGGAAATACAGGCTACGAAGGAGATACTTAAGCGTGTAACCTCAACGCTCCGGTAGTTACCCCAAACGTCTTTTTCAGGCGTAATTAAACATGAAGAGGATGTGCTGATATGCTTTTTGGAATTTCATTTGCCTTGGAAGTATGTGTGTTACATGCAGGATTTATAACCATCTGAAAGCAATACCATCTGATGTAGCGAACACCGGGAGTAAGCTCACCTCCTAAGGAATGCCGGAAATACGCGCAGCATCAATGATACCTGAAATACAAAACTGCTTTTCAAAACAAGTGACAATGGTATTGTAGATCGTTTCCGGGTCGGAATCTTTGCCAAGATAGGAATTAGCCCCTTTTTCCATCAGTGTCCATACCAGCGATGGATCATTATTCATTGTAAGCATAATCACACGGATATTTATAAACCTGGCTTTTATAAGCCGCAATGCTTCTATCCCATCCATGACGGGCATTTGCATATCTAACAACACAACATCAGGTTGAACATTCTGAAGCTGATCTAAAAGATTTGCACCATTTGTAGCCTCCAGGATGATATCAATATCCTGATAAGGGCTTAAGGCAATTTTAACGCCCTGCCTGAATATGTTGTGATCATCAGCGATAGCAACCTTGATACGAAATTGCGGTTCACAATTCATCATATAGAACATTTAGATCCCTAACGATGTAACTTAACGAACAAATTGTTTTGGTAAATCGTTATTGTGTGCAAATAATGCTTACTACTTACCTGTAAAAAAAGATTTGTCGTCCATCTACAGGTAAACCTCTACTGTTTAACAATCCGTGTCATCCTGGTATTAACGCGATTGGCATAGCTCATGCAGCCGTAGAAAGATGTAGGTGTTGTCAGTAGCCTACAGCGTCAGATGAAGTGGTGAGATCAGGCTGTTTTTTCAGGCTCTGGCTTTGAGGAAAGCTGTAATAAATTTCTTCTAATTCCTTTACGCTATAACCATGATAAAGCGTTCCTCTGCCAGACATCTGCAAAGCAGGAACGTTTGTATAACTGTCGAATGACCAACCCACCGGGTTCCCATTTTCAATTTCGCCGATCTTAATAATTTTTGCTTTCATGATAACTCCCTGAGGTTCTTGCCTCGTTCTTGTATACTGTTTATCCGGTAACGGTTGATTTGTAACCCACTTTTTTAATCGGCAGAGGGTATACACTTAGGGCTTACAGATACCTGACGTAGATTGCTCCTCTCCGCGTATAAAGCGTTTCCTGATGTAGTTTATTGTATCTACTGATAACTTATATCTGGAATTCAGACATACGATCACAAATGATATCATTGCCTGGGTATCCGGGACACAGGTAACCCGGCGCCATCATCGTTGTTATGCCTTAGTAGCTGAAATAAGTCCATAATCCATTAAGGTAGGGATGATATCGGTTGAAGGGGTAAGCCCGGCGCGGGAAAGCCAGGTATTGTATTCTTGTCTGCTGTACGCACGGCCCTTTGTTCCCAAAAACAGCATGGCAGAATAATCGGTAACGGCAAGCGGTCCGTCAAGCGTATCAAAAAGGAAAACTTCATGTATCCACAACTCTCCCCCGGGGTTTAGCGTATTAGCAAAAGTCTGCGTTAAAGACTCGCAGGTTTTTTCAGGCCAGTCGTGAAACAAGCTGGCCGCGAGCAGTATGTCCGATTTTGGAAGATCGTCTGTAAACATATCACCAGGTATAAAAGTCACCCGTTCCTTTAAGTTGCGGGTTCCAGCCGGGGTAGCTTCAACAAATTCATCTAAAATCTCTGAGGCGACTTTCAATACTTCAGGGCGGTCAAAGACGGCAGCGCTGGACGACGGGTTTGCCAAAAGCCATTCATATGTATAATATCCGGTACCTCCGGCCACGTCAAGTAAGAAGCCTTCGCGCCGGGGCATCTGACTGGCAACAACAGGCGAAAGATATCGCGCCCTTCCTGCCAGTGCCATTGTAAAAAAGCGGGCTGCCCCGGGCTCATCCATCGGTGAGGGTGCTCCATGGTCTTTCACATAAGATAAGCCCTGTGAAATATCGACGGGCCCATCGTTCTTTAACCATTGGGTCATCCGGAGTACACCCGGGTCCTGTTCTTCTAAACCTGCATATCCAATAAGGTTCACAGGGGATGCTGACGTGAGATAAGTGCCAAGGCTCGTCAGCTGAAGCTTTCCTTCTTTGTTAAATGCTAAAAGATCCATAGCACACAGGGCGGGAAACAACACCATTGCGGGGCGTTCTTTTAATAGCAACATTTCCTGTAATTCCTGTATTGAAAGCGGGCCCTGAAGCAGTGTTTCAAACACGTGCAAATGATGTATAGCAGAAACGAGGAGATAAGAGCCTGCTTTTGCTCTCAGATGCCTGGTTATTGGCGCCAGGTCTAATTGCGATACGTTCATTAATATGATTTGCCGATAAAGATAATGGAGAGCAGCAATAAACGTGAAACTTGTCACCGGCCCGTCACACCTAAGTGGGAAATACACTGCAGCTGCGCCCCGATCGGGTTTAACCGAAAAGGTTTAGCCGGCTTTCTTAAAGAATTAACAAAAGAGCAATAATTAATGTTCAAACATAAATTATTTAACTGTAAATTTGCTAACAGTGTTAGAGTTAATAACGAACAAAGAGAGGAAAACGGTTTTGGGCGATTTTAGCGTGGCTTTCTTTATGGCATAAAGGCTTATCAATAATCAGCAAAAATGAACTTACACGTATAATTTTTAAACATTAAAGCATACAAAAATGGCAACTACAAAATGGACTTTAGACCCTGCACATTCCGAAATACAATTCAAGGTAAAACACCTGATGATCTCTACTGTCACCGGTCAGTTCAACAACTTTAGCGGAACCATTGAAACTATTGGCGATGACTTCACTTCGGCCCGCATTGAATTCACAGCAGACGTCAATTCAATTTCTACAAATAACGAACAGCGGGATGCACATCTGAAAGCAGCCGATTTCTTCGACGCTGAAAACTATCCCCAATTATCTTTTACCGGTGAGAAGCTTGAAAAAATAAATGAGGAAGATTACAAACTTTATGGGATACTTACGATTCGCGGAGTAAGTAAGAAGGTTGTTATTGATGCCGGGTACGGAGGCATTGCAGTGGATCCCTGGGGTAACACGCGGGTTGGCTTTTCTATTTCCGGAAAAGTAAACCGCCAGGATTACAGCATCAGCTTTGGCGCAGTTACGGAAACCGGAGGATTATTAGTGGGTGACGAAGTAAAACTCCTTGGTAATGCCGAGTTTGTTAAACAAGCAGTTTTACAACCAGCTTAATCCGGCACAACCTTTATTTATGAATAGTTTAAAAATTATCTCCTCTACGGTGAGGCCAGGCAGGAAAGGGACGGCCGTAACAGCCTGGATCACTAAAATAGCCAGGCAATACGGTGAATTTAATGTTGAAGTCCTTGATCTCGGAGAGATCAACCTTCCAATGATGAATGAACCAAATCACCCGTCGATGAAAAAGTATGAGCATGATCATACAAAAAAATGGAGCGCTACAATCGACGAAGCTGACGCATTTATTTTTGTAACGGCTGAATATGATTTCAATTATCCGGCACCGCTGCGCAACGCCCTTGAATATCTTTACCACGAATGGGCCTATAAGGCAGCAGGGATCGTAAGTTATGGCGGCATTTCGGCTGGCACAAGGGCAACAAACAGCCTGAAAGGCGACCTTTCCACTTTCAGGGTAGTGCCTTTGGTGGAAACGGTGCACTTTCCTTTTTTCACACAAAACATTAATGAAGAAGGCGAATTTGTAGCTAATGAATCATCACAAAAAGCAGCCACTGCTATGCTCCGCGAGATAGCCCGGTGGACAAAAGGTTTACAGATAATAAAGGAAAACAGATAACGCCGGTTCACGAACCGGTATTCAACGCCTGGAAAATTATTTACTGACTGAGATCAAAACAGCCATGAGCATCAGATGAGGCATGGCTGCTTTGATCTCTTTTATATAACTCAAGGCGCGCTATAGGCATCAACGCTTTATTTTATGTACCATGGTGAGTAATATTTTTATAAGTCAGGTTCCGGGTATAGGTATTTGCCGCAACTCATAATATTACGGTGCGCTGCACCTTAATAATCAACGAAATTTGTTTCTACAAATATTACGGTGCGCTGCACCTCTTATATTACGAGGCGCTTTCTGCAAATGCAGGAAAAGGCTCGCATGTTATTTATTTCGACATTCTTATAGTGGTGCAGCGCACCAGAATATTTGTAGAAAGATTTATGATTTTCAAATCAGGTGCAGCGCACCGTAATATTATTCCTTACACGAACGGTCTTTATCTATATGCTCCTTCTTTCCTTTAATAAACAACTGTCGCTAAAATGGGGGAGATTTCAAAGTCCGCCGCAACGGGTTGCATTAGGTGAAAAAGCATACAGCGGCGGCTTTGAAACAAGTGAAGGGATACCATACTCTCTTGTCATCTTGATGAGCCCCCCTTTGGTGTTTTGTTATGTTGCGACCTTTCGGACGAAATGAAAGATCACTGAAACTTTCGGATGCTATGACTGGTGATCAACCTGACTACCGTTATCTTAGCAGATGTTTGAACCCCGATTTCACCAGGGATTTTTTGCTAAATACCGGTATTTACATGTAAGGTTTGTTATCGGCACTTGCCATAGATTTGCTTCTGCATCATTAATAAGAAAACCACTTCTAAAAAGCGGGATGATTTTATCTTTGATATGATGAGGCCATGAAGCTCGCGCAGGTCTGGAATAGTGTTTCATGCATTGTAAAACATTTTGCAGGTGCTGTTTAATTACCTTTAAACAAATACATGTATGGCAGCAAAAAAAGAATATTGCCAGAGGATAGTTATCGTTGGTGGAGGATTTGGCGGGCTTGCACTGGCAAAAAATTTGAAAGATGAATCAGTGGAAGTCATCCTGATAGACCGGCATAATTATCACACCTTCCAGCCTTTGTTATATCAGGTTGCAACAGGCACCCTTGAAGCAGAAACGATTGCCTTCCCGATACGAAGAGCATTTCAAAGCCACAAAAATCTCAATTTCAGGCTTGCTGACGTACTGAAGATTAACCCGGAAAAAAATTCTGTTGATACAACGATCGGGGAAATCGAATACGAATTCCTCGTTCTGGCAACAGGAGCTACCACAAATTTTTTTGGAGATAAAAAATTAGAACATTTTGCAATGGGCATGAAGTCGATACCCGAGGCACTGAACCTGAGAAGTATGATCCTGCAAAGCCTTGAAACGGCTGTTACAGAAAAGGATCCGGTGGAAAAAGAAGAGATGATGACTTTTGTCATCGTTGGCGGCGGACCTACCGGTGTTGAACTGGCGGGTGCGTTAGCCGAGTTCAAAAACCACATACTTAGCAAAGATTACCCGTCTCTTATCCCGGCTGAAATGAGAGTGTTTCTTGTAGAAAGTAAGCCACGGGTATTGGGTGTGATGTCGGAAGAAGCTTCGGTGAAAGCAAAGGAGTTTCTTGAAGACCTGGGGGTTGTTATTTACAATGGCGTGAGGGTTAAGAGCTTTGACGGAGAAAGTCTTTTGATTAATAATGGAGTTATTATCAAAACAAGAAACGTGTTATGGGCAGCCGGCGTAACGGGTGATTTTCCACAGGGACTTCCGGCAGAAAAAATCGTAACCGGCGGCAGGATTAACACAGACGAAGTGAACAGGGTGATAGGACATACCAATATTTTTGCTATAGGAGATATAGCGGCGATCATTTCTGAGGAGTATCCCAATGGCCATCCAGGTGTGGCGCAGGTAGCCATCCAGCAGGGCAGGCAGCTTGCAAAAAACCTGTTGGCGATAATCAGGGGAAAAGCAGTACGGCCATTTAAATACAATGACATGGGCTCAATGGCAACAATTGGCAAAAACAAAGCGGTGGCAGACCTGGGAAGATTTAAAACCCAGGGATTCAGGGCATGGTTGCTCTGGTGTTTCGTTCATTTATTCTCACTTATCGGTGGAAGAAACAAGGTTGTTGTTTTTATCGGATGGGTCGGAAAATATTTTTCGCATAACAGCTCCGCAAGGCTTATCATGCGGCCGTTTAATCGTGAATTGATGCGGGAAGATACTTCCGGGAAGTGAGTGACCGATTTATCATTAACGGTGCCTGTAACTTGCCGTCATAAAAGACTTATTTAAATTCATGATTGCGCAATAAATTTACGACCTTTACATTTCACCAACCACATTACTAAATCTATGGCTAAATCTCAGGAAACTTTTGCCAAAAAAGAAAAACAAAAGAAAAAGTTAAAGGAAAGGCAGGACAAGCTCGAAAAAATGGAAGAACGCAAAGCCAACGCTAAAAAGGGAAAAACCCTTGATGAAATGATGGCCTATATCGATGAAAACGGAAATTTTTCTTCCGTTCCTCCAGATCCAAGAAGAAAGAAGGTATTCAATTCAAAAGACATGCAGATAGGTGTTCCTAAACAGGAAGCCAGGGAAGCTTATGAGACCGTCAGAACCGGAGTAGTTACTTTTTTTAACCAGGATAAGGGTTTTGGATTTATCAAGGACATGCAGACGCAGGAAAGCGTTTTTATTCACGTAAACCAGCTATCGGAGGCCATTAAAGAAAACGACAAAGTTAGCTTCGAAGTAGAAATGGGGCATAAGGGGCCAAGCGCTACAAACGTTAAAAAGGTCGTTTAGCTGTCGCTGTCATAAGCATGCAGAATGCTTTCCCTATGAATTATACTAATGTAACTCTCCCATCATGGCCCCAAATTTGATGTATTAAAACCGGTTAGCTGCTACTCTCATAGCAAACGTTTTAAGCAATTGTTCCCGGTTTTTACATTGAGTTTTTCCCTCTAGGGCTTCCCTTAGTGCGGCTGATATGCTAACGTATACAGCCGTCAGTTTCTTCGCGGGCATTACGGGGATTTTCCTTTCGTGTACGGCTTTTAGTCAGGCGGCGAATTGCTTTACTTCTGTCATAACCGCTGTCGAAATGATTGTTTGTTCTGTTGCCCAAGTTTGCACGGGCGCCGGAACCTCACTGGATTTGCTAATAGTTGATTGTACTTCCGTCCTCCCCGCTTGCCGAAAGCCGGCGAAATCCTGGTTCTTGGAGGCGGCAAAGTTCACTTCAACCAATTCACCACTACGAGATCGTCTATCCTTTCAAAGTGATCAGTGTTGTTTGTGACCAATTGCAGACCATTGACCAGTGCAATTCCGGCAATTAAGCAGTCAGTATGACCGATTGGCTGTCCCTTCTTTTTCAGGTCAGCATAAATTTCTGCAGCCCGTTTGGCTGCACTAATCGCCAGGGGCAGAATTTTGTTAATCGCTACAAAGTCAGTGAACTTTTGTAGTTGCTTCCTTGCATCTTTGTAGAGCAATCCGTTCAGAATTTCGTAATAAGTGATAATGCTGAAATTAATCGCGTCATAGGTTTCTAAATACTTCCCCGCATTTTCCACCACTTTTAGATTACCGCGAAGAAATTCCGAAAGAACGTCCGTGTCAATAAGGGCAGGTTTCATAAGTTAATGTCACGATCAAACAAATTGCTTCTAACGCCTTTCGTCTGCTGTAAAAAGTCGTTGTAATCCTTTTCAGACATGTCAGCAAAGGCGCCCGCAAAAGAGAGAATTTTCCTGCTCCCCCGGTCCGACTTTCTCGTGTCTGCCCTTAACGAATGAATGATAGAATAGAGGTCTTCAAGTCGGTCAATCGGAACGTTTCTTAGTTCTTTTAATATCGTGTTCAGCGTTAGCATGCTTAAATCAAAGATATGGCTTTTGTCCGACCGAACCTGATGGAAAGCTACAAAATTGCCTGCCGGGTTATATATAGATTACGCTATTTATACCGCCGTATATATTAGGATGCTGACTGTCAGCTTCTGGTTCATCAATCCAGATTTTTTCGTTTACCCTGTATTTAAATTCGTGTTGGGTATTCTTTGGCAGGGACACATCACAGGTAAATGTTCCGTCTTTTTTCTTGCTCATGATGATTGAATTCTCCCAGTCGCTGTTTAGTCCAAGTAGTTCAACTGAATCAGCATTTTCAACCTTCAATGTAAATTTAACTTTGCAGTAATCTTTTTTTTTGGGGTAAGTTTTCTGTAGCATAGTAGGTTTTAATTAATCTGTTCATCCGATTGTCTCGGGTCAAAAATAGCCATTTATGGCTTGTTATTCTGGTGATCTGATTTATTGTGGATAAGTGAAGTGTACGTGTGAATATCCGATTAATCATTTAAGACTTCTACGTATATGTTTATGAGCATTGGCAACAGTTGTATTCAGCTTGGTCGAGCCTATTACCCTGTTTTAGCCTGGTATCATTTATTTCAATGAGGTATTGACTTAAATTGGCTCCGATAGCAGCCTCGTGTTTATAGTAATGCTGTTAATTAATTCTTCGGCTCCAGAGGAGTCGCGTAAACTCCACGTGGGTCCTCTGGAGCCGAACCCTGGGGCATGTTTGCTATAAACACGTGGCCCCCATGGGGCCGTTCGAAATTTCAACCTTTTATATAACTCAACATTGTGCTGCGGAAATCAACTATTTGAAAATAAGTTATTTAGGTGAAAACACCGAAGCTCGCTTTTGTCGGAATACGGCAGATAAAAGTGTTCTTGCCGGCTCCATAGGAGCCTCGTGTTTATAGCAAGCTGTTAATTAATTCTTCGACTCCATAGGAGTCGCGTAAACTCCACGTGGTTCCTATGGAGCCGAACCCTGGAGGCATGTTTGCTATAAACACGTGGCCCCATGGGCCGTTCCAAATTATCAACCTTAGTAGATAAAAAAGTTCCCTCCAAGAGATCCAACCTTATTAGCTTATTTAGCTCCGCCGTCATTTTGATTTTACGTTAATAGGGTAGAGTATGCCTGATTACCCATGGCCAGGTAAGGCGACAACTTGAAATGCACCCTGCAGCTTTGCACAACTTGAATTAATTTCTTAATTTAAGATCCACAAAAAAGATGTTATGCCTGCATATGATCCGCGTATTGATGCATATATTGAACGTTCAGCAGAATTTGCAAAACCAATCCTTAACCACCTGAGGGAGATTATTCACAAGGCTTGTCCTGACGTACAGGAAACCATGAAGTGGAGCTTTCCGAACTATGAATTTGCCGGGAGCATATTATGCAGTATGGCCTCTTTTAAGCAACATTGTGCCTTTGGATTCTGGTTAGGTTCGCTGATGTCTGACCCTGAAAAGATAATGAAATCTTCCGGGGAGAAAAATGCTATGGGACATTTTGGGCAATTGAAGCGTGTGACTGATCTCCCGTCAGATGCCGTTTTAACCCGGTACATAAAAGAAGCAATGGCTCTGAACGAAAAGGGAGTTAAAGTGATAAAAAAAGGCAATGCTTCTGATACAAAGGAAGTTGAAGTGCCATCTTACTTTCTGGATGCACTTAAAAAGAATCTTTCAGCCTTTGAAGCATTTCAAAAGTCAAGTCCTTCACATAAAAAAGAATACATTGAATGGATAACAGAAGCTAAATCAGAAGCCACCCGGAGCAAGAGAATTTCCACGGCCTTAGAATGGTTAGCTGAAGGGAAATCCAGGCACTGGAAATATAAAAAGTAATTTCCTCTTTCGCTTTTCAACAGGTCTTTTCACGACGGGTAATGTGAACAGCCACAACTCATCAATATGAACTTCGTGTATTTGTGGACGTGATAATGAAGGATATTTTTCCTATAAGTATAAGCGCAGATGCCGGTTAATCCTTTATAGGTTAGCATGGTTCTAAACGTCAGAACCGTCAGTACAACAAAACGGACCTGGTACCGGTACTTCGAAGGAGTATGGGATTGTCTTCCTGTTTTTAATGCCATTACCATTAGTCCCTCAACACCGGAACAAGCGCCTCTATCCAGACACAAGCGTAAGACCCGCCGGAAGAAAGGATCATTTTGACTTTTTGGCGGAGGGATATATTTACATACTGTCTCGGGGAAAATTACACTTTTGAAAAAGCGTTTATTTGCCAGGGTCCCGTTTCGCTAATCTTTATCAAATTAAGTGTTTGCATATAAGCTCAGGTTAACTAATTTATTTTGACTTGCAACTGAATTAGAGGCATATTATACTTGTGAAGTTAATTATCGGAAGAAAATATCCGAACAATCCAAATCCTATTTTATGTCAAAACGTACACTATTTCGTTCGAGCATTCCAATTACTGTTTCTAAATTTATGATAGATATTCCGTAACTATTCAGCCTGACAATTTAAATGGCTGTCCTTGAATGGCAGTGGCGAGTGCCTGGATGATAGGTATACCTTGTTTTTTGGCGGTAGCTATATAGCTGCGGGTGTCAGCAAAGTCTTTGGCTCCTTGTTCGCTTCTAAAGCAACCTGATATTTTTTGTTTTACCTTCATCATGCGTATAGCTTGCTCAGCAAGGTTATTGCCAAAGGGAACAAGGAAGTTTGTTGCA
>JBGSYC010000037.1:0-45793 GCA_041751095.1 Flavihumibacter sp.
TATCTTTAGATTGCAGCATGGTGCGTTTTGTTTTGCAACCATAAGTTAATGTATTTCAGCAACTTATGAACATTCCATGCTGCTTTTTTTATCTAAAATTATCCCCATTATCGGTATTTATTTATCTGCGAAACTTGAGTATATAATTCTTCAAGAAATTCTATATTCTAAGGTTCACAATAGTTATAACAAACATCAGATAACGCCTTTCAGGCATAATAATGAGACTAAAGAGCATATAATTAACTGTGTTATTCATTTAACTTTGTATTTCAAATAAAAAAAAATGTGAACATGGCAAAGTACTTTAAAGACAAAGTGATTTTAATTTCTGGTGAAGTAGGTGCTCTAAGCATGGGAATAATTCATTCCTTTTTAAAAGAAATGGCAGTTGTCATTTTTCCGGCAAAAAGTCTTCACCACATTGATATGGTAAAATCTTTCCGGGATATAAATGAGCATAAGAACTTTATTACTCTTTTAGTAGATATTCAGGACTTTGACAAGTTGATAGAAACCTGCGAAACTATTACTGACAAGTTTGGTAAAATTGATATCTCAATAGAAATCCCGGAGTTTTCAAATTGTAAAAAAGAGCTTACAGAAGCCAGTATCGATGAGTGGAACAATATGATGGAAACAGACATGGTTCCCTTCTTTATGGGATGCCGGGTTGTGCTTAACATGATGAAAGGAAATCTCAGTGGCATGTTTGTACATATATCTGATAGCAGGTTTTTTGAAAATCTTAAATCCTGTGCCTTAGCCAGAGTTGCTTTTACTACCCGGATGGAAATGTCGAAAATATTTGCCGAGGAGGCTCATCGTCATGGCATAAGGTATTACCATCTTTGGGCGCAGGATTTATCACGTGAAGAAGCTTCGATACGTAGCAGTTCACCTGAAATGAGTGCTGATATCATAAGCAATGAGATAATGAAGCTTTATCAAAAAGAAACATATAATACGGAAATGGCGTTGCAATCATTTCCAAAGCATTTGGTGCATCGGCAGATATAAATCCGTGTAATTTCTATATGCTTTTTTTTCTGTGATGGGCTTTTTTCTGATTTGAATACTTTTCTCATTAATAAAATATATTGCAGGTTCGTAAACTTTTCTTTCTGAAGGAAGATCCCGCTTTTATTTTTATCTATGAACACTCCCGATTCTTTAATACATACTTATGACATTAAGGAAGTCAATGCTGATGCAGGGCAGGAGCAGCAGGCCAATGAGTTTTTTGTATATGAAAACGAAGGAATTACGATCAGTGAAAAGTTGTTTCGTCCTGCCCGCTCTGCTCACTTTTCCATGCATCTGAATCTTGGCGAGCCCTTGGAAATAAAGTATAATCTTATTAATTACGTCGTACAAAAGAATTCTCTTTTCATCATTCATCCTGGGATTATTCATGTGTTAAAAGAGGTTGAACATTTGCCTACGATCACCATGGGTTTTACCCCGGATTTTTTTGCTGCCTCAATGATGCATAAAAAACATGCTGATGCACTTGGTTTTTTATCTCCGCAAAGTGTTCCCCTGTTCCTTTTAGCAGAAAAGGAAGCACAGGCACTTTATCCGTTGATGCTTTACCTGAAGAACATGATTAATAATAACGGGCATCTCTTTAAAGAAGAAATGATCTATCATGGCTTTAATCTTTTTATGCTTGAAGTGGCCGCTATTGCTAATAAATACAGGGGCAATGATGCGCAGGGAATGACGCGACAGCGAGATATTTTATTGAACTTTTTGAAGTTGTTAGCAGCCCATTTCAAAGAAGAAAGAAGTGTGCAGTTCTATGCAAATGCACTTTTCCTGACGCCAAAACACCTGACTAAAACAGTGAAAGAACTTACTACTAAAACCTGCGGTGAGTTTATTGATGAAATGGTGATTGCAGAAGCGAAAATACTCCTGGGTGATCTTTCTTATTCAGTCGGGCAAGTAGCCGATTACTTGCATTTTAGTGACCAGTTTTTCTTTTCAAAATTTTTCAAAAGGCGAACCGGTCTAAGTCCTAAAGAGTATAAAGATTCTCTTTAATTTTTGTTAGGGTTTCCTCACTATTTTACTTTTTTTTATTTTTTGATCAGGTTTGAGCATGCTCTGATGTACAACGGAAGCTGTAGTTACAGTTCTGATACATAAAAATTGAGCGCTGTTAAAATAGTAAACGGAGATATAGTAGAAGAGGTGCTTTTTGAAAGTTTTAAAGTATAAATATCACATAACAGTAGCGATCCATAGCTAAAAAGTTAAAAGAAATGGATTAGATCATTTAGCGCGTTATAGACATCTTCTGCCGCCTTCCTGACATTTTTTCAACCCTTTTCTATTGTCACCTTTACATATTGATACATCCTTTTTATATTTATTCAATGAGGTTTTAGGCCATTAGGCTTGCAGGTACCTGCTAGCGTAATAAGCCCATCTGACATCACTTAATGGAGTTGTTAACGGGTATAACAAGCAATTCTCAATTTTTTATCTTAAAATTTATTATTATGAAATTTCTAAAATTCTTTCTGCTATCGCTTACATTTTCTTTTATTTTTCTTGTTGCCAACAGCCAGGAAAAGCAGGACAACAAAATAAAATCCTCAACTGAAGTACTCACAGAGTTCAGTAAGATGAAGGAAAAAATACCCGAAATTCTGTTTAACAACACCGAGGGGGTAATTGTTATTCCGAAAATGATAAATGCAGGCTTTGTAGTGGCAGGCAAACGTGGCAAAGGCATTGCAATAGTTAAGAATGCGGATGGATCGTGGAGTGATCCGGCGTTTGTAACGCTTACGGGTGGCAGTGCAGGACTTCAGGCTGGTATACAATCTGTTGATCTTATATTGCTGTTTAAGAAAAGAGAAACACTGCAGAAAATTGGTAAAGGAAGCTTTACATTGGGAGGTGATGCTTCTGTTACGGCCGGTCCTGTCGGAAGAAACTCTACCGCCAGCACCGATTACAAGATGGAAGCAGAAGTATATTCGTACTCCAAATCGAAGGGCCTTTTTGCAGGCATTAGCCTGAGTGGCTCTTCTTTGGCAATTGACGAAAACGCCGCAAGAAGCTTCTATGGCCAGGATGTGAGTGCAGCCTCTGTATTTGAGGCGAGTCATAAAGGCAACAACTCAAATCAAAAGAAAAAACTAAAGCAAACAATGGGAAATTTATTCAGGTAAGAGACTTTCTGAAGGGTATCAAAAGTATATCCAAAACAAGTCATCCGGCAGGTAGTTCTTCATTGGACCATCTGCCGGATATTAATTTCAAGGATCTTTGCTAAACCTTACATATGTGATGCCTTATTCTAGTTGTGGATTTGGAAATTTACGACATAATGTCTCGACTCCATTTGCAATAATCCTTATTGCGCCCGATCCTTCATGCGTCCTGCATTTTGTAAAAAGCAGCTGTAGAAACAGCCGCAGGAATTTGGGGTAGATATTTCGACATTAACATAAATATTCCGGTGCGCTGCACCTGTGAATATTGAGATCGCTCTTCTACAAATATTATGGTGCTCTGCACCATAACGGCGCGCTGCTATATAGTAATCCAGGAATTTGTTTCTGCAAAATATTTCGGTGCGCTGCACTTGTAAATATTGGGATCGCTCTTCTGCAAATATAGCGGTGCTCTGCACGATAACGGCGCTCTGCTCTATAGTAATCCCAGGAAAATTGGTTCTGCAAAATATAGCGGTGCGGATGCACCTGTTATATTACGAAGCGCTGTTCAGCAAATACAAAGGGGGTTCGCATGTTATTTATTTCAACATTTTACAATGGTGCAGCGCACAAGACTATTTGTAGAAAGGCCAATATTTTTCCCAGCATGCATTTTTACCTTTATTTAAAACAAATTCTTGTACGCGGAAGGATTTAAGCGGGTATGATTGGCTAATTGCACGACCTGGAAAATGTTGAAAGGGCTTTAGTATATGTCTAAAAGGCGCAAAACAAATGTTTGTATTGAAGACCTGAATTCGAATAAGGCTTTTCACTTTTCTATTTTTGATGAAGCAAAGTTCCGCAGAACAGAGAAACAGACGTAGGCAAATCTACTTTTGTCGAAGTCAAAATGAGGTTTGTATGCGAGACCGGAAGAAATTAAAGTGACTCTCTCTCTGTTCTGCGGATACTGATGGATAATAGGCTGCTTTTGCAATTGACACCACAGTTAAATGGTGAGTTAAATCAGATACGTGCTAATACATCATGTGCACTTGTCCATGTTACGTCAGGATAGCGGTTGTTATCAAGCTGGTCGTGATGAGCGCTAAACATGCTGTGCATATACTGGCTGCCCTGCCAGTTAGGATAGAGTTCATTTTCTCCTTCGGGGTGTGCTGCCCTTTCTTTTTTGTTATAGGCAGAAAGTGCATCAAGGCTGCCCATGGGCACGAGCTTAAACTCAGTCTTTTTTATCTCTGTTGCCCTTGTCGCCAATTCGTTAGCACTAATTTGAAAACTGGCAATACGCAATATCTTTGGGGTACTTTGGTCTAATGCTGCTGCTGCGGTATAGGCTGCTGTATCGTCTTTGGTCGTAAAGTCCACACGAAAATCCGGGTCATTTCCCCAGTAGGCAACACTGTTTTCTTTTACGTTGTAAAAGGGTGTGTTATAGGCCAGAATATCAGCGAATGCACCATTCATAATGGAGGTTGAAGAAATCGGGGCCCCATCTAATTTGACATGAAATTCCTTTCTCAAATCGAAATTGCGGTTTTCACCTTCGGACAGCTTTGTAAAATCGGATGAAAAATCGGACGGGATAAATCTGGGTACACCCGCAGCTATAGCCGCTTCCAACAGTGCCGATTGCCCGTCAACAATAGAATCACGTAAGCCCGCAAGCGCTGAAACTACACAGGATACACCTTTAAGGGCTTCCGTAAGTTCAGTTACATTAGACATATCAGTCCTGATAACTTTTACACCTAGTTTTTCAAGTTCTTCAACTTTTGCATTGTCGCTGTTGTGTCGTACAACTGCTACTACATCTGCGTTTCTTTTAAGCAAAGCCTTGATAATTCTGTTGCCTAAATCACCTGTTCCGCCGGCTACTAAAATTGTCTTTTTCATTTTGTTTATTTTTTAAAATTTTGAAGTGGAAGAAATGTTCTCATAAAGGCCTGTTGTCAGGGCATTATTATGGTTCATTCGATATTTATTTGTTTGTTTAGTCTTTTATTTTCTAAATAATATCCCAATGTTATTAAGGGGAGTAAAACAATTACTACCATTACTAACTGGTTAAATTCAACGCCAGGTATTACAGGCATTTCTACATGATAAATGCCCGGGTCAGTTAATTTGGTTCCCGGAAAGAGCATTGCGGGCAATTGCGCCAGCCAGTACAACGAAGCCAGCAGGGAGGCTTCTCTTAAACTTTGCCTTTCGGCAATATTTTTCCTGAACCATAAAGCATACAGCGTTAAGGCGCCTAAGAACGTACCTAACACCATTGTTTGCGCGTTGTGAAACTTAGCATGAGGTGGCCATGTTGGATTATAGATATGGGTTATATTCCAATCTGCTAAATAGGGTGAGATTAAGGTGAAAAACCCTATGAAAGAAATAATGATTCTGCCGGTTGTCCATCGGGGTTTGTGTTGTGAAATCATGGTTTAAAGTTTTAAGAGAATGAAAAATTGACTCAAATACTAAGTCACTTATGATTTATTAGAATCAAATGTAGAACATTTATGTTACAATTGTAATATTTCTAATTTATTTTTTATATTTTACATCATAAATGTTGTAAATATGAACAAAACAGTAGAAATAGTAAAAGAATGGGTAGATTTTGAAGCAAAGAATCCTGCCGGAACTTTGGAGGATTTTTGCCGACATTTTTTGTCAGAGAGGGAGAAAAGTAGATCTATCACCAGCGATTTATCCGACTCATCAGATTGTCAACTTACATATTCCCTGACTAAGATAATCAACCGCCTGTCGAAGCTTTGGATGTATTTTACCTTAAATGCCATGAAGCCGATGGGTCTTTCAAGCTTTGATGAATTTGTATTTTTATACACAGCCGACCACGTAAAATCTATAAGGAAAAAAGATTTGATTTATATGCACTTTATAGAAATTTCGTCGGGTCTTCTAGTAATAGACCGGTTGGTAAAAAAGGGATTTTTAAAAGAAAGAACGGATGACCAGGATAAAAGGTCAAAGCAGGTATCTCTTACGCAAAAAGGTAAGAGTACGTTAAAAGCATGCGATGTTGCCTTAAGCAAAGTGGCAAGAAGCCTGTATGGTGAAATGCCTGAAGAACAAATGGAACTATGTATTCAATATTTATCGCCGCTTGAAAATAGCATTGCCCGAAGATGGCATCAGATTAAAAGGTTTGAACCTGTTATAATGTAGGTTGAAATACAATATTTCTGAAAGGTCGGTAAAGTTGTATAGCCACATTCTTTTATGGTCACCAGATTTGGAACATCAGAATTGAACCAAAGCAAGCGACTCTTCGGTTTCGGAAATTCGCCCACTTCTAAACTGCAAAGCTATGGACAAATAAATTTTGAGAATTCATTGCCCATAACTGGCAATGTTAGCCTGACCTTCTTGTAACTGATCATAATGACAAAGAATACATCAGATTTGACTAAAACAAAGATAGATTTGGCTACCTGTTTTTTTTAGGTTCCGCCGAATTTTGCGTAGACAGAAAAAATATAGAACATTAAAATATTGGTAACAGGAGCTTCCGGAGCGTTGGGTAGTACAGTCATAGAAACCTTGTTAAAGAAAATCCCTGCTCAACAAATTGCTGCCCTCGTTCGCAGAAAGGATAAGCAATTAGCATTGCAATCCAGGGGTTTGAAAGCTTATCCCGGCGATTATGATGACATGAACGCTCTCGAAACGGGGATGGATGCTGTAGATACAGTTTTGCTAATTTCGGCAGGCGACGAAGGCGACCGTATGCAACAACACAGGAATGTTGTTGACGCTGCAGAAAAAGCAGGTGTTACATGCATTGCCTATACAAGCAGGTCTTTACGGGATAGGGCTACTTTATCAAACAAACTGATGTTTGACCACTTTGATACAGAGGATTACATTAAGGAAAGTGGAATGAAGCACATCATTTTCAGAAATTCTTTATATATGGACGTTATACCGTTGTTTGTTGGTAAACAGGTATTTGAAACAGGTATTTTTCAACCGGCAGGGGACGGCATAGTATCTTTCGCATTGCGAAAGGAACAAGGCGAAGCAATAGCTAATGTTTTATTGAGTGAAGATTGTAACAATGAGGTGTATCGGTTTACAGGCAGCGAGGCTTATTTATTTTATGATGTTGCCTCCGTTTTAACTGAACTTTCAGGAAAAGATGTACAATATACGTCTGTTGATATTCCTGCATTTAAGGCAATAATGAAAGAGAAAGGACTGCCGGAAGGAATGGTTCAAAAAGTTATCGATTTTAACAGGGATATAAAGAACGGGCAGGAAGCTGAAGTAACTAATGACCTGGAAAACAAATTGGGACGCAAACCCGCTTCACTTAAAGATGGATTAAAGATTTTATTTGGATTTAATTAAATTTAGAAAGATAATTCTATAGAATGTCAACGTTATTTCCATATCACATAAAAACTATTGCGGAATATCATCGGCTGATGGGTTTGCCAAAACCGGAACACCCATTGATAAGCGTAATAAAGTTTGAGGATGTAAAAGTACTGCCCGGCGACAGACCACATAGTATCACGCATTATTTCTATTCCATAGCATTGAAAACAAACTTCAATGCCAAAATGAAATACGGTCAGCAGGAATTTGATTTTGATGAAGGGGTTATGCACTTTATGTCTCCTAAACAGGTTCTATCCATTGAAACAACAACAGGAGAAGAATTAAAACATTCGGGGTGGTTATTGCTTATCCACCCGGATTTTCTTTGGAATACACCGTTATCAAAAAAAATAAAGGGCTATGAATATTTCAGTTACAACATAAACGAAGCACTTCATCTTTCAGATAAAGAAGAAACAATGGTCATTGGTATTATCCAGAACATTGCACAAGAGTATCATAGCAGTATTGACAATTTAAGTCAGGACGTAATAATTGCCCAATTAGAATTAATGCTCACGTATTCAGAACGTTTTTATCAACGTCAATTCATCACCCGGAAAATAAGCAATCACAAAATCCTGAACAATTTGGAAGATTTGCTTTCTGCATATTTCAGTAGTGATGATGTAGCGGGAGGAATCCCCACCGTTCAATACATCGCAAAGGAATTAAACATATCACCAAATTACCTCAGCCGGTTACTTAAGACATTAACAGGGCAAAGTACAAAGCAATTTGTTCACGACAAATTAATTGAGTTGGCGAAGGAAAAATTATCAACAACAGACTTATCTGTAAGTGAAATTGCCTATGAATTAGGTTTTGAACATCCACAGTCTTTCAGCAAGCTATTCAAAATAAAAACAAATTTATCGCCTTTGGAATTCAGACAGTCGTTTAATTGAGTTCAATAAAAGTAGTCCTGCCTGTTAAGAGCGTCTTTTTTATTACCAATAGCTTCTACTATACCTGATGCGTCTATACCAGGAATAAAAGGTAACTCAACAGGCATCATTTTTTGCATATACCCTGAACGGATTTTCATATCCAATGGATTTACGGTTGTAGCCTTCACGTTTATTAAGACTTCATTTTCTTTAATGCCGGGTTTATCTACCTGTATCAGTTCTAACACATCTGATTTGCCAAAAGAACTATATTGTATTGCTTTCATTGTTTTGTTTTTAATTGTTAATATGTTTTACAATTTATAGGTGAGTATTTATTTCATTCTATTATTATTAAACATGTAATGAGATATTTTCCATTGCCCATTGTCTTTGTGTAAGACAAATAATTCTTTGTTTTCTACAGGAATAGTTTCTCCGGTGGCATTTACAATTGTATTGCCTTTTGAGTTTGTTCTTGTATAGGCATAATCACCATTTACAATAACTTCATCAGTAAGGTACTCAACATTTAATTTGAAAGCTTTATATAGAGCTTTATAAGTAGCCATTAGTTGTTCCTGGCCTTTTGATGATGGGGCTCCATTTGGCATAATTATACCATCCGTGGTGTATAATGCCACTGTTTTTGAAACATCTGACGCATTAAGGGCCTCACCATACGCGGATAACAATTTTTCAATTGCTGAATTTTCTGCTGTTGTATTCATTTGTATTTTATTTTGTTTGTTATTAATTAATGATTGTTCCGCTGTGCTGTTTTTACAACCGGTAGTCAGGGAAAGAAGTAGTACAGGGATAATTATATTTTTCATTGTACGTTATTTTTGTAAACAGTACAAAGGTGGGTTCTTTTAAATGAAGCAACCTATAAACAAGTGTAAGAAACAGGCTTAATGAGATTAAGGGTGAATTACTTTTTAGAGAGGGTATTGCGTATTTTACTTAAAAACTCCGGTGTAATACCTAAGTAAGAAGCAATTTGGGTATTAGGTAAACGGTTGGCAAGCTTTGGGTATTGTTCTAAGAACGCCAGGTATCGTTCTTCGGCTCCGGAGATTAAATTTTGCAGCTCTATAAATTTATTTTCTATAATTACCCTAAAATCTATATTGAATTTGTGATAATTTTTAAAAAGATAGATTAAGCCTGATTTTTCTATTTGCAGAATAACTGATGGCTCTATAGCTTCGATATAAAGCTGGCTTTGTTTTTCTGTGTGAAAACTACCGATGTCCATGATCCACTCGTTTTCAGAGGCAAACTGGATATTATGTTCTGTCCCGTTTTTGTCAACGGCATACATTTTTAAGAGTCGGAAGCAACAAAGGTGTAGTGTCTGCAAACATCATTTTCCTGAAGAACAAACTGTCTCCGTTTAATCGTTTTTTCAATTATATGATCACTTAAATCTTCCTTTTCCCTGCTGTTTAGCGGAATATAGTTGTTGAAATGAGATATAAGTTTGTCTATTGCCATTTGCACGTCTCCTGTAAATTTAGATTTAATTGATGTAAAAGAAATTAACCATGGTAATGGCACAAACTCCGAACCTACCCCGGACTTTCTCATTTTGGTTATAAGATACCGCAATTAGGTTACACCCGGCAAATGATATCTGCTGAATTTTGTATCTCATAATTGAAAACAATAAAAATGAAAAAAGTATTAATTACCGGAGCCAATAAAAGTATTGGTTTTGAAACTGCCCGCCAACTTTTGCAAAAGGGATATCACGTTTATTTAGGTAGCCGAAATTTAGAGAATGGCCTGGAAGCAGTGTCAAAGCTTAAAGGCGAAGGCTTAAATGAAGTGGAAGCTGTACAAATTGATGTAAGCAACGAGGAATCAGTAAAAGCTGCCCGTGCTGAAATAGGCAAAAAAACAGAAGTCCTGGATGCGCTGATTAATAACGCCGGCATCAACGGCGGCATTCCGCAAACAGCAACCGGTACCGATATAGCTATTTTCAGGCAGGTGTTTGATACCAATGTGTTTGGCGTAGTAAGTGTCACCCGGGCTTTTATAGATTTGTTGGAGAAGTCGCCCCAACCCCGCATTGTGATGGTAAGTTCGGGCATGGGTTCGCTCACCCTGCACACCGACCCTACCTGGAAATATTATCATAATAAAGGTGCTGTTTATCACACATCCAAGGCGGCACTCAACATGTATACGATTATTTTGGCTTACCAACTGCGCGATAAGCCGTTTAAAGTTAACGCCGTCGACCCGGGCTTCACCGACACGGATTTTAACAATCACCACGGAACCGGTACCGTAGAGGCAGCGGGGGAGCGTTTAGTTAAATACGCCATTATTGATGCCGATGGCCCCACCGGAAAGTTTTTTAGTGAAGAAACCAATCCGGAAATCGGAGAAATCCCCTGGTAGTAAATCAGAATACAATATGGTGTTTATAATTGGGGTTGATGTGGCTAATTTAATATTAGCCCTTTTTTTGAAAATCTGTATTGAACGTAATCCACACTTTAAACAATAAAAACCAAAATTCTTAAAATATAAATCAACAAAAAAAATGGAAAATGGCAATAGTAATTTGGCTGGCTATTTATCCTTTTATTACGCTAGTTTTTTTACTCTTTGGTAAAAACTTAATGCAGATAGAATTTGTACCTTTACGAACATTAGCAATGACAATTATTATCGTTCCAATAATGGTATTTATTCTAATGCCTTTTATAACTAAATTATTAGGAAATTGGATAAAAAAATAAATATAATTCCTACAAAATGGACAAAAACATTCCTCGTAAATTTGAATCTTTATCTGATTTTCACCGGGTATTTGGGCAACTAAAGCCTTTGCACCCTTTGATAAGCTTAATAGATATTAAAAACACTAAAATTCTGCCTGATGAATTATTTAGTTCATTTATTTTGGGTTTTTACAAAATTGCTTATAAGACAAACGTTCATGGTAAAGCAAGATATGGTCAAAATTATTATGACTTTGGTGAAGGTGGCTTAATATTTTCAGCACCAAACCAAATATTTGAAAGACCTAAAGAGACAGGAAAATCGGGGCATGTATTGCTTATCCACCCCGATTTCTTATTGTCTTACCCTTTAGCGAAAAAAATAAAACAATATGGCTTCTTTTCTTATTCTGCCAATGAAGCATTGCATTTATCAGATAGCGAAAAGGAAACCATCCTATCAATTTTTAAAATAATTGATGATGAATTAAACAGCAGGATAGATGATTTCAGCCATGATGTTATTATTTCGCAAGTTGAAATGTTGTTTAATTATAGCAATCGTTTTTTCAAGCGTCAGTTTATTACGCGCAAAGCAGTCAATAACGATTTGTTGCAGAAGCTGGAAGGGATTTTAGATGATTATTACAACAACGAAAAATCATTGCTGCAAGGGATTCCGACCGTTCAAGCCATATCCGAAAACTTAAACATATCTCCCAGCTATTTAAGTGATATGCTGCGTTCCCTTACAGGACAAAATGCGCAGCAACACATACATAATAAACTCATTGAAAAAGCCAAAGAGAAGTTATCAACCACCCGTTTATCAGTAAGTGAAATAGCATACGAATTGGGTTTTGAACATCCGCAGTCTTTCAGCAAGCTGTTCAAAGTAAAAACCAACTTTTCACCTTTGGAATTCAGGCAGTCTTTTAATTAATTCGCATTCTCTTTCTTGTCACAGAACAGTCGGTGCATGGATTTTATTACGTTATAAGGCTGTTGTGCGTCATTTTGAATAACCTTGATGTTATCAAAGACTTTATTTTTTACCATTTGGTAAGTCATCCCTGATTTACTATTTGGATATTTACAGTTCAAATAAATATCTAAAAATATGGCAAATGATAAAAAAGTTTTGCTAACAGGAATTACAGGTTTTGTAGGTTCACATACAGCTATTCAATTACTTGAAAACGGCTATCAGGTAATTGGTACGTTAAGAGATATGAAAAGGGCAAATTCTATCAAAAAGATTATTGCACAGCATACATCGCAAACAGACAATTTAAGTTTTGTAGAAGCTAACATCCAGGATGAGCATATATGGCAAAAACTAATGGTTGGTATCGACTACGTGCAACATATAGCTTCCCCATTCCCTAAAATAATGCCCAAGGATGAAAATGACTTGATAATACCAGCACGCGAGGGCAACATAAATATTCTGTCGGCCGCTTCAGCCTGCGGGGTCAAAAGAGTTGTAATTACAAGTTCAACTGCTGCGATTTCCTATGGGCAGCCAAAAGAAAAAAGGAGAAGAACATTTGACGAAACAGATTGGACGGATTTGGAACGCGAAAATGATATCGCTCCATACTTTAAAAGTAAAACCCTGTCCGAAAAAGCCGCTTGGGATTTTATGAAAAATGACAAATCAGATTTAGAATTATCAGTTGTTTGTCCGGGTCTTATTCTAGGCCCATTACTTGAGAAGGATTTCAATGCCTCGGCTAATGTAGTTATTAAACTATTGGACGGCAGCATGCCCGCTGTGCCCCAAATAGGATTTGATATGGTGGACGTTAGGTCGATCACATCCTTGTTAATTCTTGCTATGGAAAAACCCGAGGCCAGGAACCAACGATATATAGGGTCGTCAGGTTACATAACTTTCACCGACATTGCCGGGATTTTAAAAAGGGCATATCCAAAAATGAAAATACCTTCCAAAAAATTAGCTAATTTTATGGTACGTGTCTTTTCGCTTTTTGATGCTACACTAAAGCCAATTTTGCTTGATTTCGGTACTGAGCGAAAAATGAATAATTCAAAAGCCATAAACGATTTGGGTTGGAAGACTATCAAACCGGAAGATACTGTTTTATCAAGTGCAGCAAGCATTCTTCAATTAGGAATTGTTAAACATAAATAAATGCAAAAATTAAAGGCTGCACTTAGTTTCGGGGGTATTCTTACGAAAGAAAATATTGAAGACATCATTTCTTATTTTGAAGAAATAGAATTACGCGCAGGAATAGATTTTTCAACAATCGGAAAAGTGTCTAATGAAATAGGTTTTATCGACACAGGTGTTGTAAGGACTTATTCTGTCAATGAAGCAGGTGAAGAGGTTACAAGGTATTTTTACAGGGAAAATCAATTTATTGTTGACCTGGAAAGTTATTATAGCCGTAAGTCAAGTACCTGTACATTACAGGCAGTAATAAACGCTCGAATAAATTGTGTAAAACGTCGAGACTGGGAAATGTTAACTGAAAAAATTCCGCAACTATTTATCCTTACCAAAAGTTTGTCAGAGGCTCTGCTGCTTACCAAACTGAAGGACAATGATTTTCTTAACTTTGGAACAGCCACTGATAAATATAAAGAGTTTATTAAAAGATATCCCGACCTTGCTTTGTATGTCCCACAGCAATATATTGCTTCCTATCTTAGGATAACACCTCAATCATTTAGCAGAATACGAAAACCAATAGCATCTTTAAGGTAATAAGAAAAACGAACCCACAACAGCTATGGTCTGACGTATTTCAAATACCTCCACGCCAAGGCCTTAGTCGCTGGAATGATAGCAAAAGAATGGTAATAATATAATTGACTCAGTAAATGCTATTTTCAATCAGCGTAAAAAATTTACCTTAGAATTGTAAACTAAAGTTCGTCAGCTATCGTTTGCAACGGATGCGACGATATACAAACTGCTCCGTTATAGCATCCACTTGAACAGAGGAGAGATTCCAGATGTCAGAGGAAAATAAAGCAATCTTAGAAAAGGGTAACGCGGCTATCGCTGAAGGCAACAATGAAGGATTCTTGTCATTCTGCGCCGACGACACGGAATGGACGTTTGTAGGCGACAAGACCCTTAAAGGAAAGGAAGCCGTTCGCCAATGGATGGCAACGACGTACAGAGAGCCGCCAAAGTTTATGGTCTCTAACTTAATCGCTGAGGGTGAATTCCTCACGGTACCCGGCGACATCACAATGAAGGACGAAGACGGGAAGGCGGCTCTTTACTCGTACTGCGACATCTGGCGCTTTCGCGGCGGTAAAATCGTCGAATTAAAGGCTTTCGTGATCAAAACCGGGGTATAGTACGAAAGAGGCGAACATGTATTTCTGATTCTTAGTTTTAAATCATCGAGAACTTGCTGAGGCACATTTCGAAAATTGATTGTATCATATTTGTTTTAAATTAATCATCTTTTGAATTTTGTATTATTGATTGCGCAATGGCTGATTGTAATGCAGAATCTTTCAACTCATTCTATCTAAAAACAAAACACATCTTTCGTCTTTGGAATTCGGGTGGTCTTTTAACTGAAGAAACCACTACCCTTAAGAGGTGCCGTAAACCTTGCCGACCATTTCAGCGGGAAACCTCAATTCAGAAAAAAGCTGCATCATAAAACAATTATGGCAGACGCTTTATTAAACCACCGCCTCTTTGTTGTATTTACCTCTGTATTCCAAATGGCTACGTTGAACATGGTTGGGTGCCTTTGTAGGACTTTTTCTAAAAGGCATTCACAATCACTACTCATTAAGCAAAAAGTCTTAAACAAATCCTTACGATCACTTTCCTGGGATAAAATAAGAACGTTGCTTTTATTTGAAGTCAGTTGAAAGGGTTATTTCTTTATTAGCCTCAATTCCAGCCTGCAGCATTTGTATTTTATAATTGGCATATTGCAGTGCATCTGATCCCAACAATAAACGAAGAGGAGGCTCGCTTAGTTGCGAAGTCTTGATCATAACCTCTGCTATTTTTTGAGGGTCGCCGATTTGGGTTCCCGGTACATCTTCTTTGTGTTTACGTTTCTCTTCTGCAATTGCAACATATTCCGGTATCGGGTTTTGAGGATTAGCTATTGACCCGCTGTTTAAGAAATTAGTGCGAACATACCCAGGTTCAATAATGGTTACATGTATACCGAATGGTTTAACCTCCTGTGCCAAAGCTTCGGATAAGCCTTCCACTGCGAACTTAGTCCCGCAATAAATACCCCAGCCAGCTCCGGCGATCAAACCGAAAACAGTAGACATGTTGAAAATATGGCCAGAGTTCGCCAACCTCATGTGTGGTAACACCGCACGGGTTACATTTAATAAACCAAACACATTAATATCGAAGCTTGCGTGGACTTCCTTATTCGACGATTCTTCAATCCCGCCTATTAAGCCGTAGCCGGCATTGTTCACTAAAAAATCAATAGATTTAAAATGTGCAATAGCCGAGCGCACTGCTCTGTCTACGCTTTCTTCATTTGCTAAGTCAACCTGCAACGGCAAAAATTGGGAGGAAGACGTGCAGACAGCGTTTTGAAGTGTTTCCAGCTTACGGGCAGTTGCCGCTACGTTGTATCCCTCTGAAAGTAATTGTTTAACCAATACAAGACCAATTCCCTGGGAACAGCCCGTAATGAACCATGTTTTTCTTTGATTTTCCATTTTTTTAAATTTATGGAACAAAGGAACTTACATGGGCCCGATAAGCACTTATTCAAATCATAGGGATAATTGCGAGTTTCAAATATTCACTTGCGACAAAGCACTTTCTTTGAATTTAGAGGGCGATACATGCTCTTTTTTATTGAAAAATGACGTAAAAGCAGCGTTCTCAGAAAACCCCAATACATAACTTATGGTTCTGATGTCCCAATCGGTTTGTATCAGCAAAGCTTTGGCTTCATATATCAATCTTTCCTGAATATGCTCCCTTAAGGTCTTTCCTGCCTGATTTTTAACCAGCGAGTTCTGGTAATTGGGATGAACATTCAACTGATTCGCAAATTCACCCGCGGTTTTAATTTTCACCACGGTATCCGGCCCTTGTACCTGAAAGGTAGATTCAAGCAAGGTAAGAAACCCATGTATGTATCTGTAACTTTCAGGAACCGCCACATCCGGCAGGTTTTTTCCGGCCCGCTTTACATCCAGTAATATCATTTGCAAATGCAGCAGTATAGCCTGCTTTTTATCGTCATTAAAGCTTTCATCTTCTCTCAATATAAATTCAAAGTACTGGTTAACCCTGGCCGATTGGCTTTCTGTCAATTGAACGACCGCCTTTGAAGGTTTGAAATAACGATAGTGCCTGAATAATTGAAGTACATGGTCTGCATCTTCAAAGTACTTAGGATGTGTGAGACAAAAGTGTCCGTCCGTATCTGGAGACGTTGTCTGCCACGACATTATTTCGTCAGGATGTAAAAATGCTATATCACCCGGATTGAGAAAATATTGATGCAATCCTACGGTGAGTATTCCTGTGCCTGAAGTAATGTGGAAAATCTTGAAGAACTGCCTTCGGTTAGGCGAAATGTAATCATTTACAGGATTATACTTCCGGTTTTTTATCGTGAAGTAGCTGGCATTAAAAGGATATTGCTCTACTTTTAAAAAAGGAACTTTGAAGTTAACCTGCGCAAATGTTTCTAATTCCAAACGCGGAATATCTAATTTTTCCATGAGCAAAGTTATGATTTGAGAATCTCATTTCATCTTAACTTAGACGAACAGCCAAAAGCGAAAAGTAAAGTAAATCTGGAAGTTGCTCATCAGCTCTTCATGTAAATGTCGAAACCACTATTCGTGCCCTACACCTTCCGAACCGGCTAAAACATCTCATGTTGACTACAACAAAAGTAGATTAGACTACATCGCTTTCCTTATTGCCGCTGAACTTTGTAGCAACAAAAAGCAGAAAAATAAAATTACGATCAAAGATTCCTGCTGCATCAAATTGTTAAACCAAAAAATAAAATATATGCGTGTTTTCGTTACCGGCGCTACGGGCTTTATCGGCTCAGCCATCGTTCAGGAATTAATCGGCGCAGGCTACCAGGTGCTTGGCCTCGCCCGCTCAGATAAAGCTGTTAGGTCGCTTACCGCCGCCGGCGCTGAGGTTCATAGCGGTGATCTTGAGAATTTGGATAGCTTGCAGAGTGGAGCCGCCGCTTCAGATGGTGTGATTCACACCGGCTTCATCCATGACTTCGCAAAATTTAAGGAAGTATGCGAGACAGACAGGCGTGCCATTGAGGCGCTCGGCTCAGCACTCGCCGGGTCTGATCGCCCCTTGATCGTCACCTCTGGTACAGCGCTCCTTACGCCAGGCCAACTGGCTATTGAAAAGGATATGCCCCCTTCCAGCACTAATCCACGTCTCGCTTCAGAAGAGGCTGCAGACTCGGTGGCGGCTCGTGGCGTGCGTGTTTCAGTGGTACGACTCCCACCATCAGTTCACGGCGACGGCGATCACGGATTTATTCCAATCCTCATTGACATTGCTCGTGAAAAGGGCGTTTCAGCATATATCGGCGACGGCCTCAACCGCTGGCCCGCTGTGCACCGGCTTGATGCTGCCCATTTGTTTAGACTTGCCCTTGAAAAGGATTATGTTGCGGGGACGAGGTTTCACGGTGTTGCCGAAGAGGGCATTGCGTTCCGGAATATTGCGCAAGTTATCGGAAAACGCCTGAACCTTCCGGTAGTAAGCAAATCACCCGAAGAGGCCTCGGATCATTTTGACTGGTTTGAACATTTTGCTGCCATAGACAATCCGTCCTCCAGCCGGCAAACGCAGGAATACCTTGGATGGCGTGCCGTGCAGCCCGGGCTCATCGCAGACCTTGATGATGACAGGTACTTTTCTGTTTGATTGTCTCTTATCCCAAATTAAACGAAACAGATCACAGTTATAAGAGAAGTTAAGATAACAGATTTTGCAAAGGAATTCTCAGGGGCATTTAAAAAAAGTAATTAACATTGTAAAGTGGCAAATATGCAACTTCATAGATTTAAATCCATAAGCGAATTTCATCAGTTCAGGGGCTTACCTAAACCCGAACATCCGTTAATCAGTGTGATAAATTTAGAATTGGTCAGGCACCTGCCAGCCAATGAAGCAAGTTTAATGTTTGATTTTTTTTCCATTGCACTGAAAAGGAATTTCAATGCCAGGGTGAAATATGGTCAGCAGGAATATGATTTTAATGAAGGAATCATGTTCTTTATGTCGCCTGGGCAGGTTTTCAGAATTGAGGTTGAGAAAGATTCAGCATCACAACAGTCGGGGTGGATGCTACTGGTTCATCCCGACTTTTTATGGAATGTTCCTTTAGCCAAAACTATCAAGGGCTACGAATATTTTGCCTACTCGGTACATGAAGCCCTGTTTCTTTCGCCTAAAGAAGAAACAACCATTACCGGTATGATGCAAAGCATTCAACAGGAATATCATGCAAACATTGACAAGTTCAGCCAGGACATTATTATTGCTCAATTGGAATTATTGCTCCGGTATGCGGAACGGTTTTATCAGCGTCAGTTCATAACAAGAAAAGTAGAAAGTCATAAGATTTTGAGTCGTTTGGAAGATACGCTTTCAGAATATTTCAACAGCGATGATTTGATGAAGAAAGGCTTACCCACGGTTCAACACATTGCTCAATCATTAAACCTATCGCCCGGTTATTTAAGTGGTTTATTAAAGGTGCTGACGGGCCAAAGTACTCAACAACACATACACGAAAAACTGATTGAAAAAGCAAAGGAGAAATTATCTACTACCGATTTATCTATAAGTGAGATTGCTTATGAGTTAGGTTTTGAACATCCACAGTCTTTTAGCAAGCTATTTAAAATAAAAACCAGCTTTTCACCTGTGGAATTCAGGCAGTCGTTCAACTGACAAAGCCACTATTCTTAGCACTTATGTAAAGTCTGCTTTGTATTTAGGTGATGATGAGCTTGAAGTTCAATTCAAAAGGAAATGTATTTGTTGTTGATTCTTCTATTTTTTCAAAGAAATGCCGATAAATCAACTGTTTCAGCAAACCCGACTACAATATTTTAAAGAAAAATATCCTGATCAATTCAAATCCGGGATTAGTATCAAGACTAACGATTCTTAAGCAAACGATTCAAGGCTCCCCAGGCATTTTCACTATCTTTGAATTTTGCAAAAGGTGTGAAAATGAAAACAACATCCATAAAAGAATTTTATGAAGGAATAGATGCTAATCTGCCGGAAGGTATTAACAAAGAGATCGGGCATTTTAATGTGTTTGACATAGCAGCTTTGTTTGAGAAAATGAAGGAGAGAAAGATAATGCCTTATAACCGCAGGGCATATTATAAAATAAGTTTGATAACAGGTAAAAACAAAGCTGAATATGCCGACAATGTGATCAACATCGAAAAAACTGCCCTGCTGTTTGCTACCCCTAAAATACCCTACCATTGGCAGCCCTTAGACTTTAACCAATCGGGACACTTTTGTGTATTCACAGCGGAATTTTTATTGAAAACAAAAAGCGGCGTTGTATTAGACGACTTACCAATTTTTAAGGCTAATGGCTACCCGGTTTTTCAATTATCTGATGAAGAGCAGTTTGAAATTGAAGCAATTTTCAGGAAAATTCATAAGGAGATTAATTCAGACTATGCATTTAAATATGACTTAATACGCAATTACGTACTGGAATTAATCCACTATGGTCAAAAGCTACAACCAGCCATATCACTAAATTTTACCCACACAGCATCTGCGAGGGTAGCGGCATTGTTTTTAGAATTATTGGAAAGACAATTCCCGATAGAAACACCCCAACAACAACTTCAACTGCGTTCGGCGAAAGATTATGCAGACCGTTTATCGGTACACATCAACCATCTTAATTCAGTTTTAAAAGAAAATACCGGCAAGACCACAACCCATTTTATTAGTAATAGAATAACGCAGGAAGCCAAATATCTTCTTAAACAAACCGACTGGAATATATCTGAAATAGCCTATTCTTTGGGCTTTGAAGAAGTGGCCCATTTTTCCAACTTCTTCAAAAGACAAACAACCTTGTCGCCTAATAACTTCAGAGTTTAAGTCGGTAATATCCATTCTTTGAATTTTGCAAACCTTGCTTTGCTTTTTGCAAGTGACGTAGTCACATATAGTACCACCTTTGTGCCATCATAATAATTTAAAAAATAACAAGATGGACACAAAAAAGCAAAATCGCATTATTAACCGGCGGCAGCCGTGGATTGGGCAGGGATATGGCAATAAGGCTTGCTAAAAAAGGAATTGATGTAGTGCTTACGTACAAAAGCAACAAGGAAGAAGCTGATAAAGCAGTTGCAGAAATACAATCACTTGGACAAAAAGCAACCGCTTTTCAGTTAGATGCCGGCAATGTTAAATCCTTTGATGCGTTCGTCAAACAGGTAACCACACATTTAAAAGAGGAAAATGGAAACCCCAATTTTGATTTCCTCATTAACAATGCTGGTAGTGCCCTTTATGCTCTTTTTGCTGAAACAACAGAAGAACAATTTGATGCCATTATCAATATTCATTATAAAGGAGTGTTTTTCCTTACACAAAAAACATTGCCCTTTATCAATGACGGCGGGCGAATCATCAACATCTCATCCGGTCTTGCCCGGTTTTCTTCTCCAGGTTCTTCCCTTTATGCTTCCATGAAAGGGGCTGTTGAAGTACTTACAAGGTATCTTGCAAAAGAATTAGGCTCAAGAGGCATTGCAGCAAATGTTGTTGCTCCGGGCGCCATTGAAACAGATTTTGGAGGCGGACGTGTAAGAGACAACAAAGATATAAATGCACAGATAGCAGGTATAACGGCATTAGGCAGAGTCGGCCTGCCGGATGACATTGGCGGTGTTGTTGCTTTCTTATGTACTGAAGATGCAAAATGGATTAACGGGCAACGGATTGAAGTGTCAGGTGGGGTAAACTTATAGACAAACACTTTATCTCACAAATAGTTATAACAAATCTGATTCGACTAAAACAAAGATAGATTTGGTTGAAAACTAAGCAATCACAACATTCTAAACAATCTGGATGCTTTGCTTTAGCAGATGATTTTTCCTTCAACAATTTATCCGGATGTGAACCGCTTAACTGTTATGGGTTTTGCAGAGAATTTTTAAGTGAAACGTGCATATCCGAAAAGCATAATGACGTTTACGCTGCTATAAATTTTAAGGATTGCAGTATTCTATATTATATTTTTGTAAGATAGCGAAGGTGATAATAATACCATCAACTTTGGACTCGCATCTATATCTTCTGACACATGCAGGAAAAACTAAGGGAACATATAGAAAAAATAGTACCATTGACTGATGATGAGTTTGCATTTGTATTCTCTCATTTCACAATCAAAAATTATAAAAAACGCGAATTTCTTATTCAGGAAGGTGAAAGCGTAAAGTATTCTTATTTTGTGGTCTCAGGGCTTTTAATGTTGATATATAACGACGAAAGGGGAAAGCAGCATATTGTTTCCTTTGCGATGGAAGACTGGTGGGAAAGTGATTTTCTGGCCTATTTTACGCAAACTAAAGCAACAATGTCGTTGCAATGCCTGGAAGACACCGATGTGTTCTGCCTTTTGCTGGAAGATTACCAGAAGTTATGTACAGGCCTCCAAAAGATGGAACATTTTTTTCTTATAAAGTCGAACAATGGTCACATGGGATCGCAGCAGCGCATATTGTCTTTCCTAACCTCCAATGCAAAGGAGCGTTACGAACAGCTACTTAAACGGTATCCTTCCTTATTTCAAAGAGTGCCTAAAACCCTGCTCGCTTCCTATTTGGGCGTTTCGCGCGAAACACTGAGCAGGCTTTCTTCTTAAATCTTATCTCCATCAGTTTGTAATAGTGATTTTTGTCACGCAGAAAATTGAGTGTTGTTCTCATCTTTGCAGTGCAATTTTTTATTTAACTCTTGCGCCTGCACCGGCACAAACTAAAAAAGTAAACAAATGGAAAAAAAGGTAATTAATCCCTGGCAGTGGCAGGAAAAACGCAGTTATGTGCAAGCCGTTGAAATAAAACAGGCAGAAGGCACACTCTATTGTTCAGGGCAGGCGGCAGTGAACGCTGATGGACAATCAAGTACCGAAGACATGAAAGCCCAGTTAATTCAGGCCCTGCGAAATTTGGAACAAGTTATCAGCGAAGCCGGGTACGAATGCCAGGGTATTGTTAGGTTAAATGTTTATACAACTTCGTCAGCTGAACTTTTTACCTGCTTTGACGTTTTTCAGGATTGGATAGCTAAGCATGGCGTTAAGCAAGCGCTTACTTTGTTGGAAGTAAAAAGCCTTTTTGAAACATTGAAAATTGAATTTGAAGCTACAGTTGTGAAATGATCATTCAGAATACATTGTAGACCAAAGGCCAGTATTGTTTCGGACTTCGGAAAGATTTACGATTGAATGGGGATGGCACCCGTTTTCTCATCGCTATTTATTTATTCTGCGGTTGATGATTTTTTATGTATTCCGCCATGTCTGACATCGGCGCTATCCAGATGTCTTTTTCATGCTGTTTCAGGAAATGCAAAAGCCGGCTGTGTGCCGGTAGGGATACGTTCAACGAATGCCCGCTGCCCACGCCGTGGAAAAGAAAAACAACAACGCATTTTTATTCATTGCTTGTTTCACTAAGTTAATCATTTGGTCACCGGTTTGCCCATTCATCATATAGCAGCCAGCATCGTATAAATCAATTTTGCCGATGGTAAGCATTTCTGACCTTACACCGCGGGCAGCAACAAAATCATTCCGCAAAGGGTCGATGTAGGATGTGTCATGAATTTTAGTGTCGCCACAAGGGTAGGCAAAGGTTCGTTTATCTTTGCCATCAATGGCTTTGAGAATGTTGTTCATTGCTCTTACTTCATCGGTCATTCTTTTTACTGTGTAAAAGCGCAGGTCGTAATCTTTTATAAACGCTCTACCGGTGCGACCACCTTCGCAGGCATGCCAGATGGTGTGGTTGGCTAATTCGTGTCCATTGTCAGATGCTTTTTTCCAGCCGGGTATTTGTGCTTTGAGGCCGTTGAAATAATCGGAGATGTAAAAGGTTCCTTTTAGTTTGAAAGAATCCAAAGCGGGAATCACATGCGGTCGAAATGGAATCAAGGTGACCTTCCGCTTTTGTACGTGCAGCTCCCAACTTCCAGGATGTACAATACCTGCCATCTGAAAGTGCCTGGCCGTGCTAAGGGAAGGTCAACTGAAAACGTTATCCTTTCCGAACACGGGAATGGCAGTAGCCATCGAGTTGGATGAATGGAACGACATACATCCGGATAACAAAAAAGATGTTGGTATACGTTTAGCCCTGAGTGCTCCGAAAATTGCTTAGGGTGAGAAAGACATTGTTTACTCCGGCCCGCTTTATCAATCTTCAAAAACTCAGGGCAATAAGATTATCATTACGTTCAGCAATACAGCAGGCGGATTGATCTGCATTGACGGTGAAGAACTGAATCGCTTTGCCATTGCCGGCGCCAATAAAAAATTTGTTTGGGCCAGGGCAAAAATTGAAGGGAACACCGTGATGGTGTGGAATGATACCGTTCCAAACCCTGTGTATGTGCGATATGCCTGGGCCGATAATCCCGACGGTGCCAATCTGTATAACAAAGAAGGATTGCCCGCATCGCCGTTCCGGACGGATCAATAAAATCACCACAAAAATCAAAGCGCAGGTAAATAAGGACAAGAGCTATCTGTAGCGTGTAATTACGGCCTTGCGGCTTTTTGTAACGCATGTTTTGAAATAACGTCACTCATAAAACTACTTGTGGTTTACAACCCTTTCTGTTAAACACTAAAGCGTGATACCTACGATTCTATAACAGTCTTACCGGTAATTGTTGCCGTATTCTTTGTCGTAATTGTATTTACAAATCGCCATTCGGCTCTGGCTTCCTTTGCCGTAAAAATAGCCATCACATAACCCCTTCTTGAAGCATCTATGTATTCCAGCTCGTCGATAAGCAGCGCATTGGCCTGCTCAAACCCTGCCAGCACCTGTGGTGCGTTACGAAAAATTGACTCCAAACCCGGAGAAGTAACTGAAGCTGTGGCGAACTCCACACCTGCCCTAATGCTTTTATTATTCGATAACACGGAATACCAGGCGTTGTGCGTATCGCCTGCCACGGAAATAAGCTTTTTGCCGGAAGCTGCCGCATAGATCGTCTCCCGCTCCGCAGGATAGCCATCCCACGCATCGAGGTTATATGGCAGCACCGTTTGCACCCGTGCCTTTTCTGCAGCCGTTAGTGTAGGGTCGTCCTGCAGCAGCCGTGCCTTAATGGCTGCCAACTCTGTAAGCGATTTGCTGTACTGTGCAAATAATGCCGGATCGGTGCTACCTGCTGCAAGTTGTGAAATAAGTAAAAGTTGCTCGGCAGGAATAAACATCTTGCCCATCAAAACCTGATTGCCCAGAACCTGCCATTTACTTGTACTTCCATTTATCTTTGATGTCAGCCAGGTCTTTTGTTCCTGACCCAAAATAGTGCGCTGCGGGTTTTGCCAGGCCGACAGAAATTGAGGGGTGTTTAATCCTGTTGGTGTTAAGTAGTCTGCATAGTTCAGTTGTTTATCGCGACCTACAATACGGGTGTCCAGCATTATGAGGTTCACAAAATTGCCAATCTCAAAGTTGCGGTAAATTTTAGCATTATCTGACACGCGGCACGGCAAATACTCATGCCATACCTGGATAGCGCTCATTTTGCGTGTGTTGAAATCACCTTCATTGGGCTGGTGGTTTTCTGCGCCGTCCTTATAGGCATTATTACTTACTTCGTGGTCATCCCAAACACAAATAAATGGTTTTAACTGGTGGGCTTTTTGCAACTGCTCATCGCTGCGGTACTGGCGGTATCGCTGCCGGTAGTCGTCTACTGTAATGACTTCACCTGAGGGTTGATGTTTCCTGTTTAGCGATGCATTCGTACCGTACCTCCCGGTCTCGTATTCGTAGATGTAGTCACCTAAATGCACTACAAAATCTGCATCAGACTCGGCAACTGCACCATAAACATTGAATAGACCTGCCTCATAATTTGAACATGAAATCACGGCCATTTTTACCTCCCGGCCTTCTCCGGCAGCAGGCAACGTCTTTGTTTCGCCTATTACCGAAACTGTCTTTGTTTTCTTATTCCTGAAGCGGTAGTAATACTTTGTATTAGAAGTTAAGCCACTCACATCCACAAACACCGTATTGTCGCTGTTGCTGTCTGCCTGAACTGACTGGCTCACGACCACATTATTAAAATTTTTGTCTTTAGCCACATCAATGAGGATCTCCGGTGCTGATTGTTCCTGCCGGGCAGGCGTATAACGGGTCCAAAAGATTACCTTCTCCTGTGAAGGGTCAAAACTACCAACGCCTTCTTTAAAACCCTGACCCTGAAACACATCGTCGTCATCTTTATTACATCCGGTAATGAATGGTGGCAGCAAAGCGACACCCGTTGCCGCAATAATTGAATTACGTAAGAATTTCCTTCGGCTTAGTTTTTTAAGTACATCTTCTGAGTTCATAGCATATTCATTTCATGCTAATGTAGAATAAAGGAAAGCGGTTCCGCAAGTAAGTAAATCAATTAATTGTTAAGTGTTTCAGGGTGTGAAGAAAAGGTCAGGAGGTAATTATCAAGTGGTATGATCATGTTTGACGAACAAGTAATTTTTTGTAACCATTGTAACGTTCCGCTTCGTGTTTCTGTGGATCCCTCCATCAGCAAAGATAACCACAAAGAGGCGCAAAGAAGAAGACGCAGAGAGCCACCGAGAAGCACTGGTTGCGGTTCTTATAATTGCCCTTTGTGCTTCCGCTTTTCGTTGCTTTGTGGTTCCCTCCATCAGCAATGATAACCACATAGGAGGCACAAAGAAGAAACGCAGAGAGCCGCGGAGAAGCACTTCTAAAGAGATTGACAGTCATCATCACTTGTTGAAGAAAGAAGAGGGGTTTAAAACATATTTCAGGGATAAAGGAAAATCAAATGATGTCATCAAAATAGATATCAGGCAAATAGACACAAAAGCCATCTACAAGGCGTTTGATGCTGGCTTTAAAAACAATAAGGACATTAAAATTGTTTTTGTGACCAATTCAAGAGTCGTAAAAGTTGCACAATAATCTCGACGAACAGCGCAAAGACGTAATATTAATCGGGTACGATTCCACAAGGGAAAATATTGAGCTTCTGCGCAACGGGAAAATTGATTTCCTGATCTGTCAAAAACCAATGGAGCAGGCCTACAGAGGAATGATGTCGCTCTATCAGCACCTGGCTTTTTCCACATCGGTTGTGAAAGCATATTTTATGCCTATAGATATACTTACAAAAGAAAACATCGCTTTTTATCGCAATTAAGGTGAATAAGTAAAACTTTTCCGTTGTCTCCTTTTGGAATGTCCACCTGTACCAAATGCTTTGGCCGATGATAGGAAAGAATAAAATTTATTACGATGCGAGATGTTCTGTTTCAATTTTAAGAAACTCCTGAAAACGCCGCCCCAATTGCTTATGATACTTGATAAATTCTTTCGCTTTGGCTGTTATTACAGACCCACCTCCTTTTTCACCTCCTGTTTGGGTAACAACAAAAGGTCTGATCGCCTGCGTGTTTAAGGCACTGATCATTTCCCAGGCCTTCTTATACGACATTCCCATGAGCTTTGCTGCTTTATTAATCGACCCTGTTTCTTCGATTTTCTCCAGTAGTTCAACCCGGCCTGGCCCAAAGAAACGTTCACCATCACATTCAATCCAAAGGCTACCGGACACCTTGTAAGTAAATTCCTTTACAAGAAGTGACTTAACAGAAGATAAAACCATATTATTCATTTGATATCAAAGGTAGGCGGGAATATAGGTACTCCTGACAGACTTGCATTAATGCTTTCAAGGAGATTGTTTATAGAAGTAAAGAAAGTTAATGATAATTCTCATTATTGCAGAAGGCAATCAAGTCCATAAAGGAAAGGGTTAAATGATGGCTTTACGATTAGGGATTTAGGTACCAATTACCCGGGGTTATAATAGTTTCGCATGATGGATACTATGGTATAAAGTTACGTAGTAGAAAATAGCCCATACCTCAAAAGAGTTTAAGCAGCGCCTCTTTGCGGCTGCGGGAAACATTTACGGTGCTGCCATCGCTCATTATCAGATAGCCGCCCTCACCACGAACATACCTGACTACCTCATTCATGTTGACAAGATACGAATGATGCACCCGTACGAAAAAAGTAAAATGGTACAGCTGCTCTTCCATTTCTTTTAGCATCCGGCAAGCGGTAATTTTATTCTTATTTTTGAGAAATAGATGTGTATACTTGTCATCGGCTTCGCAACGGATGACCTGGTCGGCAGGAATTAATTCAAAACCTTCTGCAGTGGGCACTGCAATTTTTTGCAACTGAGGTTCTCTATGCTGAAGCCGCTGTAATAACATTTGAAACTGTTCCGCTATAGGCAGATGCCGTTGCTCCTGCACCTTTTTTACGGCTCTAAGCAGTTCATTCGGATCAACCGGTTTTAAGAGGTAGTCCAGGGCACTGAAGCGTATAGCTTTAATAGCATACTGATCATAACTGGTGGTAAAGATGATGGCAAACGATATTTTTGAAAATTGTTCCAGCATTTGAAAGCCGTTCATGCCAGGCATTTCGATATCCAGAAACACGAGATCAGGCTCATTTTTTTCTATAGCCTGCAAGCCTTCAACAGCGGAACGGCAAAGGTCTGTGATTTGTACACCAGGACAGTACTCGCTTAATAAAATACCAAGCGTATCCAGGCAATGTGCTTCATCATCTATCAAAATGGCTTTGATCATAATGCAGGGGTAATTTTAGTATTACTTCTGTGCCGCCTGCATCTCCTTCTGCAGACTGCAGGTCGGTTATCGTTATACAGTCATCCGATTGCATTTTCTGATGCACCATGGCAATGCGATCTGCAGTAATCCCGATACCCATTGACTTGTATGTAGAAGCCGGGCCGCTTTTCATCTCCGCCGCTTTCTTTCTGCCAATCCCGTCATCAATAATCCTGCAACACAGCACATCCTCCTGCTGAGAAATCTGTATCTCCAGTCGTCCTTTTTCTTTTTTATTCATTAAGCCATGCCAGATGGCGTTTTCTGCATAGGGTTGTATAATGAGCGGGGGCACCTGTATCGTTGAGGTATCCAGGTCTTCTTCTACCGTTATTGTGTAATCAAAAAAATGATCAAATCGCAGGGCTTCTAAATCCAGGTATAGATTTAATGCCTCCAGTTCACTTTCGAGCGGTATTAACGGGAGTCGTGAATTTTGCAGGATCAGCCTGATCAGCCGCGAAAATTTAATAAGGTAGGCTGAAGCCTGCGCTTTGTTGTTCCGCAGAATAAAATGGTTAATTGAATTGAGAGAATTGAAAATAAAATGTGGGTTCATCTGGGCACGCAACGCCTGCATTTGCAGCTCGGAGGTGCGCTGCTGAAACGCTGCCATTATCCGTTCGCCTTCTGCCTTTTGTAATGCTATTTCGTGCTTCAGCTGCTGCTTCTCATTCCTTCGTTTAAGCGCTACGTTCCTCAAAATAATAAATCCCATTAAAGACAAGCACACGATGCCCCAAATAAGCACTTTTCTTACAAAGGATTCTTTTTGCAGGCGAACCTGCTGTATTTCTTTTTCTTTATTTATCAAGGCAAGCTGCTGTTCATATTTATATGCGGCCAATTTCCCTTTCGCCTGATCGTTTAAAACCCCTTCTTTCATGCGTACATATTGCCTGAAGTAAAAGTTTGCGCTGTCGGGTTGGTGCAGGCGGTCGTAAACAGTAGCGAGGATATGATAGCCATCCCGGGTATACTGCTTTGCTCCTGTCTGCAGCGCCAGACTTAACCCTTGCTTCCCATACAGCACCGCTTTGGATTTGTTGTTTAAAGCCAAATGGGTTTTCCCAAGGTCGAGCAGTGTCCGCATCACCTCGTTCTGGTCGTTCAGCCTTTGGTGTTCTGCCAGACCAAGTTTGAAATTTTGCAGTGCACGGGCATAGTCTTTCTGTAAAAAATAGCACTCTCCGGTACTTACCCAATAAACACGCATGTACACGCCTTTGTCTTTTGCCGGTTTAAACAACAGGTAATAATGCCAGGCGGAATCAAATTGTTTAAGGAGGCTGAAGACTTCCGCGAATTCCATCTTAAACCAAATGTCAATGTCCGTAACGATCCATTCTGTTCTTATGTCGTCATCAGCCATCTGAAACACCTGGCGGAAATAGCGCAACGCATGCGGGTAGTCTTCAATTAACATGTACAGCTGAGCCATGCCATATAAGGCGTGCGCTAACCAGATTTTATTGTTTGCTTTTAGAGCCAAATCATAAACCTGCTGTGCATACACGAAACTTTTTTCATAATCGCCGCTTTGCCGGTAAATTGCAAACATCCATCCCAGAGCCTTAATCAGGACTGCCTGGTTATCGTTCTGCTTTGCTATTGATAAATTTTTCCGGGCATAATCGAGCGCCTCGTCAAACCTGCTTTGTGCAAAAACGGTATAAATAAGATGCCCATACAATGTATCAATACCGGACTTATTTGGTGTCTTTTCAAACCATTGAAGCGATGCTCTTCCAAGCTGTTCCGACTTTATAAAATCATCGTCAAAGTGCTTCGCGATTTGGGATTGGCGGGAAAGGGAGATGGCAAGTCCATGAATGTAGTTCGTATTTTTTGCTTCCTGATAACCCAGTAGAGCATAATAGATTGCTGAATCTTTTTTTTCAGTCGTGATATAGTGGTAGCTCAGTTGGTTGAGGCAATCGATTCTTGCGGAGTCACGTAATGAGTGTAACGTTTGATTCAATGTGGCTGCAGCTTCGTTCTGCGCAAAGCAGTCTGGGGATATCGGAAACTGTAACACAAAAAACAGAAAAAAGCCCGCTGCTTGCACGCTATAAAAGGAGCGATACATATTAATCGTTATCGTATTAAATTACAACTTATTTACGCTGTCTCATAGCTTCAAACAAAAATTTACAAAGGTGCATCTCATTTCGGTTGGGTAAGCTGCCGGTCAAGGCAATCCAAAGCCGGCGTTAAGGAAGCACATAAGCAAAACATTTTTCAAATAGATCGTTGGCCGGTGCCCATTGCCGGGTTACAGGGGTTTGATCAGCTGGTCTCGTTATATGATGCTTGGCAGAGATCAATCACCGGCCAACGATCCATGAACATGAACACTTCAATTATTTAGAACCGTTTTTGTGTCTGGCTCCTGTTAAATTGATGTCTGCCAGCTGATCACCTATTTTTTTGGCGAGTGGTAAGCTCATATCTACCGTTATTCTGTAGTGTATCCCTCCATAAACACGGGAAATAGCGCCCTCTTCGGCGAGCCTGGTAAAAGAAGAATAATGCCTGGGTGCGGAACCATTGAAGGTATAGGTCTGATCCGGCCCCGCAGCAGCAAGAGACGGTTATTGCCTTCTCTGCAGTCATCACATACTTTTTTTGCAGGAAAGAAATCCCACAACGCCGGGAAAAAGAAAGCAGCAAAAAAAGTAGTGGTTTCATAGCTACTGTTTGAAAGTTCAAATAAGGCGGGCTGAAGTCCCGCCTTATTTGAAGCAATTTATTTACTTCCTAAACGCTATCTTTTTATCCATATACGCTACTGTTTTGTATCCTATTTGTAAGCCCGCGTCTACAGCGGGTTTTGTGGTGACACCTGTTAAAAACCGGCTCATGCCGGCGTGTACGGCTGCCTCTTCAAAAGAATTAAACGTGTAGCCCTGGGATCTTGCCGGATTGGTGCCGTCAGTATTCAAACGATAACTTTCACCGAACACTGAACTTAGAGCAGCTGCGCTGGCTGAATAGTCGGTGATGGACCCGTCCGGCCAATCAGGATTTGGCGCTCCGGGGGTGCTGAAAGGTAGCCAGGTGGTATGCCCCAGTACTTTGCGGATATAAGTGACCGGCCGCAGCAGGTTGAAAATGTATTTTGCCTTATGCGCAACGATGGTCGCATCATATTGGGCGATCCCCACTTTGCAATAAGCCAGTGCAGCTTTGTCCAACTTAGCCGATTGTTCGATCAACACCTTTTTTAGAATGGTAAACCAATGCAGGCCTGGTGTACCGCTTCCAATACCGCTCCAATAAGTAGCTTGCAAACTATCTGCGGGGGTTCGGTTTTGAACGGCATCGTACACTTCTTTTTGCATTTTGTAAAATCCGGAGGATGGATCGGTAGAATAAGCAGGCGGCGCTGGTGGAAAAGCTGCATGGACGACCTTTGGCACAAACGTTCGCTGATCACCAAAGTGAACCCCCCGCGCCGCAAAATTGTTTGGCGGCGTCGGCTCCCAAAGGCCCTGGCCTACCGGCGGCGCGTACGGCGGCCATACGGTATATGAGCCGTCCGTTTCCGACCACTCAACGATCCGTTTCGCTACTTCCCTTCCAAACGCTATGGAGCGTTGAACCGTAGCAGCATCCGCTTCATTTCCGTATTGGGAACTCAGCGCTGCTTCCAGTGAGTCTATCGCAGATGTGGTTGCAGCCGTGGCACTGTATAACAAACCTTTATGCACGACACTCATCGCCGTATTAGCCGAAGCGGGCCAGTAATACTGCTTTTCCTTTTCCGGCCTCGGCATTTCCGGCATATCGGTCAGTTGACCGGAAAGCGATTTATAATCGGGCATGCCCGGCACCACCGCTTCGTAGAGGGCAATACCGAGATAAGCGTAAAACCGAACCGTGAGCGTACGGTCAAAGCCCGGTCTTTGACTTGGATCCCCCTGAAGCATGATCCGGGTTTTCATGTCTATCCATTTTATCACTACATCAGAGGGATACTTGTTGGTGGGCTTCGAAATCCCGGCTCCCGGATTTTTATCAAAGAGGTCGTGCACTTTGTTACAGGAAATAACCACAAAAACCGTTAAAGAAAGGATAACCTTAAACAATGTAATCTTTTTCATAACTGATGCTTTTAATGTGAAAAAGCGGACGGTTGCAGAATGAAGAAACTCCCCGTTACTTTGGAACCTCAGCGTACTCGCCCGCCTTCTGCTATTTTGGAACGTTCTATTCATCTGCGGCTACCCGGATTAACGCCACACAAAATGCGATAGCGATACGTAGTGCCTTCCCTTGTCATCTTTATAGATATTATACTTTGTCGGATAATAACCGTGTTCGGCAAAGTATCGCGGCTGTGGATACGCTACCGAATAGCGCTGGCCGCTTGCCAGCGTCGGCAGCGTGACGATAGGATTGATAAATGTCAGCTTGCCGTTCCAGGTACCTAAAATCATCGTATGATCAACGTGATGGCCGGCTCCAAAAATATTTTCGCCCCAGTGCCTCCCGATCTGGGCTACGGCGGCATTCAAGGCATAGTTGGCGGGTAAGTAGCCGGGAGGCGGAGCAATATCAAACCCACCGCCCGCAGGATAACCGGCCGTGGCAGGTTCCGGAATAGCCAACCTTTCCGCTGCGCTCATCATGAAGAAACGAAAATCGAGATGCGCCCCTATATTCCCCGACGGCGGAAGGCCGTGCCCGGTGGCGCTCAATCCTAATGCTACATGCTCGAAAAGAGTGGCTTCCCGTGCTTTGGGATGAAATTCCAATTGATACAGCGTATTGATGGTGGGCAGGCCGGAAAGTGCTTCTTCCATGAGCACTACACCCACTTCCCTGGGTAAGCCCGTATGACTGATCGTTGCAAAAGTCCGGGCATGCCCGTTTCCTAACCGAACCTCTGGACCTTTATAGGTGTTGTCTTTGTCCGGCTGGAGTATATCTTTTATGTTGTGGATTTGTTCTTTCTGGCAGGAAGACAGAATAAGTGTACTGCCCAGAATAAAACGGAGGCTGAAAAGGGATAGTCGCATAAGAGTTGTTTTTAGTTGGTGAAGAATGTTTATTTTATACGGAGAAACAAATTGGTATAGAGCTGTTGGATGGTACGGGATTTACCCAGACAGCCCGGTAGCGCCACCTTCTTTACAACCGAGCAGAAAAAAAAGGGAAAACACAAGCAGGCTCGTGGCTTTTTGGCTGTACCGGGTTAAATGTAATTTCATGATGAATAGATTGTTGGATGAAAAAATAGGGGAATAGCAAAGAGTGGAAAGACATTGAAAAAGTTGATATGGAATTTGTCATGTGAGAGGTGAGGATGATTTCGTATGCTGTCATAACGATTTATTTAATATTGGCGAACTTGATGTTTCGACTGTTGTCGAAGGAGATGCTGTCTTCCTGATTCTGCTATCGGAATAAAAGTAGCTGTATCGGGGGCGAAAAGAAAACGCGACTGGGTAGTTGGCAGAAAAAGGAGAGCAGTTTACTTAAACGCGTTCACTCCAAGCTGTAATGGGAAGATGAAATAATCGTTGTTGTCCGGAGGAAGTAAACAAAATCAGGCTAAATGCTTTACTGGTGGCCTCCCCTGCAGCATCTCTCCCGAGGGTAGGAAAAGTTCCTGATCAACAGCTTATTCATTGTAGTCGGACAATGGTGAAAAGAATTGTGTAGGTTCCTTTACCCCTCAAACGTTTAACTTTACCGTACGAACAAGTGTACAAAAGGCGCTGAGATACAAACTTTTTAAAAGTAAAACAGTTACATAAGCAGCATTTGGAAAAGGTCAAAATATAAATACTACAAAATAAAAATTTATGAAAGCAATTTGGAATAACGAAATTATCGCAGAAAGTAATGATACAGAAGTAGTGGAAGGTAACCATTACTTTCCCGCTGATGCAATAAAGAAAGCGTTCTTTAAGACGTCAGATACTCACTCCATGTGCCCATGGAAGGGCCAGGCTTCTTATTATACAATAGAAGTAAATGGTAAAACAAATGCAGATGCTGCATGGTACTATCCTGAACCAAAGGAAGCAGCAAAGCAAATAAAAGATCGTGTGGCGTTTTGGAAAGGTGTAAGAGTAGAACAATAAATAATGCACATGAAACATTATGATGCTGTTATCATCGGGTGCGGACAGGGAGGCGCACCATTGGCTAAAAAGTTGGCAGGTCACGGTTGGAAAACTGCCCTTGTGGAAAAAATGTATGTAGGAGGAACCTGCGTGAATGCAGGCTGCACACCAACTAAAACCATGATTTCATCTGCAAAGACAGCTTACACCGTGATGCAGGCAGAAAACTATGGCGTGCAGACAACAGGCTATGAGATAAACATTCAAACAATCTTAGCAAGAAAGAATAAAGTAGTGGAGAGTTTTAGAAAAGGCTTGCAGGAGGGATTGGAACGTACTGAAAATCTTGAGCTCATCTTTGGTGCTGCGTCTTTTATCGGTGACAAAACATTAAAGGTGTGTCTAAATGACGGTGAGGGAGAAGAAGTAAGTGCTGATAAAATATTTATCGATGTAGGTACCCGCGCCAATATCCCTGACATTGAAGGTTTGAATGATGCCGGTTATTTAACATCAACCACTTTAATGGAGTTACAGCAGGTGCCCGAACATTTGCTAATCATCGGTGGCGGCTATATAGGACTTGAATTTGGACAGATGTATCGCCGGTTTGGGAGCAAAGTAAGTATCGTGGAGCACAACCAGCGTTTTTTATCAGGAGAAGACGAAGACATAGCACAGGAAATAAGACAAATGTTAGAGGCAGAGGAGATAGAAATAGTGATAAATGCACAGGTGAAGCGCGTGAAAAAAAATTTAGAGACAATTACGGCTACAGTAAAAGTGGGTAAAGAAGATAAGGAAGTGAGCTGTACCCATATCCTGCTGTCAGCGGGGCGAACACCCAACACCGATTTATTGAATTTGGAAGCAGCCGGTATAAAAACAAATGAGCGTGGGTATATAGTAGCTAATGATAAACTTGAAACAACGGCAAAAGGTGTGTATGTGATTGGTGATGTAAAGGGTGGTCCGGAATTTACCCATATAGCATACAACGATCACATCATTTTATACAATAACCTCGTTTGCGGCAAAGATGAAAGTATAAAGGATAGATTAGTTCCCTATACCATGTTCACTGATCCTCAATTAGGCAGAGTGGGCATAACAGAACAGCAGGCAAGAGAAAAAGGATTGAATATAAGAGTGGCAAAGCTGCCGATGGCGAATGTGGCCCGTGCCGTAGAAACGGGGGATACGAGGGGCTTGATGAAGGCAGTGGTTGATGCTGAAAGTGGTACCATATGGGGTGTCGCTGTTGTAGGTCAGGAAGGCGGTGAAGTAATGTCGGTTTTGCAAATGGCAATGGCAGGCGGCATCAAATGGCAGCAGATAAAAGATATGGTTTTTGCACACCCGTTATATGCTGAGTCACTTAATAATCTTTTTATGCAATTAGAGAAAGATCAATGATGGCAGCTAATAAGTTTAAAAACATTATGCCTCCTGACCTGTATAAAAATGATCAGTAATCCTGATGGCGGCAGGCTTAATGCATAATAAAGTGTGTTGCTGTTTTAAAGCTCGAACTTTATATTATCTTCATAGGTTATGAGGGAAAATGCATTGGCTCCAGTGCAATTCCTTAAGTTTAATGTGTTGCGTGCAGAAAGTTAATAGTTGTGCTTCAACTATAGCACATTTTAGGTGTTATACTAAGAGTAAAGCATTAAATTTTAACGGGTTTGTTTATGATGATAGCTTTTGATTGTCAAATTTGTTTCCTGACAACTAAAATTACAAAGGCTATAACCAATAAAATATTATCATGAGAGCTGTTCTCGAAAACGGAATAAGACCGGAAGACAATATTGCGGTTGATGGAAAAGATTTACCTCCACACCTGCCATCAAAAGGCAGTACAGATTTGTTGAGTATCTACCAGTCCATACGCAGGCATTCAGAAGAGATTTGCAGTCCATTGCAACCGGAAGATTATGTAGTGCAACCGGTAGTGGATGTAAGTCCGCCTAAGTGGCATTTGGGACATACCACCTGGTTTTTCGAAACTTTCCTGTTGAAACCCTATAGCAGAGTTTATAAGGAATACAATCCAGACTTCAATTTTGTATTTAACAGCTATTACGAATCGGTTGGTGCCAGGGTAATCAGGACAGACAGGGGCAATTTAAGCCGTCCTACAGTAGGGGAGATTTATAACTACCGGCACTATGTTGATGAAGCGATGATACCATTCCTGATGGGGGAAGTGACGGATGAAATAAAAGATATCATTTTACTCGGTTTCAATCACGAGCAACAACACCAGGAATTATTGCTCACGGACATTAAGTATATTTTAGGCCACAATCCGTTGCTCCCTGCTTATAACGAGGAAGGAATAGAAACAGTACAAATGAAGGATAGTGATCCATGGATATCAATTGATGCAGGCGTATATGAGATAGGCTATGAAGGAGACGGTTTTTGCTTTGATAATGAAAGAAAGCGGCACAGGATTTATTTGCAGGATTATAAGATAAGCAGTCGCCTGTTTACCAATGGAGAATACCTTAAATTTATGAATGCCGGCGGCTACGGGAATTTCCGCTACTGGCACGCAGAGGGATGGGAGTGGCTGAAGGTAAAAACTGCCCGGTCACCCCTATACTGGCATCTGATAGATGGAGTTTGGCATTATTATACTTTAAGCGGTTTAAAGCCTATAGACCCCTGGCAACCCGTTACACACATCAATTATTTTGAGGCGACTGCCTTTGCGGCATGGAAAGGAATGCGGTTGCCGACAGAAGGGGAATGGGAGGTGGCAGCTCCTCAGTTTAATTGGGGCCAGCGATGGGAGTGGACAGAAAGTGCTTATTTGCCTTACCCTGGTTTTTCAAAAGCCGAAGGTGCTATTGGTGAATACAATGGAAAATTTATGGTGAACCAGATGGTGCTTCGTGGCGCATCGGTGGCTACACCACAGGGACACAGCAGACTAACATATCGTAACTTTTTTCAAACTTCTTTACAATGGCAGTTCACAGGGATCAGATTGGTACATTAGAACCGGTTGTTCAGGCGCAATTTTATAAAGATGTCATGCAAGGTCTTTCTTCCACGCCTAAATATCTGCAGTCAAAATACTTTTATGATGCAGAAGGAGATCGTTTGTTTCAACAGATCATGCAATTACCCGAGTATTACCTGACAAGATGCGAGCATGAGATTTTTGTTAAGCAAACAAAAGCGATAGCTGCAAATCTCGTGAATGAATCCGGTGAATGTGATATCATTGAATTAGGTGCCGGAGATGCCACAAAATCTACTCATCTTCTCCGTTATCTTATTGACGCCGGCAGGCACTTTACTTATTATCCTGTTGATATATCACGAAATGTTATCCAATTGTTAGAAGCAGAAATGCCGCAGCGCATACCGGGGTTGCAGGTGCAAGGCCTGAACGGCGATTATTTTGATATGATCCGCAAAAGTTATCAGGTGTCAGGCCGCAGAAAAATCATTCTGTTCCTAGGTTCCAACATCGGAAACTTCCGCCCGGCAGAAGCAAACCGGTTTTTACGGGTATTAAATGATAATCTGCTTTCAGGAGACATGGTATTGATTGGTTTTGATCTGAAGAAACATCCAAAACAAATACTGGCTGCTTATAATGATACTACGGGTGTTACAAAGGCGTTTAACCTTAATTTGCTCAGGCGCATCAACCGGGAATTGGGCGCTGATTTTGATTTAGCCAAATTCGACCATTATCCTACCTATGATCCAGTTTCCGGAGCCTGCAAAAGTTTTCTGGTCAGTATCGAAGACCAGAAGGTGCATATTGGTGATGATAGTTGCTGGCTTTACAGAGACGAGTGCGTCTGGACAGAGCTTTCTCAAAAGTATTCGGAGGATGAGATCAATGAGTTAGCAGTACAGACGGGTTTCAGACCCGTTAAGAACTTTTATGATTCCAGGCATTGGTTTTTGGACGCTGCCTGGGAAAAGTTATAGCCCTTTCCATGCCAGGTAACGATTTCTGTTCTTTATGATCTTATCTGAACACATCCCTTCCGTAGAAACGCTTCGTGCTATTATGTTCTTTAATTGGTGAAAGATATAAACTTCAAAAGCACGAACCTTTCCTATGGAAGCTGTCAATAGTTATCACTTATGAAGCAGGAGTTTTCGACCCTTTCCTTATTTTCATTACAATAGAATAAATGCCATACAAAACCATTGCGCCTATGAAAATATAGACCCAGATCGGTATATTCTCACCGACTATAATAAGGTATACATAAGCTGAGATAAAAAATAAACCCGCAAGCAGAAGGGGTAGTACAAAAGGCTTTTTCTTCCTCATATTTTTTATCGTCCAGCCTAAACAAAGAAAAAAGAAAGGAATCGCACCTATATAAATACCACCAAAAATATAAGGGTTGACATTGTACTTTTCGCCAAGACTAAAAAACCATTCAGTAAACGTATTCCACCATGCCATTAGCTAAATATTTTAAAAGTAAAGCGCAGAATTTTTCTAATCCATTCTGTTAAACCTTCTTGTTTATATTGAATAATAGCTTTTTGATTTATTCGTGCTGCTACCGGATAAGGATATATCCTGTTAAAAATGGCGCTTATAGGGATCTTTTCTGTGTTAGCTAAAATCAGTTCCTGTATAAGTTCCCCTGCACCCGGCGCTACCATCGTTCCTCCTAATAATTTCTCCTTATGCAAAAAGCTACCCTGCGAGATATATAGAATGAGTTTTCCATAGCGGTGACTATCAGTTATAGCGCGGTCATCTTCGTCAAAAGCCGTTTCAAGTCTCCGATACTTCATGCCTTTATCTTTCAGAACCTTTTCCTGCATCCCAAAAGTAGCTACTTCAGGGTCTGTAAACGTCACCCATGACATGTGCTCATTATTTAACTTCTTTTTCAGCGGCGAGAAAAAATTGTTTAACAGCACCCGTGCCTGCTGTTCTGCAGCATGCGAAAATTGCAGAGAACCCGCCACATCACCACATACATAAACCCTTTTGTTGGTTGTACGAAGATAGTCGTCGACTACTATTTTGTTTTCTGCTATTTCGATACCCGCTTTCTCTAATTGTAAGCCTTGCGTATTTAGCTGCCTTCCCACACCGGCAAATACTGCGTCTATATAAACGGTCTTAGTGCCTCCATCCTTTAATGTAATCAGTGCTTCGTTGGAAGAAGGAAAGCTGTCAATATCCGCACCCAATATCAATTCCATGCCTTCTTTCTGCAATTGCCGATGCAACACTTCTGTAACGGCTTTGTCATCATGTTCAAGTATCATTTCACCCCTATGCACTACTGTAACCCTGCTGCCTAAACGGCTGAGCGCCTGTCCTATCTCAATTCCTATAGGTCCGCCACCTACGATCAATAATTTTTGAGGTAAATCTTTTAAATGAAAGACGCTTTCATTATCATAATATTTTACCTTTTCTACGCCGGGAACCTGTAGCTTTCGCGGTGATGAACCTGTTGCAATAACAATCTTTTTCGCCCGGTATTTATTTCCCTCTACTTCTATTTCATCCTGCCCGGTAAATTGAGCTTTACCCAATGCTACCTTTATGCCTTGCCCGCTTAGCCATGAAGAATTTTCATGTGCCCGGATTATGTCCTGTCTGCTATAAACATAAGCCATGGCTTTTTTTATATCAGGTTTACCTGTCACCTGCATTCCAAAACATTCTGCTTCCCTTGCACGCTGTACTATTCTTGCAACGTGAATAAATGCCTTGCTGGGAACACAACCGTCATTTAAGCAATCTCCCCCAATGTCATCGTCGCTTTTAGATACCATTAAAACCTTAAAGCCTGCCTTGTTCATAAATAATCCGATACTTAGCCCGCCCGAGCCGCAGCCAATTATTATAATGTCGTATTTATTCTGTGCCATATTTTAATTGTAGTTTTATAGACGTAAACCTGAAAGGTAAATAGATGTGTTGAGTCAAAGCAAAAAGCTTATTCTGTGAATATCGAAGAACTGCGCGAATACTGTCTCCGAAAACCAGGTGTAGAAGAAAGCTTTCCGTTTGGTGAGCTCACCATCGTTTTTAAAACAGGCAATAAGATCTTTTTACTGGCAGGGCTTGAGGACGGTAATCGCTTCAACGCAAAATGTGATCCTGACCGTGCAATAGAACTACGTGAGTTGCATGATGAGGTGACACCAGGATATCACATGAACAAAAAACACTGGAATACAGTGGATATGGAAGGCCGTTTGACGCAGAAACAATTGTATGAAATGATAGATCATTCGTACGATCTTGTATTCAGGAGCCTGCCTCAGAAAATCCGGTCAGAAATCTCAACACGGAAAATACGTCCCTGATAAGTGCATGCAGAAACAGCTATATGAAAGGTGCTTTTTACTGTTACGTTTACCAGAATCCTTCAGCTGGAAATTCCGCCGGCTGCTTTTATGTAAACCAGCATTCGTAAGCGTTGACTTCTTCCGGTAACAAGAATGATTCTGTATATTTAAAATCAATAAAATAATTGTTGTTAATACACTGTTATGAAACACGCCTGCAACTTTCTTTTGCTTTTATTGGTTACTGCCCTGCTGCCGGAAACCTATGCCCAAACCGGAGCAAAAGGCGGCTCGTTTGCTGATATTTCTTTTATTGAGGGCCACTGGAAAGCTACGACTGCCGAAGGCCGGTCAATAGAGGGTGTTTGGCTGGCGCCGGAGCATGACAACATACTTGGCTTCATGCGGATGATGAAAGGCGGCAAAGCCGACCTATACGAAATACTGGCGTACGAACAATCCGAGGAAGGATTGGTTTCGCTCGTAAAGCACTTTAAGCCAGGGCTGGTGGGACTGGAAGAAAAAGATAAACAAGACCGTTACAATTTTTTAGAAGCAGGCAAAGGCCGGGCTATCTTCCAGAAGGAAGGAGGAAGTTTACGTATCCTGTACGAAAAACGCTCCGCTGATCAATTTTCCATTGCCCGGGGTAATGAGCAGGATGGCAAGTGGGTTTTCAAGGACTTGTTTGTATTTAACCGGGTTAAATAACCAGACAAACTTTAGTAACCTGTGTATAATTTCCTAGGTAAAGCTTTGCTTGTCCTGTTAAACTGCATACTCTGTAAATTGTTTGTTGGCTTCCGCTGTTTTCATTGTCGAACTTGATCTTCCCCGATCTAAAATCAGTATATCAAATTGAAGCTGGATAGCCTGCCGATTAAGGGCAATTCATATGCTTTTTCGGTGAAGCATTGATAGGACTTGTAATTACCTGTTCAAAGTCAGGTATAATTTAACCCGAAGCATTTAGGGTATTTTCAATGTTTCCAATTTCAACAACAGATGTTGTGATTTCTGTCCTATCAATTGAAGATTTGATACTGAACGAAAAACCAGACAGCTGCAGCTAAAGCAAGAATAATGATCGTGAGATGAGGATGGCTTTATTTCGTTTTGCTGAAACCACCTCTTGTGAAATCAGTGTATCCATGCAGAGAATATTTTTATATAACGTTCCAGGCAAGGTGCCAATATCAAGTAAATGAGAATGAAGCGGTTATTTGAAATGCTGTTTTAAAAAACGTCCGGTTTCGAACAAGTTGACCGGAAGTGAAAAGGAGGTGATGTAAATGCGATATGATGCTTTTCCTTAACAAGCATTAGTAGGATATTTATTTATCTTTATAAGTAGCCAATAAATTTGTTTGATATTTCAGACGTATTGATTAGATTTGTTTATAATATCGTACAATTGCGTCAAAAGAAAACAGTTTTGTTACCCACTGCATCAAGGGTTATGCAGGCGTTAGGAGGTAATATAAAGCTTGCCCGCCGGCGCCGGCGTTTAACTACGGGGCAGGTAGCCGAAAGAGCCAATATCAGCCGTTCAACACTTTGGCTGGTTGAAAAAGGTGATCCGGGCGTGGCAATGGGCACCTATCTGCAGGTGCTGTTTGTATTAGGCCTGGAAAAAGACCTTCAGCAGGTTGCTGCCAGCGATGAATATGGCCGTAAACTACAGGATGCAGCTTTGATTAGAAAAGAAAATAACCGGCATGGACATTAGTTTATCCGGACACAACACATATGTTTATGCTGACTGGGTAGGAATGGAAGCACCTGAAATGATGGGTATCTTAAAAGCTATCCGCGGAAGAAATGAGATACTGTTTTCTTTTAGTTATGAGGAAAGCTGGTTAAGGCGTAAAGACGGCTTTTATCTGGATCCGAATCTGCAGTTGTTCACCGGCCCGCAGTACCCTTCAGCCGATAAGTCCAACTTCGGAATCTTTCTGGATTCTTCGCCGGATAGGTGGGGAAAGCTTCTCATGAGAAGAAGAGAAGCAGCTATGGCAAGAGTAGAAGGCCGGAAAGAAAAAGAATTGAACGAGCTTGATTATTTGTTAGGCGTTTACGACGGTCATCGGATGGGTGGGATGAGATTAAAAAAGGAACCGGAAGGCAATTTTTTAAACGACAATAAAGAAATGGCTTCTCCTCCCTGGGCGAACCTGCGTGATCTGGAGTATGCCAGCCTCCAATTGGAAAAAGAGAACGCCATAGATGATCCTGAATATATGAAATGGCTAAGCCTCCTGATTGCTCCCGGATCATCTTTGGGTGGGGCAAGGCCCAAGGCAAGTATTACAGATCTTCAGGGGGGATTATGGATTGCTAAATTCCCCAGCAGAAAAGATGATCGAAATATGGGTGCCTGGGAAAAAGTGGCACATCAATTAGCATTTGGATGTGGCGTTCAAATGTCAGAAGCGGCGACACAAAAATTCAATAGCAGGCATCTTACTTTTTTAAATAAAAGATTTGACAGGACTGTGAAAGGAGAACGGATTCAATTTGCTTCTGCCATGACTTTATTAGGATACAATGATGGTGCTGACTATAAGGATGGTGTAAGCTACTTGGAACTGGCGGAGTTTATTGAACGATTCGGCGCACAACCTACTGCAGACTTACAACAGTTATGGCGGCGCATTGTGTTTTACATTTGTATTTCGAATACTGATGATCATTTGCGGAATCATGGCTTTTTGTTGACCACAAAAGGGTGGATTTTGGCTCCTGCATACGATGTTAACCCTGAGCCATACGGTAAAAGGTTAACGTTAAATATTTCCGAAAGCGACAATGCCTTAAGTCTTGACCTGGCCAGGGAAGTAGCTGAATATTTTCGTTTAAATAAAAAGGAAGCCCTATCAATTATTGAGGAAGTGGTGCAGGTTACAGGACAATGGGAAAGTGTAGCAACTGCGCTTCAGATCTCCCGGGAGGAACAACAGTATATGGCAGCAGCTTTTTGGGAGAAGTAAAACAGGCAAAAGCTTTATCTGATTATTAAAGAACAATGAAAATAGGTGTAAACAATCAGGACATACAATATCACATAGTCAATTACTATTTTTACGTTTTCAATCGAAATCATGAGAGTTTACCTGTTGTTTGTAGCATTTTTAATCGTGCATACTTCTTACGCGCAGAAAAAGGAAGATCAGTTTTTTGTCTTTGATCAGAACTGGAAGCCTGTGGCCATGGAAAAAGCCACTTACCTTTTGCGCATCAGGCAGACAGATCCTAAAAATTACTTGTGGACATTCTACAATCTATTCGGCCCGAGACTACGGGAAGAAAGCTTTCAGGATGAAGCCGGAAAAATCCGCAATGGGAAATGCCTGTACTATCACTTAAACGGGACTCTTGATTCAGCCGGTGAATTCAGCAACAACGTATCGGACAAATCATGGTTCTTCTATAACCAGCAAGGAAGATGTGTCAGGCAAAAGGATTATGAGAATGGCATGGTAGTAAAGGACACCGTGTTCGCTGAACCAGATAAAAGTTCCTCCGGGAAGGAACCAGCGCTCGTTCCCGGAGAAGTGGAATCGTCTTTCAGGGGAGGCCCGCGTGGATGGCTACAGTTTTTAAACGCGAATTTCGAGTACCCGCAGCGTGCACTTAATAAGCAAATTGCCGGAACCGTTCAATTGCAATTCATCATCGAAGCAAACGGCAAAGTGCAGGAACCTTTTATCAAAAAATCTGTTGAATATTCTCTTGACGAAGAAGCATTGAGGATTATCCGGAAGTCTCCTGCCTGGAATCCTGCATCAAAGGATGGAGAGAAAGTAAAGTCATACAAAATGCAACCTCTCACGTTTCGGCTTACGAGATAGGTTTACGGTTTTCGAACTGCAAACACAACCGGGGAATACCATCATCGCGTAAATCCGTGCGATCCAGACTCGTGTCTGGAACCTGTTGGCGAGAACCTATCCGCCATCATTAGATTCATGTGGAAAAATCATGCCGTGTCCCGGAAATTCCATCAGGGAAATCACTCTCCCCGTTTTGGACACAACAATAAGTGATTTGGATAATGCCTGGCACGCATAAAGTCCGACCTTTACGTCGGAGAATTAAAAAGCTTGCTTTTCAGCCGGAAAATCAGACAATGAAACGAAGGATATTCAAACTTATGAAAACTGCTGGTCTGACTATTTTTGGTTTAGCTATTCTTTTAGTTATTGTAACTTTCTTTTATATGAAGCTTCCACGATTTGGTAAACAGCCTGCCGGAGAAAGGCTTTCGTTAATACAAAAATCACCTAATTACAAAAATGGCAGGTTTGAAAACATTAGCCATACGCCCCAAATTACCGAAGGATATACATATACGGAAGTGATATGGGAGTTCTTTTTTAAGAAATCTGAAAGACGAAGTCCGAAAGACATCATTCCTTCCCTGAAAACAGACTTATTGAATTTACCCATATACAAAGACATATTGGTTTGGTTTGGACACTCTTCGTATTTTATTCAAATTGATGGGAAACGGATTTTAGTTGACCCCGTGTTCAGTGGTAATGCATCACCAATACCCCGATCAATAAAGTCCTTTAAAGGTACTGACAGATATACCGTTGAAGACCTGCCAGATATTGATTACCTGTTTATTTCCCACGACCACTATGACCACGTGGATTATGAAACCCTCACCAAGCTTAGGCCGAAAATAAAAAAAGTCATCTGCGGCCTTGGTGTTGGCGCCCATTTTGCACATTGGGGCTATTCCACCAATGCCATCGTCGAAAAGGACTGGAACGAAACAATAGACCTCGGCAAGGGATTTATTGTTTATACAACACCTGCCCGGCATTTCTCGGGAAGGGGCTTTACCAGGAATAATACACTCTGGATGTCGTATGTGTTGCAAACGCCAACAATGAAAATATTTATCGGTGGCGATAGCGGTTTTGATTCCCACTTTGCTGACATAGGGAATACCTATGGACCCATTGATTTAGCCATAATCGAAAATGGGCAATATGATGTGAAGTGGCGTTACATTCACACCCTGCCTGAAGAAGTTTTGCAGGCAGCAAGAAATCTAAAAGCCAGGAGGCTGTTCCCTGTTCATTCCTCAAAATTTTTACTGGCAAATCACCCATGGGATGAACCCCTCAGGAAAATTTCCGAATTAAATCGTAAGTCGGAAGACCCTAT
>JBGSYC010000038.1:0-13155 GCA_041751095.1 Flavihumibacter sp.
CCAATATGGACGACCGCTTATAGGAGACTGACCCAATCTGTGACAAAAAAAGAATTTAGTAAAATGGACTAAGTAAACAAATTACATATTGAAGCCTTTAAAAAAAATGTAACTGCCCGTGCAACGAAAACCTTTACATAGGAAACGCCATGCATGGCGTCTCTGCGGAGCCGCAAAGGTAAACGCATATCAAATCCAATTGAGGCAATTCCCCGTTTTGGACACAACAATCAGTACTCCGGATACCTTTTTATCCGTTTACTAACTGACCTTTGCAGCATCAATTATCAATCTTCACAAGAAAATAAAATAATATGAAAAAGATCAATTTAGGTAGTCAGGGTCTTTCGGTTCCGGCCATTGGGCTTGGTTGTATGGGAATGACAAAAATTGCGGGTATGGATATTTATGGCCAGGCAGACGAAGCGGAAGCCATTGCAACCATTCACCGGTCGCTTGAATTAGGTGGGAATTTTTTAGACACCGCAGATCTGTATGGGCCCCTTGCAAATGAACGGCTGGTGGCAAAAGCTATAAAAGGTAACAGAGACAAATATATCATAGCTACCAAATTCGGCTACGAAATAGACGACAACGAAAATCTGACCTGGAAAATCAATGGCAAAAAAGACTATGTAAAAAAAGCTGCTGAACGGTCATTGAAAAACCTGGATACGGATTATATCGACCTTTATTACCTGCACCGCTTAGACCCTGATACACCCATTGAAGAAACGGTAGCAGCAATGGCGGAATTGGTGAAAGAAGGCAAAGTCGGTTATATCGGATTATCGGAAGTGTCGTCTAACACGATTAAAAAAGCTCATAAGATACATCCGTTGAGCGCTGTACAAACAGAATATTCATTGTTTGAAAGAAGTGTCGAGGAAGAAGGAGTTATCAGCACCCTTGATGAACTTGGTATCGGATTTGTTGCTTATTCCCCCCTTGGGCGCGGATTTATCTCAGGAGATATCCAAAGCCCTGATGATTTTCCTGCCGATGATTTCAGAAGAGGCATCCCAAAATTCCAGGGTGAACAGTTTTACAAAAACATAGAATTGGTAAATGAAATAAAAACTCTTGCACAGGAAAAAGGAATCACCCCCATTCAATTGGCGCTAACCTGGGTGATCTCGAAAGGCTTTGTACCCATCCCGGGTACAAAAAGGAGGAAGTATGTTGAGCAGAATATTGCGGCAACCAACATCACATTAACTCCGGAAGAGTTGGCCCACCTGGAAGCCATTATCCCACTGGGTACAATCACAGGCGACCGTTATGATGCAGCTAATATGTCTGCAATCGATAAACAATAACTCCTGAAAAAAAGGAAGATGCTTTTCAACGTCTCTTCCTTTTTTAATTTCATAAATTACATCATGAAAAAAGAAAGCAACAGCCCTTATATCATTAACTCGGTTTCCGAACAGCATCGTTTGCTGTCATTGCCAAAACCGCATCATCCTTTGGTAAGTGTTTTCAATTTTAGTGATATAAAAAGCAATCCCGACGCCCTGACTAAAAATTTTGTACTCAACTTTTACTGCATTGCCATTAAAAAAGGCTTTACAGGAAAATTGAAGTACGGTCAAAATTATTATGATTTTGACGAGGGCGTAATGTCCTTTATTTCACCTGGGCAGTTGCTTTCAATAACAAGTGATGATGAAAGCCCTGCTTCGGGCTGGTGTTTGATCTTTCACCCTGATTTTATCGCGCATTATTCCTTAGCAAGAAACATTAGGGGTTACGGTTTCTTTTCTTATGCTTTAAACGAAGCGCTGCATTTATCCGATGAGGAGGAGACAATGATTACTACAATCATGCAAAGTATCGATCAGGAATACCGTTCAACGATAGATACTTATAGCCAGGACGTGATTGTTTCACAAATTGAATTACTGCTTAATTACTCCAATCGTTTTTACAACCGGCAATTCATTACCAGGAAAAATGCCAATAACAATTTACTGATCAACCTGGAGAGCGTATTATCGGAATATTTCAGTACCGGGAGAGCGCAGGAGTCAGGACTACCAACCGTCCAGTACCTGTCAGCGCAATTGAATGTTTCACCAAATTACCTGAGTGATATGTTGCGCACACTTACCGGACAAAATACGCAGCAGCACATTCACAACAAAGTGATTGAAATGGCAAAAGAAATCTTATCCACCACGTCTTTGTCTGTAAGTGAAATAGCGTATCGACTGGGTTTCGGATATCCGCAATCTTTTAATAAATTATTTAAAAGTAAAACCAATTTATCACCGCTTGAATTCAGAACGTCGGTCAACTAAAACCTTCGAAATATTATACAGATCAAGATTGTACAACGAGAGTCCGGCAATAAACCCTTAGCGGATTTAATTCTTATTTGAGAGATCATCACACACCATCATATGTTTTACAGCAGGCCAGTGCCTGGCAAAACCCCCAACGCCATCGTGTTACAACACCATAACTTCCACCTCCGCTCCTTTTCTTTCTGATGAAACATACCCCGCATAAATTGTTGCGATTACATCAGCAGCCAGGCTGCTGTTGCTTTCAATGTAATCCCCATTAGCAGCGCACAAATAAAAAGCATCCATTTCATGCTGGTATCCTGCAAACCACCCTTCATCCGGTGACATTGACGACCATCCCTGCTTGGTTTCGGTCTTTTCAACTACATATACATCTTTAAAATGCACCCCGGCGGGCGTATAGGATTGCATGGCGTTGTTGGGGTGGATATTACAGATCGTTCGGTGATTTGTTGTGTTAACCTCTATCCAGTTATGTACGCCTCCCATCACCAGTTCGCTTGCAAAGAGGTCAGCAATTGTACCGTCTTCGAAAACTACGTGCAACATGGCGAAATCTTCAATGTCCTTATAGGTAGTTCTCAAATATCCTTCGTCTTTAAAATTGGGCATCCTTGTAATTGCATGGGTGCGGGCAGAAACACTACGGGGCCTTATCAGCTTTCCATCCCTGGCACGTCCTTCCGTATGCTTTAAATAAATGGCTGCAGACAAAGGATGACAACCCTTCCCGATCATTGAACCACCACCTGAAAACTTCCACTGCCCATACGTTAGCGAATGAGATCCGGAATGCGACTCTTCGCCATGCATCCAGACAATCTGTGCACCGGTTTTTTGTAACAACTCTTTCTCTTTTTGAATAGCCGGCGCGTACACCCAGTTCTCCGCATACATAATACGCCCTTTACTTTGCCGCTCAGCATCAAGCATCCTCTTTACGCTCTCCATTGCATGCGCCAGCCCCTTCTCCCGGGAAAATGCATCGCCGTTAAATTCATCAGTGCCATCGCCAAAGTAACCGGTGAATGGCTTTTCAACAATAACATTTTTATCCTGCTGTAAGGCAGCCACAACAATGGGTTCATGGGTAACCGGAGGTGTGCACACGTGAATCACTTCAGCACTATCCATCATATCTTCAAGGCTGTCAAAGGCTTTCAGATTTCTTGACTCTGTAAAACCCAACAGCTTTTGCGGAGTGGGAGAAAAGGCGCCCACAATGTCAACCCCTGTACTAAAAACACGCCGGAGCGCATCATAATGAAACTTTGCAGCAAATCCCGACCCTATTATTCCTGCTTTTAAAATTCTTTTTTCCATCGATTGGTGATTTTAAAAATAAATAAGTTCCTTCGGTGCATCCCGGATAACTGCCATACATCTGTTGAGGGAAATAGTAATATTTTTTTAATAAGTAAAAAAGAACCTTATATTTATATCCAGTAACCAACACTCTTTCCCGCATTTGAAGGTAATGGACCTGACCGTCTGCTTTATATAAGAAATTCCAGAATCCAGTCTAATTCATCATGATTAATCACTCCGGTTTATCGATGAGCCAAATGCTGTTAGAAAGATAGTTTATTACTCACCTGCTTAATTGTTATCCATGAAAACCCCATACCATATTTCAAACTAACTTGTATGCAAAGAAGGAGTTTTTTAAAGTCTGCCTTGTTTGGTTCAGTTGCAGTGGCGGCAGGCTTCCCAATACCTGACGTTTATGCAGGATCATCCCTGCCACGGCTAAAAATAACGAAAATCAGGTATTACAGTGCACCCGGTTATACCAAGCCATTATTTAACCAGGCCCGCGGGATCGTAGAAATTGAAACCGATGGTGGAGTAATTGGCATAGGGGAAGGTGGCTCAAAGGATATGATCGAACAGTGCGCTCAAATGATGATCGGCGAAGATCCGTTCCGGATAGAGCATATCTGGCAGAACCTTTACCGCGGGATGTTTTACCCTCCCGGCCGGGAAAAGCTTCATGCCGTTGGCGCGTTGGAAATGGCGCTCTGGGACATCAAGGGCAAAGCCCTCGGCGTTCCGGTGTATGATTTATTGGGAGGCAACACGCGTGAATTTATTGAGTGTTATGCTACCGGGTTCCGGGCTTCAAAAGCTACCACGGAAGAAGGAAGAGCCAAAGATTGCATAGCCGCCGGATTGCGCGCCTACAGAATAGGTCCCACAGGTGGCAACGGAGACGATCCCTTCGATTTCTATGACAATGCAAAAAAAACCATCGAGTTCAGCAAAAGAATAGATGCCGCAGTGGGTGGAGGAGGAAATTGGGCCATAGACCTGCATACCCGGTTCGATACCACTGAGGGACTGAAAATCTGCAAGGCCCTCGAAAGCCTGGAACCTTACTTCATTGAGGACATTGTAAGATCAGAAAATCCGGGTGTATATAAAACCATCCGCCAGTTAACAACTGTGCCGATAGCCGTGGGAGAACAGTTTGGAGACCGCTGGGATACAAATGAACTGATAGAATCCAGGCTTATTGATTACGCCCGGGTTACGTTGCCGAATGCAGGCGGGATTTCTGAATTTAAAAAAATTGCCTCCATGTGCGAAACGCATTACGTGGGAATGATCCCGCATTTCACTGGTCCTTTATCAACAGCTGCTCTTGTGCACGTATTGGGCTCGAGCAGTCCGACCCGTTGCCTTATGGAGCTGGGTGGCGGTGAAATTGAAAGGCCCGCGTATTTCAACGAAGATTACCTGCTTTTCGAAAAGGGTAAATTATACCTGAACCCAGCGCCCGGGCTTGGCGTTAAATTCGACCCCAAAAAAGCAACATTTGTAATGGAAGTAACAGCCAAAACAAAATTCCCCCATCCTGTATTAAAAAGCCCTGACGGCGCCATCCATAACTGGTAAAATCATAAAGAGTCAAAGTAGAATAAACCATTATTAACTTCTCAAACGATTGCAATGAAAAAAATTTTACAACTACTTTTTTCGGTACTGCTATTCTCTAACGTCGATGTTTTTGCACAAACGCTTACGGTAACCGGGATAGTGAAAGCAGAAGACAATGAAGCGCTTCCTGGTGTAAGCATAAAAGTGACGGGCTCAAATCAGGGCGTTAACACGGATGCGGCAGGCAAATACTCCATCAATGCTGCAGCGAATGCTACGCTGGTATTTTCGTATGTAGGTTTCAATGCACAAACAGTGAATGTAAACGGACGCAGAAACATTGACGTTACATTGGTGCGGAATGCTGATAGTATGCAGACCGTTGTAGTCACGGCGCTGGGTATAAAAAAAGAAGTAAGGACGCTGGGATATGCGACCGCAACCGTAAACAACGACCAGATCGCGACCAACCGGACGCCAAATGTAATCAGCGGCCTCCAGGGAAAAATGGCAGGGGTCAATATCACTACCATGGGCACGGGCCCCGCAGGATCAGCCAAAATACGGATCCGCGGGCAGTCTTCCTTTAGTAGCCGGAACGACCCGCTTATCGTCATCAACGGAGTTCCGATGGATAACACCAATTTTGGATTGGGAGGGGGTACAGGGCCGCGTGCAGGACAGGTTAACAGCACCGACGGTGGAGACGCTTTTTCAAGCCTTAACCCGGACGATATAGAATCAATGACCGTACTGAAAGGCGCCACCGCTTCAGCCTTATACGGTTCGAGGGCAAAGGACGGAGTTCTGATGATCACTACAAAAAGCAAAGGTACCCAAAAGGGCATTGGCGTAGAATATAACACCAACTACACCACGGATACTCCGTTGGATTTTACAGATTTTCAGTATGAATACGGGCAGGGAGAAAGAGGCGTGCGGCCAACTACCCCTTTCCCTCAGTCCGGGGTATGGAGCTTTGGTGAAAAATTTCAACCCGGAATGACGCAGGTTTTATTTGACGGCAAAACATATCCCTATGAGCCTGTTTTCGACAGGTATAAAAAGTTTTATAAAATTGGTACGAATTTTACCAATACACTTACACTCTCCACTTCGGGAGACAAAGGTGGCTTAAGCCTCTCTGTAGCGAATACAGACAATAAGGGGATCATGCCCAATTCAAAATTTAACAGAAGAACCGTCAACCTCGGATTTACGCAAAATGTTACCTCGTTCCTTACCCTTACGGGCAATGTAAATTACTCGAACGAGAACAATAAAAACCCTCCGCAGGTAAACACACAGGATATGGCGGTACCCACCGTTCTGTACACACTTGCCAACTCAATGCCTTTTGATGCGCTCAAAGAAAACCAGACCCTTCCGAATGGAAATGAATTTGTGATGTCGAGGTTCCTGGTTCGAAATAATCCATATTATTCAGTGAACTACCGTTTTGAAAATATATTACGGGACAGGACGATTGGTAATATCGCGCTGAAGTACCAGGCCACGAGCTGGCTTTACATACAGGGCCGTTTAGCCCAGGATATCTTTACACGGTACCAGGAATATAACATTCCAAACGGGTATGCTCCTATTCCCCCCGCCCCTACCGGTTTCATCAATGGATCTTATACCCAGGATATTCGCCGGTTCAGGGAAAGAAATTATGATTTTCTTATAGGCGCAAACCGCAAAGTCAGCGATTTTGGTGTGGATATAACGCTTGGGGGTAACCAGAGGTTTGTAAGATCGGAGTATAACAGCGTTTCGGTTACGGATTTTGTTCAGCCCGGCCTTTACACTATCATGAATGGAAGAATAAAAGACCCTTTGTACAGTAAAACAGAAAGACAGGTAAATTCGTTGTATGGAGCGGCTGAACTTTCATACAGAAACTTCTTATATGTAAACGTTACTGGGCGAAATGACTGGTTCTCTACTTTAGCGCCTGCCAACCGCAGCATCTTTTATCCCTCCGTAACGGGAAGCTTTATCTTTACCGATGCTTTCAATACCACAATGCCAGGCTGGCTCTCTTACGGTAAGTTGAGGCTTGCATATGCCCAGGTTGGCGACGATAACGTGGCGCCTTACTCAGACGTTTTATATTACTCCGTAAACAATAACCTCTTCCCGAATCCTTCCGGCCAGCCGATACCCATTGGTGGCATCAACGCATCGCAAATTCCAAATCCGGATCTCCGGCCTTTACGGGTTTCAGAAACAGAGGTGGGCATCGAACTGAAATTATTTCAGAACAGGGTGGGTTTCGATCTGTCTTATTATTATAAAATTACGCGCGATCAGATACTCGGGGTGCAGGTTTCCGATGCTTCCTCTTATACCAATAAGCTGATCAATGTTGGAAAGAGCATGAACCAGGGACTGGAAATGCAGTTATCACTGACACCCGTTCAGACAAGTGTATTCAGATGGGATATTAATTTTAATGGTTCTTATAATACTTCTAAAGTATTACAACTGGGATTGACACCCGCAGATACGGTGATTACCGTCGGGGGTGGCGGCGGACGTGTGATCAAACAGGTTGTCGGGAAACCCATTGGCGCATTATATACTTTCACCTACAGAAGAGACGCACAGGGGCGGCAGGTGTTTGACAAAGCCAGCGGCAGGCCGCTGCGTAACGATATCCAGGAGTATGTTGGGAATGTGCTGCCCAAATATTTCGGGGGCATTACGAATTCATTTAATTACGCCGGGATCATGCTTTCTGCTTTGATAGATTTCAAGCTCGGGGCGAAAATGATCGCCGGCTCGAATATGAACGCGCTGCGCCATGGCTTACACAAAAGAACGCTGGTGGGCCGTGCTGAAGGATATGTTATCGGCGATGGCGTTAACCAGGATGGAGGCAAGAATACAACGAGGTCTGATATCCAGCCGTTTTATGAAACACCCAATGTGCTTGGTGTTAACGAGGATTTTGTTTTTAATTCGGGCTTTTGGAAGCTGCGGCAGATCACTCTCGGCTATGACTTTACAAGATATTTTAAAAATGTGAGGTTTGTAAAAGGGTTGAGATTAAGTGCAATCGCAAACAATGTAGCCATACTGAAAAAATGGACGGAAAACATGGACCCTGAAAATATCGCCAACATTTCAGACAATGAAACCGGTCTGGATTTCTGGACGGCTGTGCCTCCGACAAGAAGTATCGGATTCAACCTTAACGTAAAATTTTAGAACATTGCCAATTATTATCATTTAAAAATTATTTTATGTATCGTTTTAAAAAATACATTTTCGTTTTTGCCGCGGCAATAAGCATGCTTGCAGGTTGCGACAAGGGATTGAGTGAATTGAATGTCAATAGAGTTGATCCTACTGCTCTCGATCCGCAATTCGTTATGAACAATGCGATCATCCAGACTACTTACCGGGATAATTTCCAGACACTCGGAATGCTTACTTATAACTTCCCCATCGTGCAACAGATTGTAACACCATTCGGGAGTTCTTTGTCGGGAGGGAATTATAATATATTCAACCCTTCCAATTCAAACCTGGTGTGGGTGCATTTTTACCAGAATGTGCTAAAACAAAATCTCGATGTTGTTGAAAAAACGAAAGGTAACGCCGGTCGTACAAACCTGTATAATCAGGCCAGGATATGGAAAGCACATACATTCATGATCATCACTGATACCTATGGCGATGTGCCTTATTTTGAAGCAGGCCAGGGTTTTATTTCAACCAATATCCAGCCCAAATACGACAGACAGGAACTTATTTACAAGGACATTTTAAAAGAGCTGGATGAAGCTTCTGCGGCCCTCGATCCGGCAAAGCCCACCACTTCAGCCGATATACTGTATGGTGGAAATATTACCAGTTGGAAGCGCCTGGGTTATTCATTATTGCTCAGGGCGGCCATGCGCCTTACAAAGGTTGCACCGGATATTGCCAAAACATATGTCGCCAAAGCGGTGAGCGGCGGATTGATGCAATCGAATAAAGACAATTCCGTTCTCAGACATACGTCTTTGTATAACAACTGGATCGCCGTTCACTTAACAGCCCGGGAAAAAGCGAATTTTTATTTAGCAAAGCCGTTTGTTGATTATCTTAAAAATAACAACGATCCCCGTCTGGTATCCATTGCCGTAAGACACGTGGGGGCGCGGTCAGGCGCAGAACAGACGGCCTCAAGAATGACGTCAGACCCTTCAAAACAGATTGGTATGCCAATAGGTTTTGATGATGTTTCCATAAAAAACACGTTCGCAACTTACGGAGTTGCCAGCCTGTATGATTACTCACAGGTTAATTTATCAACCATCCTGAAAATTGATGCACCGGAATATCATGTAACACATGCCGAAACACAACTGCTTTTGGCAGAAGCGGTAATAAGAGGATGGGCTCCGGGAGTGGCCGCAAATCATTACCGGGCAGGCATCAGGGCACACATGGAGCAAATGGCCGAATATGACGCAAGGGCCGCTATTTCCGAAGCTGCTATCCAGGCATATCTCAATGCAAATCCGCTCAACCCGGCCACCGCTTTAGAGCAGATCAACACACAATACTGGGTGGCTTCTTTTATGAACGGAAGCGAAACATGGGCTAACTTCCGGAGAAGCGGGTATCCTGTCTTACAGAAAAATCCATACCCGGGCTCCGAGATCACCGGTTCTTTCATCCGTCGTATGCCTTACCCTGATAGCGAGGCCATAACAAACCTGGCCAATTTTAATGCTGCCATTGCAGCACAGGGTAAGAACGATCTGAACACACCGGTATGGTGGGATAAATAAATGGGTTTAATTTTATCGTCCTTAAAATAGCAAGTGGTTCATTATTTTATTTTTTAACCACGCCAGAGACACATTTTAACCATAAAGGAAACGCAAGTGAATAGACAACGAAGACACAAAGGTTTTATTTAAATTCCGTAATACCTTTTGAAGGTTACCGGCTTTTTTATTCCGGGTTTTTCTTTTGTTTGTCGTTTTCCTTGCAGCCTTTGTGATCCTACTTGTGAATGGTGTGGTAAAAAAAATAAAGCCAAAAACAGATGCCCGTCAGGAAAATTAAGAATTACCGGTGGCTGATCGTAACATTGTTATTCATTGCAACAACGATCAATTATCTTGACCGGCAGATTATCGGTTTGCTTAAGCCCCTTCTTGAAAAAGAATTTAACTGGACGGAAACAGACTTTGCGCATATCGTTATGGCGTTTACGGCATCCTATGCCGCAGGACTTATCTCCTTTGGCTGGCTTATAGATAAAATAGGCACAAAGATCGGGTACACCATCACGATTATTTTCTGGAGTATAGCAGGGATGGGTCACGCTCTTGCAAGGAGCGCCTCCGGATTCTTATTAGCCAGGATCGCGTTAGGTTTAGGCGAAGCTGGCAATTATCCGGCAGCAATGAAAACAGTTGCCGAATGGTTTCCCAACAAAGAGCGGGCGCTTGCTACCGGCATCTTTAACATGGGGACGAGTGTAGGTGTTGTCGTAGCCCTTCTCATTGTTCCGCTGATCCTGAATTTTTACGGATGGCAGGAAGTCTTCCTGATTACCGGCTCACTGGGATTTATCTGGGCAATATTCTGGTGGAGATATTACTCTGTTCCGGCGCTGCAGGAAAGGCTGACACCCGAGGAATACCAGCTTATCACAAGCGGGCAGGAAGAGGAAAAAAATGTGAAAGAAGGCAACTTTTTCAAATGGCAGAGGCTTTTTACATTTCCGCAAACCTGGGCGTATATCACCGGCAAAGCGCTTATCGATCCTATTTACTGGTTCTTTTTATTCTGGCTGCCATCTTATTTTGCCTCCACGTTCAGCCTCGATCTGAAGAAACCCAATCTTCAGTTGATGATCATTTATGCAGCGACTACTGCAGGCAGTATTGGTGGCGGTTATTTTTCCTCGTTATTGATAAAAAGGGGCTGGCCCGTTATGAAAGCAAGAAAGGCGGCCCTTTTGATATTTGCAATAATGGAAGTATCCATCATCCTTGCGCAGTTTGCGACAAACGCCTGGACTGCCGTTGTGCTGATCAGCATTGCTGTTGCCGTACACCAGGCGTGGGCTACCAATATCTTCACTACGGCTTCTGACATGTTTCCAAAAGAAGCCGTTAGTTCCGTAGTTGGCATTGGCGGCATGGCAGGGGCAATTGGCGGTATTCTGTTTCCTATGTTGGTCGGAAGTTTACTGGATACCTATAAAGCAGCCGGAAACCTCCAGGGCGGATATAACCTGCTATTCACTATTTGTGGGTTCACTTACCTTGTTGCCTGGACGATCATCCATTTGCTTACACGAAATTTCGTAAAAGTCAAACTCAGTGAATTACGGTAAAATAACATATCTTAAATCTAAATAACAGCACATGAAAAAAACAGACAACGAGTCTAAACCAGGCAGAAGGGAGTTATTAAAGATGGTGGCGCTTGGCTCAACTGCCGGACTCTTCGGGTTGATGGGTGATTCTAACGTGGAGGCGCAGACGCGGCAAACGCCTGCCTATAAAAAAGGGATGCCCCCGGTAAAGATTAAAGGGGTAAAAGCCATTGCAACCGCGCCTGAAGGGATAAACCTGATTGTTGTGAAAGTGGAAACAACAGAGCCGGGTTTATACGGACTGGGCTGCGCCACATTCACTCAAAGGGCCGCAGCTGTGGTTACCGCCATCAACAGCTACCTTGGAGAGTTTTGCATTGGCAAAGATGTTGACAATATCGAGGATATGTGGAACTCTTTTTACGTCAGCTCTTACTGGCGTAACGGACCGGTTTTAAACAATGTGATCAGCGGCCTTGACGAGGCATTGTGGGACATAAAAGGCAAACGCGCCAATATGCCTGTCTACCAGCTTCTGGGCGGCAAGAGCCGGTTTGCTGTGGATTGTTATGAACATGCCAATGGCACTACTCCTGAAGCTGTCGCTGAGGACGTGAAAAAGTATATGGAGCAGGGATTCCGTCATGTGCGGGTTCAGCAGGGTGGATATGGTTTGGCCGGCGTTGCACAGAAACCGGCTTTTCAAGATGCAGGATACGGTTATGAAGGAGATCAGTTTATGAATGATTATGCGTACCTGAAGTCTGTTCCAAAGATGTTCGAAGCCGCGCGGAAAGTTTGCGGCGACGACGTTGAGCTGCTGCATGACATTCACGAACGGGTTCAGCCCATGGACGCCATAAACATGATCAGGCAACTGGAGCAATACAGGCCATTTTTCGTTGAGGACCCCTTTTCTCCGGAGAACATGGAATGGTTCAAACAACTGCGCATGAGCACCAGCGTGCCAATCGCCATGGGTGAATTATTCAATAATATCAACGAGTTCAAGATGCCAATGGTAAACCAATGGTTTGATTATATAAGGGTACACGTTTCCCAGATCGGGGGGATCACGCCGGCGATGAAAATTGCCCGGCTTGGCGAATGGTTCGGCATTAAAACTGCCTTTCACGGACCCGGCGACGTGTCACCGGTAGGCCACTCTGCACATGCGCATGTAGACCTTGCCGTTTGGAATTTTGGCATCCAGGAAGCCGTCCACTTTTCAGATAAACTACAAACCATCTTTACCGGCGTTCCAACGATGAAAAAGGGTTTCATGTATGTGAATGAAGTGCCTGGTATTGGTGTTGACGTGAATGAAAAAGAAGCCGCCAAATATCCGATCGGCACAAAATCGCGTTGGCAGGTTCGTAAAAACGATGGCACGATCATCAGGCCTTAGCATTTCCACCTGTCCTTTCAAAGCCGCCGCTGTACGGGTCTGGCACCTAAGGCACCTCATGGCGGCGGACTTTGAAAGCCCCGGAATTTTCGCGGGCAGTTGTTTAGTCAGGTTGATCACCAATCACAGCCTCCAAAATTTTCAGGGATCTTTCATTTCGCCCGAAAGATCGCTATAAAACAAAATCCAAAAGGGGGCTCATGAAAGATGACAAAAGAGTG
>JBGSYC010000039.1:0-14668 GCA_041751095.1 Flavihumibacter sp.
GCATTTTGAAAATAATTCACTTCGAACTGGCAGGGTTAATGAAGCTGTTAAATACATCTATATAATAAACAGCAACTTAGGCGAAAATAAAAAAGGACAAAATGGGTTTGATACCACTTTGTCCTGTCAAGTCGGGATGACCGGATTCGAACCAGCGGCCTCTTCGTCCCGAACGAAGCGCGCTACCGGGCTGCGCTACATCCCGAATTACCCCACAAATTTATCAATTATTTACACGTCCAAAATTCCCTCAGAGGTGAAAAATGAAATCAATATATTTATCTTTCTTCCGGTAAAAAACACATCATGAAACGCAAATTTTCAGTTCCACTCCTTTCGTTAGTCATGCTCGTAATTTCCTGCAATCAAAAAGACGCTTCCTCAAAGCCGGATTTTCTTGCTGCTAACCTCGATACTACCGTGAGCCCGGCGGAAGACTTCTTTCAGTATGCAAACGGCGGGTGGATAAAAAACAATAAGATTCCTGAAGCAGAAAGCGGATGGGGCATCGGTAACCTGGTGCAGGAAGAAATTTATGCCCGTCTGAAAAAAATCAATGAGGATGCCGTCAGGGATAATGCAAAAAAAGGTACCATCACCCAAAAAATAGGCGACTTCTGGTACAGCGGTATGGATACCGACAACATTGAACAATCAGGGCTGAAGCCCCTAAAGGCAGACCTCGACAGAATTGACAGCATCCGAGGGATCAATGATCTCGTTAACGTAGTCGCAGACCTTCATACAAAAGGTGTTGGCGTACTGTTTGGTGATTATGTGGCACAGGATGATAAGAATAGCGAAAAAATGGTTTACCAGCTTGTACAGGGTGGTTTGGGAATGCCCAATCGTGACTATTATTTTAATGCCGACGAGCGATCCCTTGGCGTTAGAAAAGCTTACCAAAAATACCTGTACAAAACATTTATGCAGTTGTCAAAAGAATTCGGATCACCGGTAAATGATACCGCAGTATTTGCGAAAAAAACAGATGCCGTTTATGCTCTCGAGACGAAGCTCGCTTCGTCGTCACGCAAATTAGCCGACCTGCGTGACCCTTATAAAAATTACCATAAGATGACCTCCACCGCTCTCGGTAAACTGGCCAGCAATATCAACTGGGCCGCCTATTGGGAAAAAGGCGGTATCCCAAATCCTGATACCGTAGTTGTAGGCCAGCCTGAATTTTATTCCGCTTTAACGAATGAGTTAAAAAACAGCAGTATCGAAGACTGGAAAAATTACCTGCGTTTCCACCTCATCATGGAAAATGCGCCTTATCTCGATAAGGAAACTTATGGAAATTACTTTGAATACCGCAAAACCTTAACGGGGGCGAGCGAACCACGGCCACGCTGGAAAAGGGTGCTTGATGCAGAAGAAAACGCTATGGGTGAAGCTTTGGGTCAGCTATTCGTACAAGAATACTTTAATGAAAAAGCCAAAAAGCGTTACACCGATCTTGTAGAGGCTGTGCGTGAAGTTTACAAACAACGCATTCTTCAGTTAAACTGGATGAGCGACAGCACAAAACAAAAAGCATTGAAAAAGCTGGCGAAGATTTCCCAAAAGGTCGGGTTTCCCGATAAGTGGAAAGATTTCAGTGCTTTAAAAATCGACCAGGGCCCCTTTGTTTCAAACGTGCAGCGGGCAAACCAGTGGTGGCACATTTACATGATCAGCAAGCTGAATAAACCCGTTGACCGCACAGAATGGCAAATGAGCCCGCAGACATATAACGCCTATTATAACCCTGGCAACAACGAGATCGTTCTGCCCGCCGGGATATTTGCGGTGCCAGGATTGAGGGATGAAGAATTAGACGATGCCTTCGTTTATGGATACGCGGGAGCATCTACGATCGGACACGAGATCACCCATGGCTTTGACGACCAGGGCCGCCAGTACGACCCCCAAGGCAATCTTATGAACTGGTGGCAACCCACCGATGAAATTCAATTCCGTGAAAAGGCCAAAAAGATTGTAAGCCAGTTCAACGAATACAATCCTGTTGATACATTACACATCAACGGTGAGGCCACGCAGGGAGAGAATATAGCAGACCTTGGTGGCTTACTGCTTGGCCTGGAAGCCTTCAAAAAAACCGCAGCTTACAAAAAGAACGAAAAGATCGGCGGTCTTACACCCCTCCAAAGATATTTTATCGGGTACGCCTATGGGTGGATGTACCAGGTACGGAAAGAACGCCTGGCATCACAGGTGATAACAGACGTTCACTCGCCCGCCAGAGAAAGGGTAAACGGACCGGTTGTAAATGTGCCGGAGTTCTACGAGGCATTTCAGGTAAAGCCTGGCGCAAAAATGTACCGGGCCGATACGCTGAGGGTAAACATCTGGTAGCACGCCCACAGGAAACGCATATAAAACCTTTGTAGTTAAATAATGTAAATGATTTAGCTGGCTATAGCCAGAGTTCCTTATAGTCCTGAACGGTTTAGTTTGCGGTTTTTTGAAACAATCCCTTATACTCAATTCCAAGGCCGGGTTTGTCAGAATAGATAATTTTCCCCTTTCTCTCCGGATCAAAAGAAATTCCGGTGGCGAGGTCTTCTCTGAGCAGCAGCGGCCCGTCCATATCAAGGTGATCAGCCAATGGCGCCAGGTGAGCAATGGCGGCAGAACCGATGGTGCTTTCGTTCATGCTTCCGATCATGACATCCATTTCCAGTTCCCTTGCTTTAGTGATCATTCTACGGGCGGGTGTTATGCCGCTGCATTTTGTAAGCTTGATGTTTATGCCATGAAAATGCCGGTGGCATTTTTCCACATCTGCCTCCATCACGCAGCTTTCATCCGCTATCAGGGGCAATACAGACTGATGATACAAAACTTTCATACCTTCCCAATTGTCTTTAGCCAGGGGCTGCTCAATAAATTCAACACCTAACTCTTTGAATACCGGAATTTTTTCAAGCGCTTCTTCTGTCGTCCAGCCGGCATTTGCATCCACCCTGAATGTAGCGTCAGTATGCCCTCGCAATGCCTCCATGATCCCGATGTCACCTGCCGTACCCAATTTGATCTTGTAAACAGGCCACGGCTTCTCCTGCATTTTTTCGATCATCTTTTCAACAGAATCGATCCCTATGGTATAATCAGTAACAGGACAGTTGGCCGTTTCAAGGTTCCATAACCGGTACAAAGGCTTATTTTTTATCTTTCCGTAAATATCCCAGGCTGCCATATCAAGCGCGCAAACCAGGAAACTGTTTTTTGGCAACAGGTGGTGCAGGTAATGCCAGTAACGTTCGGGATCAGTTAACGAGAACTTCTCTATGAACATCTTTTTGGTTTCCAGGTCTTCTATCATTTTCACAACGGGAATGTCATAATAAGCAATGGCGGGCGCTTCACCATATCCTTTGATGCCATTGAAATCCAGTTCAACCACAAGGGTAGGCTGGTGTGTTTTTGTTCCGCGGGATATGGTAAAGGGATACGTAAAGGCAAGCTCAAATGAAAAATAATTACACTTCATTATTTAAATATACGAAGCCCTGTTTTGTCGGAACTGCGAATTGCTGAATAGACACTCCGCGAATAAATCTCTGAACCTCCGGTTTGCGGGAATAACCGATTTCGCTGCTCCGGGATTTACAGATGCCTGCCGCAATAAGTCTGTTGCCGAAGTATACAGTTAAGCCCGAATAATTATAATTACTCTCAATCAGCCCGGCAGAATCATTTGATCAGCCAAATCCCGGCTCAGACATCATTATACTTTAACATCATCACAGGCAATTCCAATGCACCTTGCATCGTTAACCCCAAACATTGTAGCTTTATGGTTAATTCATACGGAATGACCGGAAAATTTGAGACGCAAAAAAATATCAAAGCAGGCAGCTATACAATGATCATTTGTGTTGTGCTTATTTTGCTGTTTATTTTCGTAAAGTGGACAACCCCCACTTTTCCGCTGCCGGCTATTGAGGAAGGTATTGAAGTCAATCTCGGAAGCAGCGATGCGGGGTCTGGTAACGACCAGCCGTATGAGCCTGGTCCGCCTGCTCCCCGCGAACAGCAGCAGTATACACCGCCGCAGCCCGTTGCAGCAGAAAACGAACCGGTTAAAGATGTTGAAACAGATGACAATGAAGACGCTCCTGCGATAAAAAGACCACCTGTCGCAAAACCCGATGCGGCGAAAATAACAGAAAAGGAAGTTGTTAAAAGTAAACCCGCAAGGAAGCCCGATCCCGTCTCGGAGCCTGCACCTCTACCGCCAAAACCAAAAGCGGTTTTCAAAGGTGTAAATGGCACAGGTACCGGAGGCAATGAGGCAGAAACCTACAAAAAAGGAGGCAGTGAAGGCATAGCAGGTGGCAAAGGTGACCAGGGAAGGCCCGGAGGAGATCCGAACAGCAAAAATTATGAAGGCAGTGGCGGAAGAGGCAACTCAGGAGTAAGCATTTCACGCGGCCTTCAGGGAAGAAGATTTTCAAGCCTTCCTTCGTTTGAAGATGACTTTAATGAGAATGCAAAGGTGGCCGTGGATATCAAAGTTGACGAGAGCGGCAAAGTTGTCTCTGCCGTTTATCAGCCCCGGGGCTCCACCACAGCAGCGGCCGCGCTGAAATCAATCGCTATCCGTAAAGCTATGTCTATAAAGATGACGGCCGGAAATGAAGAATCTTTTGGGACGCTCATCTTTAATTTCAGGTTGAAGAACTAATAACCGCTGTGAACAGAATCGCAACAGCGGATTCTTCCCTTCGGGATCAAATACTTCAAAGGCAAATAATCTTGTGTTTTAGCTTGTCCCGGGTTCGTTGCCGACCCACATAGTTTCAATCCGTGCGAAATTTGCAAAGCAACCCGGATTTAAGTACGCGTTTATGATTTGAGTCCTTAGCTTTGGCGGCCAATACGCTCATGACTTACGAACAAACACTTGAATATCTTTATTCGCAGTTGCCGATGTTCAGCCGCACGGGGGCTGATGCCATCAAAACAGACATTACCAATACCGTGATTCTGTGCGGACATTTGGGTGACCCTCAGCATAAGTTCAGGTCAATTCACGTTGCCGGTACCAACGGCAAGGGTTCAACGAGCCATATGCTTGCAGCAATTTTTCAAACTGCAGGTTACAAAACAGGATTGTATACTTCCCCGCACCTTAAAGATTTTCGTGAACGCATTAAGGTTGATGGAGAGATGATTTCACAGGATTTCGTAGTGGATTTCGTCGGGCGGCTTCAGCCACTGATCAAAGAAATAGCGCCTTCATTCTTCGAGATCACTGTTGCCATGGCTTTTGAATATTTTGTGTTAAGCCAGGTTGAGATAGCTATTGTGGAAGTAGGCCTTGGCGGGCGGTTAGACAGCACAAACATCATTACTCCTGAACTTAGCATCATCACCAATATAGCCTGGGATCACATGAATATTTTGGGGGATAACCTGGAAAAGATTGCATTCGAAAAGGCCGGCATCATCAAGACAAGCGTTCCTGTGGTTATTGGGGAACACCAGCCAGCCATAGCTCATATATTCACAGAAAAAGCGCAACAGGAACATGCACCGATTGTTTTTGCCAACGAGAAAAGATTTGTTGCCGACTGGAAGTTCGACAAGCATATGCTGATAGCAGAAGTTACCCGGGCGCATGGAGATGAAAAAACTTTTTACCACCTCGACCTTGCAGGGATCTATCAGACAAAAAATTTACTGACTGTACTGGAAGCCGTTTCCATAATGCAGGAAAAATGGAAGATCACTGAATCACATGTGCACAGAGGATTGACAAAGGTAAAGAAACTAACAGGGCTGCACGGGCGATGGGAAACCATTCACGAGCATCCGTCAGTTGTGCTGGATGTCGGTCACAATGAAGATGGCATTAAAGCTATTGCCGCTCAGTTGGAGCTGACAACTTATCACCACCTGTTTATTGTTATCGGAATGGTTAAGGACAAAGAAACGGACAAAGTTTTACAATACCTCCCTAAAACAGCTACGTACTTTTTTACGCGCGCACAGATACCACGGGCTTTGCCCGAAGATGAACTTGCTTTGGCAGGAAAGAACGCAGGATTGTCCGGGCATCACTATCCTGAGGTGAACATTGCCTTGAGGGCCGCTATGTCGCATGCAGGCAGGGAGGATCTTATCCTCGTATGTGGAAGCGTATTTGTGGTGGGGGAAGTTGATCGAAAAAGTTTACACTAAAACCCGCACCCCTTCCAGGATGTGGCGCTGTGGAATTGCACACGGGCATTCATCCAACGAAAGACAAAAAAGAACTACGGTTGAATAAAGACACTATATGAAAGCATGCGAGAAGTGAAGGTGAGAATGAAGAGAGTCATAAATATATCTGGAACTATAATCTAATCTATGTAAGGAGAATTATGAATCTGATAAGGCGTGTTTTCGATTTCAAAGGCGCACCTATACTGGCAGGTGTTTTTATCCTTTTATGCATGGCTGAAAGCAAACGGCAATTGCGAAAGAGAAATCAGCCGCGCCTAAAGCGAGTAGTAATTAATTCCATCGTTTCCATTCCTGCCTTTACACTCCTGCGATTTTTATTTCTCCCTGTAATGGTAAAGCTGGCGATTAAAAATAAAAGTTTGCAATGGGGGTTGAATTATCAATACGGAGGCCCCGCGATTGCTAAAGGGTTCATCGCCTTTTTGATAATGGATTATACAAACTATCTATGGCATGTGTTAAACCATAAAATACCAGCGCTTTGGCGTTTTCATGTGGTACATCATTCTGATTGTGACCTGGATGTTACAACGGCTTTACGTTTTCATTACGGTGAATTGATTGGTTCAGTATTTTACAGAGGTGCTTTTGTTTTTATTTCAGGTGCGACAGCATTTGAGGTGCTGCTGTATGAAATATTGTTTGAAGGCGCTACGCAATTTCATCACAGCAACTGGAAGCTGCCCTGCACATTTGAAAGCTTCTTAAATAAGCTGATTGTCACGCCCAGGATGCATGGTATTCATCATTCAATGGTCCGGCAGCAAACAGACAGTAATTATTCCGTGATATTTTCCTTCTGGGATCGCCTGCACAACACCGTTCGGTTAAATGTCTCACAGGATTCAATTGTTACCGGTGTGCCTTCTTACAGCAATCCTGATGAGCTTACCATTGGCTATTTATTGAAGCTTCCTTTCACTAAAATTAGGAAGTGGGAAGAATTAAGTGATGTAAAAACCTGATTAGGTAATTAGAGATGCCTTAAACTTTATTTATCGGTCAGGAATAATTTTTTTCCTGTTCCAGGTTTTGAGATCTCCTGGCAAACTAAGTGAATCTCAGCCTTCCCATTTTGAGCAATGCAAAAAATATACAATTGGCATGAACCGACTGCCTGATCTCCTGCCGCATCAGCAGGTCAATGATCTCATCAATGGACACCAATACGATTTCAATTTCTTCATTGTGATCCAGGTGCTGTCCTGAAACTTTTCTACCCCCGAGGGCTAAATACATTTCAGTGAAGTTACTCAGCACGCCGGGATTTGAAGCAAGTCTTCCGAGGTATTCTACAGCTGGGAAGGAGTATCCTGTCTCCTCAAGCAACTCCCTTTTCATAGCAGTGGCAAAGTCTTCACCTTCATCCACAAACCCGCCCGGGGTTTCCAGCAGTACTTCGCTTATGGGATGCCGGTACTGCCTGACGAGGATAACCTGGTTATCTTCGGTAACGGCAAAAGCCGTGGCAGCTGTAGGAGCTTCCACTACAAAATAAGGATCAACAACTACTCCGTCCTGCCGGAGGCAGCGATCCTTTCTTGCCGTGAAATACATATGCTTACTGATATATTCGGATGAAAGTGTTTCCCACTTCAGGTTACTCATATAATTAGTTTATACGCAAAATCGATTAAAGAATCTGGCATATGGCAATCACGTAAATGCTGCATCCTCAGCAGGCATGAATGTTCATATCCATTCCATTCTTCTCCTTAGAGACGTGATATGTCCAAGGTGATGTTTCCCATGCCAGGCGTATGTCGCAAGCATGCTCCACAAGCTGATGTTGCGTTTGTGGTCAGGATGAAATACTGTTTTATCCCATTCCGGGGAAGATAGGTTTTTCAGCACTTCATGCCACCTTGTATGAAGTGCGTGCAGTAAAGTCATGGATATATTAACAGGCACGTTTCGGGTGTCGCTCAATTCAGCCCAGGCCGCTTCGTTGTAGTTCTTAATAACGGGATTGTCTTCTGTTAGTGCCAGCTTACATCGCATATATGCGTTGATATGGCTGTCGGCTAAATGATGCACTACCTGCTGGATCGTCCACCCGCCCGGGCGGTAAGGTGTATGTAGCTGGGCAGCATCAAGGTTTAGCACAGCATATTCCAGAAGAGAAGGCAACATCTTTATGTGTTGCAGTTGAGCTTCCTTTATGCTTTCAGAAAATGGCTCTTTGCCTGTAAATTGCTGATCCTGTAATTTCCCGATCGGGTAACGTAAGTCTGTATCTTCTGTCATGGTATTTATGTTAGCAAGAAAATTGGTTTTGTTTTACTCATCCCTGAATTCCTTTCCGGTTAGTTGAATAAACACATCTTCGAGGTTAGCCTGTCTTACTTCTTTCTTTCTCTCAAATCCTGATTCTACAAGGTCGTCGATCAGGGCATGGGGTGAATTGATGGCGACAATTCTACCTGAATCAATGATGGCCACCCTGTCACAAAGCTCTTCCGCTTCATCCATATAGTGGGTGGTAAGAATAACGGTTGTTCCTTTTGAGCGGATACTATGGATAAGCTCCCATAAGTTCCTTCGTGCCTGGGGGTCAAGTCCGGTAGTTGGTTCATCAAGAAAGACAATCTTAGGATCATTGATGAGGGTTGTTGCAATGGAAAACCGCTGCTTTTGCCCCCCGCTCAGGTCTTTATATTTGGCCCCTGCCTTCTCCTGCAGGTTTACCATAGCAAGCAATTCCATAGGCCTTACCGGGCGATTGTATAAACCCGAAAATAATTCAATCAATTCCGTCAGTTTTAAGCCCGGGTAATAACCGGAAGCCTGTAATTGAACCCCGGTAATCTTTTTTATCTCGTCCGGCGAGGTGTCAAGATCAAGGCCAGCCACATAAACCTTTCCGCTGGTTTTTTTCCGAAGCGTTTCCATGATCTCGAGGGTGGTGGACTTTCCTGCACCATTAGGCCCTAACAGCCCGAATATCTCACCTTCATAAACGTCAAAGTTGATCGCTTTTACGGCTTCAAATTCCCCATACTTCTTCACCAGGTTTTTGACGGAGATGATAATCTTCATACCCGCGCAATATAAGTAAGAAATAAGAAGTACGTGTTAGAAGACCGAAATAAGAAGAAGAGAAAAGTTTAAAGGTGCGGCAGGAGATAACTGGTGTGCAATTATTTGGCTCAGATCAACATGTACATGATGTGATTATGGTCACTTTGCTGCAAAAATTTCGGTAAAGTAAAGCGTGCCGTCGGCCGCCTTCGAAATACCAATCCCGGTTAGCGTGTAGTTGCCTTCTATATTCTTGCGATGGCCGGGGCTTTTTAACCAATTAGTGACCACTTCCTTAGCCGATATTTTTCCATACGCCACATTTTCAGCAGATTTGTTCAGGCGGCCAATTTTTTCGGTAATCAGCCTGACGCGATCCTCGAAACCATCGTGCCCGAATGCACTTTTTTTGGATGCCATATTGGCGCTGTGCTTTTCAGCTTCCGCTGAAATAATCACATTTGGCTGTAAAGGGGGCAAGCCCTTTGATTGCCGGTATTGATTTACATAATTCAAAATTTCCTGGTTGATGCTTTCCCCGGGACTTTTAGGGCCTGAACGGGATTGTAAGGCAGAAAAACACAGAAGCGAAATGACATTCAGAACTACAACAAAAAGAAACCTGCGGCCGGATGAATATAGATACATAAGATAAACTATTCTTATGTTTTATTTTCAATATCTGTACCATTTAAAGCAGGGAAATGTTATAAATGGATGTCAGGATCCATCACTTATTGGTACGAACAGTTCCGTTTAAATGTTCCTCATATTCATCCATCATGTTTCTGCTGCCAATAAAAAACGGGGAACGCTGATGTAACTTCACGGGCTGCAGATCGAGTATCCGCGACACGCCGTTTGTTGCCCTGCCACCGGCTTTTTCAATGATGAACGCAAGCGGATTGCATTCATAAAGCAGGCGAAGCTTTCCCTTTGGCTTGTCGGCCAGCCCAGGGTACATAAAAATACCTCCCTTTATCAGGTTACGATGCACGTCAGATACCATGCTTCCGATATAACGCTGGGTATATGGGCCTCCATTGCTTTTGTCTTTTCGCTGGCAGGCATGAATATAGGAGCGTACGTGTTCTTCATATTGCCAGAAATTCCCATGATTTACTGAATATATCTTGCCATCGGCCGGGCATTGCATATCAGGGTGACTCAGGCAGAATTCACCCACGGAGGGGTCGAGGGTAAAACCATTTACCCCCCTGCGGGTGCAATATACCATCATGGTACTGGAACCATAAATGATATAGCCGGCGGCAACCTGTTTATTTCCCGGTTGTAAAAAGTCTTCAAGCCTGCAAGGCTTTCCAAGCTCCGAAACTCTTCTGTATACACTGAATATCGTACCAATCGAAACGTTTACATCTATATTACCGCTGCCATCCAGCGGATCCATTAGTAATACATATTTGCTTTTATTGCTCAGATCGTCATCGAATATCACCACGTCCTCATTCTCTTCACTGCCCACGCCTGCACAATTGATCCCGTGATGCAATACGCCAATAAACTGGTTGTTAGCGAATTCATCAAGTTTTTGTACCGTTTCACCCTGGATATTTTCTTTACCTGCTTCTCCAAGAATATCGACTAACCCCGCTTTGTTTACTTCTACGTTTACCCTCTTTGCCGCGAGGCCCACCCCGCGCAATAATCCACTTAGCTCGCCTGTGGCCTGTGGAAAATTCCTAACCTGCTGAATGGTAAATTCATCGAGTGTAAAAACTTTTCTGTTAATCATGAAAATGCTGGTTATAAAAACAAATGTAAGCGTTTAAATAGTTCAGTCAAATAATCCAATGCCCTCATTGGCCACTTTATGTGTCTTCAGCAGAAGGGAAGGAAAGGTAAAAACACTGGTATAACGAATGATTTGCGGCAGGTGCCGTCGCTTCCGTTTTATCTGATCCTTTTTCGATGGTAACGGAGGTCTGTATTTTGGATGAGTTTCGCGGGGCCTTAGATAACAGGCAGTATCTACTTTAAATCTATTACGATGGTTTGTTTTAATTTGATGGGAACGTTTTGATCCTGCCGCACGGCGGGGGTCCACTTCGGCATGGATTCAAAAATATCGAGGATCCGGTCATTTATTTCATCATTGCCGCCACGGATGATTTTTGGATTTACAACGTTTCCTTGCTTATCAATGATATACTCCATCAATACATACACCGTCTTATTTTCTTTGGTGAGAAAAACAGATAGTTCTTTGTCCATCTTCTTTAGCAAATCCTGAAATGCTTCATTGCCGCCCGGGTAAACAGGCAGCGTGTTTACGGTTGTAGGAATTTCCGTTTCATTGAAATCGGCAGACGTACGCTTCTTTTTTACGTATACTTTTTTTTCGACTACCGCCTTAGCCTTTGGCAACGCTTCATCATCTATAAGGTATTCCCCTTTGTCATTGATCAGCACAAGCGGAACCTGCCGGTACTTGTCAAAATAATAAAAAGCATTTCTCATTTTTGACACAAAAGGCGCGTACTCTGAAAAATTAACCAGATACTTTTTAAGGTATTCCTCGCTCTTGCTGTTGCCGAAGTCTATTGGAAAAATATGAACCGGGATAAAATCCTGTCCCTGGTTTTTTGCATGGGCTGCCAGGATGTACAATTCCTCTATCTGCTGATTTGTGACAGGTATACATCCGGTGGTAACACAGCTCCCGTGAATATAAATATCGCCACCCGGTTGTATGGAGTCGCTAAGCAGCCTGTCCGACATGTTTGGGTAATTCAGCCCAAGAGATAAGTGGTAAAGGCTATTAGGATTAAATTCATTAACGTGATAAAATCCCTCGGGCACCTGGTAGTCGCCCTGCATCCGTTTTGGGCCAAGCGTACCCGCCAGCGCGCATATCTTGTATGTCTTGAAAAGCTTATATTGTTCCTTTATGCTATTTTTAACCCAGACTTCGAGGCGGCTGTCATATTTAAAAGACCTCATGTAAACAAACCTGGCCGGCCATTGCAAACCCCCGGATTGAAATTGCCTGATCAAAGTGTCTTCCTTGCGTTTGATCAGGTCGGTGACCTTTGGATTAGATTTCTGATAATCAATAAAACTGAACGGGGATGCCGAGTTTTGAGCGTAAGCATCGATAAAAAACGCGAAACTTAATATAAAAAGGGAATATCTTCTTGTCATAACCCACGGGTTACTGGTACAACGGAACGGCAGCATAATTATTTTGCGGGTATTTAGCTTGCGCGAAAATATAACAATTCAATATATATGCTGCAACCTGGGGGATGAATTAACAACGAAATAGGGAGGGTGTTGGGGTATTGGGTATGAGGTATGGGGAACATAAGAATTTAAAAACGCCGTTTAGCATCCGTCTTCCTTTGTAAAGGGAGTAACAATTCGTACTTATACGTTCGTACTTCGGACTCGCATTGGCGTTTGGCAGGGCATTTGGAATGCGTCCGCCCATAACCGCTGCTGAATTAAAATTAATAGTTTCAAATAACAACTTAAAGCCACACATTACTAACCTCATGCCTGACAACTGCTGATGCCCGGACAATAGCCGATGCTTTGAACGTCCCGCCCTGCTTGCGCCAATGCGCTGTAAGCCGCCGTTTCATAAACCGAGTAATTTCAGACCTTCAATGTAAATAAAATGCTTTGTGTTTGTAGTATCTAAAGCCAACCCATGAACAACTGCCGTTGCCGCTATAAATAAGTCCGGTTTGTCTATACTCTTGCGTTTGGTCTTAAGTTGCTTGACTATTTCTGATGCTTGTCTTGCTGCCTTGCTGTCAAAATCCAAGATGGTTAAACCTTGACAGCATTTGATTCCAAAATTGCAAGTGCGCAGATGTTGCACCATTAATTATTTCAAACTCAGTAACACTTGAAATATATAGAGTGTCATAGTTTTTAAAATGGTTAATTAAACGGGAATTGTCCTTGTCAGTCTTGCGGAAATAGTCAATCAAGATCGTTGAGTCGACCATTACCGTTTTGTCCGCCATGTAGCGATGCTTTTTCTATTTTCTTCAATGGTTTGGATCTGCTTTTTCGTAAAAACCGGCCCCTTAAGTAGCATGTCAATATATGCAGCTTTGTCACCTATGGCTGATTTTTCATCATTCAGTTCCTGCTTCAGCCTTGCTTTCTCAGTTGGCGTTAGAGACTTGATAGCTGTTAAGAGTTGCTCAAATGGTATTTGCACTTTCATTTCCATAATTCAAATTTACTGATTTTGTCTACAGACTGATTGATAAAGATGGCGGTTTACATATTTCCTGCTTCATCCTACCTTCATGCCTAAAAATACCAAATGACTAAAACGGGTATCTTAGGCGGGGGACAGCTTGGCCGGATGTTGTTACAACAGGCGGCCAATTACCCTGTAGAGACATATGTGATGGAGAATGATCCCTTATGCCCTGCTGCACACTTGTGCCATCATTTTGTAGAAGGCGATATCCGCAATTTTGATGACGTGTACAGGTTTGGGAAAGGCCTTGACTCACTCACGATCGAAATTGAAGCCGTAAACGTAGACGCGCTTGAAAAGCTTCAATCTGAAGGCCTGAATATCTATCCGAGGCCCGCTGCTCTGAGAATCATAAAAAATAAGATCCTGCAGAAAGAGTTTTACCGCCTGAACGATATCCCGACAGCCGCCTTCATAACCATTGAACAGCAGGAAGAAATATTACAACATCAATCATTCCTTCCTGCCGTTCAGAAACTTGCCGAAGGCGGATACGACGGGCGCGGGGTTCAGATTTTAAAAACACCGGCGGACTTTGCGCTGAGCTTTAATGCTCCTTCACTGCTCGAAAAGCTGGTGGACATCAACAAGGAAGTAGCAGTGATCATTGGCATCGGAGAAGATGGTGAAATTGCGGTGTTCCCCGCTGTTGAAATGGTGTTTGACCCTGAGTTAAACCTGCTGAACTACCAGGTGTGCCCTGCGGGCTTACCTGAAAACACCTTGCTTGAAATTGAAGCCATCGCCCGCAAAGTCGCCACCTGCATACAATCTCCCGGGTTATTTGCTATTGAAATGTTTGTGGATCAGGAGGGCGGAATTTATGTAAATGAAACAGCCCCGAGGGTGCACAATAGCGGGCATCATACGATAGAAGCCAATTATTCGTCCCAATATGATATGCTGTGGCGAATATTGCTTGGCTACCCCCTTGGGAACACGGGTATTATCCGGTGTTCGGCACTGGTGAACCTTGTAGGCGAAAAAAACTACGAGGGCGATGCCCGCTATGAAGGATTAGCGCATGTATTAAAAATGAACAACACCTACGTGCATGTATATGGCAAAAGACAGACAAAGCCGGGCAGAAAAATGGGGCATGTTACCTTAACCGGCACCAGCACGGCAGATCTTGTTCGTATGGCGCTGGAGGTAAAATCC
>JBGSYC010000040.1:0-22352 GCA_041751095.1 Flavihumibacter sp.
AGTTCAGATACTTTGCCCGGAGCTTCAGGGTCTCCTCTATTTAATGATGATTGGGAGGTGATTGCGCTGCATCATTGGGGTGAACCTTACAGAGCTGTCGTAGATCAACCTGAAGGCTTGCCCAAAAATGGAAATGAAGGAATCCGTATCAGTTCCATTATTAACCATCTTAATAGCGTGACCCAACTGTCTGCTCAAAAAGCTGCCTTTTTGGAAAAGGCATTAAATCCAGGGTTTCGTGAACCCAGCAAAATACATTTAATAAAAGAGGGCGAGACCCTGACAATCAAACAAAATACTCCTCCAACTAAAACTATTAATATGGAAAAGAAAGAAGCTCTGAATCTGACTGATTTGCAAAGCATCAATGCCGATGGAACCGTAAATATTACATTACCCCTGACTATTTCTGTAAAATTTGGCTTGCCACAGACACTTGGCACACCACAAAGGTCTATTGCATCAACAACGGAAGAAGATGATGAAAGGGAGATTGCAGAAGAAGCTGCCGGATTTAGATTTATTCCGGACAAAAATTATGTGAACCGCAAAGGCTATAGCCGAAGTTTTCTTGGGATCAATGTTGATATGCCCAAACTAAATGATGCTCAAAAACAAATAGCGGCCAAAAACAATAGAGTAAAAGCAGGTGAAGATCCTTTTGAATTGAAGTACCAGCATTTTAGCGTAATAATGAACGGCAAGCGTAAACTGGCGTTTTTCACCGCAGCCAATATTGATGGCGCTTCTGTGATTACTATTGTAAGAAAAACGGGAGAAGTTAAAAAAGGCCCGGAAGGACGTGAACATTGGTATGATGACCCGCGAATAGATGATAATCTTGTATGTCATGATGATCTTTATTTAGAGCCTGCTATGAAAATTTTTCAACGAGGTCATCTGGTGAAAAGAACAGACCCTTCATGGGGCACAAAATCGAAAGCATTTAGGGGACAGGCGGATACATTTCATTTCCCCAATTGCTCACCACAACATTTCCAGTTTAATCCAATTAAGAGTCGTTGGGCCGGCGTTGAAGATTGGATCACAAACACAAGTGATGATGATAATATACGGGTGACTGTTTTCTGTGGACCTGTATTCCGTAATACCGACCAATCGGTCGCGGGACTTAAAGTTCCAAAGGAATTCTGGAAAATCATTATCTGGAATGAGAATGGAGCGCTTAGAGCTACCGGTATTTTGGCCGATCAAGGTGATCTGCTTGGTGATCTTTCGGAGGCTGTCAAAGCAGAGAATCTTGTTCAACTCCCGGATAAGCTACCAGAAGAATACCATGTTCGGATTAGCCATATTCAACAGTTAACGGATCTCGATTTCGGTAATATCGGTGATTTTGATACGTTTGGGCAACAAGAAGGATTAGGTGATAAAAGGAAAATTGAAAGTTTCAAGGACCTATTTCCTACACGCAATCACTGATGAAAGGAAAAATTAAATGGGAAACACAAAATTAATAAACAAATACTAACATTCGTATCCCTGTTCGCACATTTAAATAGGTAGTTGTACTACAAAAGAAGAATTGAGCCACAAGGAGGCTTCGAGCCTCATAAGGCAGGCTTTGAAATATCCGCGTTTTATTGACTATGATATTTATTCCAGGGATCCTAAATTTGCAAAGATGGCTATTGACAAAAGGACCTTAAAAATTTAAAAAGAGGGGATTGGTAATAGTAAAACGCACTCAAAAGTTAGGAGATGTGGGTAAGCCTTTGGTTGAATTTACAACTGTAATCTGGAAAAAGCAATGCCCTATAAATGGAATAAGAATGCACGATGTGGTTTGGTAACTCCTTTCGGGGTAGTTTCGGCAACTCGGTTATAATCAGCTTGGTAAATCTTACCGCTGTAGAAATAAAGTCTTAGTTTTGTGCAACTATTCAAAGACAAGAAGTCATGAGTAATTCATGAGTTCAAATAAGTAGGGGCATATAACTGTTTAGTAATCAGTTCGGTTTGAGAAAGGTTCGAATCCCTCACTCTCCGCTGGTCTCGGCATTTAAAATTATCAAACGCCTGCATTGACTTAGAATCTTCTAAATTTCTAGACCTCATCCAAAATGTTCATTTGAGTCCAAAATGTGGTGAGTAATTCTATGAGTCAAGAAAGGGTATCAATGAAGATAATGGTTCTCTTAAAGAACCGATTTCTTCGTATTGAGCAATTGATCTTGAGATTGCAACTGACGATGGTCCATTTATGATCGCTATTTTAATTGGTATAGGTGGGCATAATGGAGGAGAGTTAGCGGACGAATACTTTAAGCAATTTTGCAGAACGGATTTCCCTTTTATTGACGGGCTTAAATATAGATATCTTACATGATCACCTGTTGACCAGCAGGCTTTTGGCTGTCTGCCATCAGCTATCGGTTATTGCGTGAAATAGAATGTACAAATATAAATGACATACATCAAACTCTTTATTTAACTTGGTGAGACTAATTGTAACTGAAAGGCCTTGGCTGTATTTCACCGGACTACTATCGTTATGGTGAAAGGCTTTAGAATATACAGGTTGGAGATAGCCGCCTCTATAGTATGCAGGGACTCTTTTAACCAAGCTAACAAAGGACCACTTTTGAGAGATTTAATACAGGATAACCGATTCTTTCGAATCTGCTTTCTATTTGTTTTGGCGATGGACCAACGAGATCTTTTTCGATTTTTCGAACGATAACGAACCTGTTACAGATAGGGATGTACTAGTAATCTGCACGACGAATTAATCGGAGAAATAAGCAACGATTCAATTAGCGATATTCTTAGAAAAGTTAGTAACACTTATTCACTTGTTGAAGCAGGTAAGGCTGCCGGCCGGCCGGGAAAAGATTTTCTGCGTACTTGTAAAATTCAGAAAACCAATACTTTAAAAAAATGGAACGGTACATTAAAATATTGCTGTTGCTGGTACAATTGGTCGAACTAAAACATGTGGGTTATTCCCAGGATCGAACGGGCAACCTTGCAGAAATGAATGGGCAATCGGAAAGATTGTTCAGCATGGGTCTTGAAAAATACCCGGTAAGACTTATGAATGCTGGTCGGAGCACGACAGAAAAACAATATCTACAGCAATCATATTGGCTGATGATCGGCATACTTGAAGATCTTTCATTGTATAGAGATCAATACATTAGGAGCGGTAGTTTGATTAACATTTTTCCCACAGCATATTTTCATACAACGTTTAGTGAAGTAAGAAAAATTGCCGCCGGCCATTTCACTTTTCCGATTGAGAAGATGAGGCAGATGGCTGCATTTTATGATGCCTACAAATGGAACAGGGACCATTGGGATAATGGCAATAAAAGCCTCGTGGAAAATCATTGGAAGTTGCATTTTGAATATGCCGAATCAAATTCCGTTTGTCTGTATGCGCCTTATGTCTTGACAACGGGTATCGCCGCGCATGTTGAAGTGGATCTTGCAAGAGCCATACGCTTCGCATATGACAACCGGTTTGACAAATCAATTGACAAAAAAAACCATGAGTTGCTAACTGATTTTATGGCAACCAATACGATTTTTAAACTGACCAGAACAAAAACGCTGGATGACATAGGGGAAGCCAGGCCTTTTTGCGCCGAGGCATTGTTGGGTTGGTTCGGTGAGATGTTTGATGGGGTACTGATCAAAGCAAATAATGTTGCGTACGAAAAAGTTACTCTTGCAATGAGTGCTTTTAATCTGAAATCTATACGTAACGACAAAGATGTTATCAATCTTAGAATGGCTGCGTGGGATCTAGCTTATTCCGACCAGCAGTTGCCCAAGTATTTTGGATGGAATGTACTTGGTCAACCGATATTAGATCATACACTATTGCAAGCAAGGGGAAAGATGCTTTGCAGACTTGCAAAAGTCTACAAGAACCCGTCTGACTTAATTCGTATCGATTCTATTATACTCGCCGGGAACAGTCCGGAAGTTACAAAATCACATATCAAAATACGGAAAAATGATTTTGTTTATATAGAGGTGGCTAAAAATGTAAAAGTTGGCGAGACTCTGGGGTTCAGTGACGGAACAGGATTGCTCGAATATAATCCGGTAGCCAGCCAATATAATAAGTACAAAAATTATAAACATGGTGCAGTTATGATTTTTGCAAACGGAAAGATGCAAAGCTGCAAGAAGTTGCTTATTGAGTTGGGGATGAAATACTTTCCATTTGTATCGTTGACCAATGGTAAGAAATATGTGCCTGGATATTATTTTATAGCTGAAGAAGACGCAATCCTTCAGTTTGATATCAATGACGCATACCCTGCAAATAACACCGGCCAGTTTACGGTTGGAGTAATCACCTTAAGTTATGACGCACATTTCAATAGGAATTTGTTCAATAATTGTCCATCAAAGGATCCTTCGTTCAAAAGCGATTGTGCCGGCGGATCTTGGGAGAATGAAGGCGTCAAATCAGCTTTTTATCACGGTGTTGGTAATGAAGCATATCGGGGAAGTGGCAACAGCAAAGGATGTCAATGTGTATATGATGATGGAGATCTTTTGACCGAAGGCGATAACGCTGGATCTTTTGATATAGGATATTGGATGGTTAATGGAAATCTAAAAGACCCCAGGGCTAGTTACTATCATCTGGTGCTCGATGTAATACCGCATGATCTCTTCAAAGATTGGTCTGCAATTAATCCAGAGTATAAGACAACCGGTATAAGCAAATGTCGATAAAGAACAGGGGCCATTTTAGAAAAAAAAACAGCTAATAATTTTCAGGTATAAAGATACTAAGTAGTTAGCTGGTTTACCAAAATCCCGTTTTTCGTAAACCTGCCAAAGCTCAAACGTGTGATTTAACTTTCTGCTATTACACCTTGTTTTTCTTTAGTTTTAATGATAATTTTTTGCCTAAATTTATACCGATCAAGCTGTCTTATTAAGATTAGTAGTATATGCCCTTTTAGCATTCGATCAGTAATATAGATGCTTCTTATTGTAAATAAAAATTGAAACTTCATATTGAAACTTGTGCCGTAACCGTAATTCTTCATAATAAGTTTTTATCATAGTTATATGTTTATTTATTATACTATAGCTGTAATTTTATTCTTGATTCCTTTCTTTCTTATTGCTTATTCCATATTCCTGTTCAAGGAAAACAAGACACACAGGCATAGCTTCGTTTATAGACGTACACTCATTTATACTTTACCGTCGTTACTCATTATGCATTTGTACTTTTTTGCACCACCTATCAATCACCGCATCAATGAGGCTTACAAACAGGCAAAAAATGGCTACTTTGTCGGAGTAGATAATAAGGATACTATCCACTTACATGAAGGTTTAATTGAGGTCTATTACGGGGACAAGCCAAAAGACAATTTTTCTTCGACATTCTTAATGTATCCTGCTGCCAATCGCGACAAATGGGAAATCTTAAAGGAAGGACTGGGATCTTACTTTAACGGAAGTAAAGTCGAGATAAGAAATCAAACTTTAGCGATTCTATATCCTTTGTACTTCCCAAATGATGAAATAGAAAAAAGTAAATTCAACAGAAGCCGAAAAAGAAACTCATTTTACGAACCGCCGGAAAGAGACATATGCATGCAGTATAACGTCACCATAACGGGTGAAGAGATGGTTTTGATTCCACTGCGAAGGCCTGCAAAACCCGCGCATTTCAAAAGAAAATAAATCAATCATGGATGAGGAAAAAAACAATGCCAGGTACCATTTAAAATTTCACGAACAGCAACAAGGGGAGCAGGTACTGCAACTACAGAGTGAAAAGGAAATTACCTACTGCCCAAGTTGTGGGGCGGCGCTGACAGGTTCGGGAGATATATGTGAAGCCTGTGGGAAATGGACGCTTGCGGGCCAGTGTTGTTTCTGTTACGCAACCGTAGCTGATGGGCAAAAGTTCTGTAAAAGTTGCGGCAATCCTCCGCAAGGAATTGCTTGCCCCCAATGTACCACCTATTCAATTTTTGATTTTTGTCCGCAGTGCGACTCACCTTTATCAAAGAGCGCAAAACCCTATCTTGAAGCAATGCAGCAATCGGAAGAATATTTGAAATTGAAGGACTTAAGTACGCGGTTACAGTTACCCGATAGTTTTTCACAATCAGCAGTCGTCGCTAACCAGCTTGACCAGCTTAACGCTTACATGAATCAAATGCAGGAAAGTAAGCAGGCACCTAAGCAGGCCGCGTTCAGCTTCAAAAATGAAAATAAAGACGTTTCTGAAGAATTATCTACAGCGGAGCAAGCCAGCAAGGGGGTGGGTAGTACTGAAGCAAAACAGGCTGAAAATGACTTGCGCCAGAAAATCAGCGCGATACAACAGCAGGTATTTGCCGATAACCAGTCGGCACGTAAATTTTATACGGCTATAAAATTGCTGCTGCCCGAATTACAAATGATAAAAACAAGAAAAATTATTGGCTGGTTGTGCAACTTCGCCAATGTGCTTCATATCCAGGGGCCAAGCAATTGTGGCGGCCCATCTGAAGGCGGAAGATGGATTTATGAAGACGATGTAAACATAGGCACCGTATATATTGAACAATAGTATAATAGTCATCATGGGTACTCAACGCATAGATCCTTCTTCAATAATTAGCAGCGGCTTTCAAGCCAATACTACTACCCGCAGCCAGGGTGGTATTATAAGTTCAAGCATTCCGGAAATACAAATCAGGGAAGGTTCCGTCATATCCCTGAATGGGTTCGAATATACCATTCTTAAGTTAATCAATAGCTCCGGCGAATCTGAGGTTTTTTTGGTTGAAGGTGGAGGGAAGAAACTGGCATTGAAGTACTACTTTTCAAATTACAAGCCAAAAGAAGAAGTAATCAGGAAACTGAAGAATTTACAGCGCAGAGACGTTATTATTCCTTTAGACCAAGGCACTCACCTGGAGCGGTTTTGGGAGTTAAACGAATATATGTTGGGGGGCACGCTCGAAACAATTATCCCCGTCAGGGACCTCAATGTGTTGAAGAGACTGGTTAAGCAGATTGCTGAAGTTATCAACGCCTGTCATCAAAATGGCATCATTCACCGGGACATAAAACCGGCAAATATTTTTTTCAGGAACGAACAAAAAGACGACATCGTTTTGGGTGATTTTGGTATCGCCTCTAACTTGCAACAGGGAGAAAATTACCGCATGACAACCATAGCCAGGACGTCAACCTATGCCGCGCCAGAAATGTTTACCAATATCAACAATAGAACAACTTTGGATATAAAAGTAGACTTCTATGCCTTTGGTATAAGTTTACTGGAAGGATGGCTGGGAGAAGACCCATTCAAACAAATTCCCGAGTTCAATATCATGAGGATCAAAAGCGAAGGAAGGGTCTTTATTCCAAAAGACATGAATGAAGATGTGCAAAACCTCATTAAAGGCCTGATTACTACCGAACCACCGAAGCGCTGGGGTTACGATGAAATACAAAAATGGCTTAAAGGCGAGCCCGTGAAAGTGTCTTATCGTACACAGGATGTGCAGTATTCATCATACGAGTTTGACCGCCTTCAGGGCATCCACACTTCCGATCCCAAAGAGCTGGCCTACTATATGGAAAAAGATCATGTTAAAGCGGCCCGGCAACTTTATTCCAAAAGCATCGTGAACTGGATTCAGACCGCTTCTGCCGATATGTATAGTGAATTACTACACCTTGTTGAATTTGACTATCCCAATACAACGCCTGAGAACACATCGGCGGGCATCACCAAAGCCATCTACATTCTTGATAAAGACAGGGCTTACCGGCCCTTTGATGGATCCGAATGTTATAGCCCGGTCGATTTAGGAAATCATATTGAACAACATGTAAATCATTATCAGCAGGAACTTAAACAGAAGGCAGGTAAAATTTACCTGTTCCTGGAAGCCCGCGGGTTTCAGGATAGGGCGGATAAATACCGGAAATATTTCAAGGAGCACACTCCAAAGAAAGCATTGAACCTGACTATTCTCGACCTGCAGGAGAATAAATTTTTAATTAGCGGTAAAACGTATGAAAATGTTCAGCAACTGATGACCACTGCTGATAATAACATTTTACAGGCCGTGTTGGCCCAGGTTCAGGACCGTGATTCGAAATTGTCTCTCTGGCTTGATATTTCCTACCCTACACTTAGCAAGGATATTGAGCAATGGAGAAATAATAAAAACTTCATCAGTGTACGAACGCTTCATTATGCGCTTAATACTGGAGGATTTCGTATTCAAGACTCTGAAGTATTTACCGGTTCCGAGTTCAAGAACCTTTTCAAAGAAAAGCTACCCGAATTTACAACGGCGCCTGGTGCCGAAACAAACAGGAATGAAGCAGCGTATTGGCTCCAAAAATATAAGGGTAACTCATTTCCATCAATTGTAGAATACTTTCTAATCAATGAATCAACAACGTACCAGGAGTTCAGGGTGCTTTACGAATATATGTTGAATCAAACTGATATGGAAGTTTTTAGCCTGGTTACCAAGCTGACACCGAGAATAAAGCAGGTTGCCGGTAATAACGCTACCTTTTTACAAGGGCTGACCAAAATTACCCAAAAAGCGTTCATACTTCACTTAACAAATAAAAGAGGCCTGAAAGTGTATGCATTAGAAAACCTGAAAGAAATGCTGCTGAAACTGCAGAATGTTCAGGCTGTTTATCCAGCATTTTCCGATGCATTGGTCATCAGCATGCAAACGAAAATCAATAATGACATTCATGATGACTTATCCAGGTTAAGCCAGAACTCCGACTCTTTTTTTAAATACATAGAAGAGCTGCATGACATTGTGATGGATATCTTGATCCCGTTAAAAGAAGATGCGTCGTATTGTAACCATTGGCATTTGGAACAAGAGCTAATAGTTAAAAAGGCAGCGTTGATAGAAAATCAAAATGTCCAGGAAAAGGAAAAAGACATGCAGTTAATAGAGCAAAAGTTTGCTAAATATATAAAAGACCAGATTGCCCTTAATATTAACTTCCTTGGAAAAGGAAAAAGTTTTTACGGGATATTTTTATGGGTGCTGGCTATTGCCATGGCTTACAATCTTATTGTCATCCAGTATTGGAAGTTTGAATTGATTTCGGCGCTGGCTGCTTTTTCATGGTCAATAGTAGGCTGTATGATAGCGTTCTTTCTGAGCCGGCATATATTGAACCGCAAAGAGAATACTGGCCTCGGAGTGATTTTTGATCCTTTCTATAAATGGTTAGGGAAAGTACTTTATAAGCCCATACTTAAAAGAGCTATGAAAGACCCCAACTACCCACCTTTAAAGAGCTCTCACGAGCAAAAGCAAAATGAAGTGCAGAAAGCCATTGACAGAAGCGAAGGGAAGTACGCTGATCAAATATTCGAAGAAAGCGTCCGGATCCTTTTCCTTAACGACGAACAGCTAAAAGCAGAATTATCCAGGTAGTAAAATAGTTAAAACATGGATTGCAGCTCTTGCCAAAAACCCAACAGAACCATTGCGACATATTGTAAGCATTGCGGCACGGAGATTATACCGCAAGGCCACGGAAACGGTCAGGAAAATGTTATAGAGCCCGATTTCAATCTGCTTGTCGGCCTGGAAGAGCTCAAGCAGACACTACAACGCGAAATCACTGCTTTTAAAAATATGAAAAAGGCAGGGTTCAGATATGATACGCGTAACCTGTACACCATTTTGATTGGCAATACCGGCACGGGGAAAAATCAAATTGTACAGATTCTTTCAAGGATCTATTTCAAGAATGGGATTACGACACATCCTGATTTCAGGACGGTATCAGCAGTGGACTTTCCCGACTTTGCAAAAAACCTGTCTGCCAATATCCAATCTGCCAAAGGGAGAATACTTTTTATCGATAATGTTCACCAGTTGGTTCCTGCGGGGTATCAACCCGGACAAACCACATCAATGGACAGACTATATGCCGAACTGGACAAGTGGCATGGCGACCCGATTGTGATCCTTGCAACCAAAGAAGTGGGTTTTAGAGAATATCTCCTTGCTAATCAGGATGTAAACAACAGGTTTAATTTGAAGTTTTATCTTTCCGACATGGCGATCGATGAGCTGCACGAACTGGCCACCAAAATCATCGTGGAGAAAAAATTTCAATTAACTGATGACGTGTCGGTTAAACTTAGGAAGAGACTGCTTTATTTGTTTAGAAATCAACAGGAGAGTGAAAAATCGCTAAAAACCGGGAAAAATGGCTTCCTGGTTCATAAAGAAGTAAACAATATAATCAGCGAACATTTTGTAAATCCGGATTTTCAGAACTTTCCGTCAACCTTACAACCGGAAGATATTAAGGGCGAACTCTATGAATTAAAACCTGCTGCCGAGGTGCTTAAAGAGCTTGAAGATTTCATCGGCCTTGAAGGTATAAAGGAGTATATAAAAAAGATGGTAGACCTAACGAGCATTCAACAAAAAGATAGCCAGGTGACCGGTAAAGAACAAATAACAAGCTCACATATGGTTATAACCGGTAACCCTGGAACCGGCAAAACCACTCTCGCTCGAAAACTGGGAGAGGTGTTTGCCGCCGCGGGAGTGCTTTCGAGCGGGCATGTAATAGACGTGGACAGGAGCAAATTGGTAGGTCAATATCTCGGTGAAACGCCCCTGCTGGTGCAGAAATATTGTAACGAAGCAGCAGGAGGCATATTATTTATAGATGAGGCGTATACTTTGAAACAGGATGATCAGGATAAATTCGGGCAGGAAGCAATCGACACGTTGATCAAACGAATGGAAGATGATCGAGGGAAGTTTATCATGATCGCTGCGGGTTATCAAAGCGAGATGCAGCGCTTTGTAAATGCCAATCCTGGCATGAAGTCCAGGGTGAAGGATAATTTTTTTCACTTGCCTGATTATTCACCTGCGCAATTGTTTTCCATCCTTAAAATATTCATCAAACAGGGAGGGTTTACATTAAGTGAAGAGGCCGAAGTAAAAGCCATCCGTACGTTACAGGAAATGCACACTAACAGGTCGAGAGACTTTGGGAATGGGCGTGATGTCAGGAACCTGTATGAAACCATCAGGAGCAACAGGGCGGCACGCCTTACAGCTACGCAATTATACGACACGGTTATTACGGCTACGGATATCCCTGGTGAAGAAACCGATCTTTCGGCCGGCAGGGTGGATGAAGTATTGAAAGAACTCAATAATCTCACCGGCTTAAAGAATGTGAAGGATGAGGTGAGCCGGCTCATACATTTTCTGGAAGGAGAAAAAATCCGGAGCGAAGCCGGAGGAAAGAAAACAAGCCTCAATCTTCATCTGGTTTTTACGGGTAACCCTGGCACCGGTAAAACCACGGTTGCGAGACTTTTGGCAACAATATTTAAACACCTGAATATCCTCCCTAAAGGACATCTGGTAGAAGCCACGGATAAAGAGCTCGTGGAGGGATATGTAGGCCAAACTTCCCAAAAAACCAACAAAAAGATAGATGAAGCTTTAGGTGGCGTGTTATTTATTGATGAGGCTTACTCACTTGCGCTCAAAAGCAATACCTATGGACACGAAGTTATAACTACCCTCCTGAAAAGGATGGAGGACGACCGGGGAAAATTTGTTGTCATCGCTGCTGGATACCAAAAGGAAATGGAAGACTTTTTTGACACCAATTCCGGACTTGAATCACGTTTTACAAACAAGATATTATTTGAAGATTATGACTCGGATGAACTGTATTAAATCATGGTGTCATTGATCAATGATGACGGAATGCGGCTTGAAGAAGATGCTGAAAGAAAAATCAAGTCGTTTATGCAAGAGATACATCGAAAAAAAGATAAAAGATTTGCCAACGGCCGCACCGTTCGAAATGAATTTCAAATGATAAAGCAAATCCAATCGAAGAGAATTAGTCAACTGAAAAAGGATAATGCAGCTTTTGATCCATTTCTGATTACCGCTTCGGACGTGCCTTACCAGGAAAACAAGGAGGGTGCATCAACAGCTGATGTGATCAGGAAGCTCGATAACCTTATTGGGTTGACCAGTGTCAAAGAGGAGATCCGGTCCTTGATTACTTACCTGGAATTTGAAAAAATGCGGTTTTTATCCGGAGGCAAAAACACCCAATTGAACCTGCACTTCATTTTCAAAGGACGGCCTGGAACGGGCAAAACAACCGTAGCACGGCTCCTTGGCGATCTATTCCGCCAAATTGGTATTCTCACTTCCGGCCAATTAATAGAAGTAGACAGGAAAGACCTTGTAGGCCAATACATAGGGCACACGGCACAAAAAACAACCGAGTCTATCGACAAAGCTTACGGAGGCATACTGTTTATCGATGAAGCCTATACGCTGATGCCCCCGGGTAATTCAAATGATTTTGGAAAAGAAGCTATTGATACATTGCTTAAGCGTATGGAAGATGATAAAGGTAAATTTATCGTTATTGCGGCCGGCTATGCTGGAGACATGGATCGTTTTATTCAGGCAAATGAAGGGCTCTCTTCCCGCTTTACAAAACAGATATTTTTTGAAGACTATACGGGAATTGAATTAATGCAGATCTTCCGGTTTATGATGGCTGAAAAAGGGATGAACATAAAGGCGGAAATTGAACAGGATGTGCTTAATTTATTTGAAGAATTATACCAGCACAGGGATTCGACATTTGCGAACGGCCGGACAGTAAGAAATATATTTGAGAGAAGTCTCCAGAAGCAGGCTACCAGGTTGCAAAACCTCAGAAATAAGGGGCACGATATTCAGGGCTCTTTGAATATTATAGAACTTGAAGACATTGCCTCATCTTTCTAATTAAGAGTTATTCCAATTGTAGCGTATGTTTAAATGTGCTTATTGCAAAAGTGATATAGAAACGGATAGTGTGTTTTGCGATCAGTGTGGCAAAGAAATTTTTTTATGCCAGACATGCAAACAACCCCGTGAGGGCGAGTGGTGCGAGGAGGATGGCGGAAAATTAGTCTCCGTTAAAAATGGAACAGCAATACACCAGGACGATAGCAAGACAGGAAGCGCAACCCCCATCCCGAAACAAAAACTGCAATCCGGCCAGGGCGCACCAGACAAGTCACCTGGCAAAACAATTTCAGGTTACGGGCTTGCCCAGCCGGATCCTGCTACGCTCCCTAAACTGCGGCTCATCAATAAAACCTTAAACATGACCCTTGATATACAAAATGGTGAAATTATGGGAAGGACCACGGGGCCGTACGCCGACAAGCTTAACCGTTTTACGGCTATCTCAGGTAAACACCTGGTATTCCAGTTTAACGGCTACAAATGGTATTTCAAAGACCTGGGCTCAACCAATGGCACTAAGTATAACAGAACGAACAATGCCTGGAGTGAAACATCCAAAGTCAGCCCTGGTACTTCCGTAGAAATAGAGGACAGCAGCTTCATCCTGATAGCGAACATAGAACTAGCAGTACAAATCGAAAACAACCTGACAACGCAAAGGATATGATATTTGAATTGAACGCCGTATCGGATACGGGTTGTGTTCGTATGAACAACGAGGACATCATTGTTATAGGCGAACACTTCATTAGGGATCAATCTTACAGTTCCGAGATCATCATAAGGCAATCTAATTTACTCATTGCTGTGGCAGATGGCATGGGGGGGCATAATGCGGGTGAATTAGCCAGTGAGTTCGTTGCCCGAAGGATGGCATCGGCCATAACCCTGTTACCTGGTAACTTGAACGATCCGCAACTGCATGACGAAATCAATGCTCAGGTAAAAGAAATACACGGTGCGCTCAATCAATTAGGTGCAGTGCAGCCACAAATGAGGGGGTTGGGTACCACCCTCGCCGGCTTATTACTCTACGAGGAAAAAGTATATTCTTTAAACATTGGTGACAGCCGTATTTATCGAATGAGGGGAGGTTATATCGCTCAAATGACAAGAGACCATACGCTCAGCAATATGCTCAACGATCACTCGATACCCGCAAACCAGATAGCTAACTCATTTGGGGGAGAGGCAGAAAACATTTTTTTGGACTTCGAGGAAATTACCCGCCAGGTACTGCAGGACGATATACTGCTAATCTGCTCGGATGGCCTTACTGGTGAACTTAGCAACGAGGAGCTTGAAATGATTTTATTAGACAGCCCGTCGGCAGAAAGTTTGGTTGCACAGGCGAAAAATAAAGGTGGCAGAGATAATGTTTCCTGCATCGTCATCAAAGTCAATGCAATGGCTTAACTACAACTTTATGAATAAAAAAATTATTCTCCTTATTGAACTGTTTTTGATGTTTTGCAAGCTCTCTTTTTCACAATTTACCAGTTCAGGAGAACTCGTACTGGATTTACATTAATCCCTAACTGTAATGCATTTTTAAATCAGCCAATTATAAAGGCGAGCGAAACGAGAGGCAAAAGTCTTATTACACGGTGATTTGATTTTATCCCGGTCAAAGAGTTTGTCATTCCCGCAAAACATCTGAGCCGTTCGACACCAAAATGAAAAATCAACAAAGATGATTACGTTTATATACAGGCTTCCGGCAAGATCTTAATCGGTTTATTTGCCGAAATGGTATCAGTTGAGGGCACAGCCAATAGTTTTCAGGAGTATTATAAGTACCTTCATAAACACAGGACCCTCATTTCTAAAGTGAATATATCGTAAGGACCATGTACTACGTTATTTTCAATTGATAACATAGGTATCAGATCTATTATTTATTTCTACCTTTCAAGGTATGCAAAAGACCTGCTTTGGGAAAGCCAGGCTCTCCAAGGCACTTTATTTATTTCCCCCAATTCAGGTCCTCTTATTTTTGATATCAATGACAATGAAATAACAGACCAAATATTTTCCTGGACAAAGGGGTATGAGCCCACACACGATAGCTTCTATAAAGTTACTTTCATTCTTTTTATCACATATATGAAAGAGCACGAGGAGGTGAATGTCGACAAGCTCATGCTCAAAGATATAACGCGAGATTGTGTTATAAGATTTCTTGATTGGCTGCAATCTGAAAGGCATTGCAGTGATGGAACGCGCAATGTCAGATTAGCTGCATTGCATTCATTTTTCCGTTTTCTTCAGTATGAATCAGTGGAGTTCCTTTATGAGTGGCAGCGAATCTTATTCATAAAAATCAAAAAAGCCGAAAAGAGCGTTGCTAACTATTTAACAGTCGATGGTATTAAGCTGTAATTGCAACAGCCTGATACCACCACAAAAAAAGGACTCCGTGATTTAGCAATTTTGTGTTTAATGTATGATGCTGCAGCCAGAGTATCAGAAATTATAGGATTAACGCCCGGGATGGTTCGTATCGACAAACCACACACAATTAAACTGATCGGCAAGGGAATCTACAAACCACTCACAATTAAATTGATCGGCAAGGGAACTAAGGCAAGAATAGTTCCATTATTGGAAAAAGATGGTAATCTTAAACCATTACATGACCAATAACAGATTGCTTGAGAAAAATGTCAGTGGTTATCCCTTGTTTTATAATACCCGTAAAGAGAAGCTCACAAGAGCAGGCCTCCATTATATTTTTCAGCAATATGCAACTGAGGCCAGAAAGAAAGCTGCCAATCTTTCCCGATAAATTAAGCTGTCATTCCTTACGACATTCTAAAGCAATGCACCTGCTCCAGGCGGGAGTAAATTTGGTTTACATCCGTGATATTCGTGGACATAAATATGTTCAGACAACTGAAATTTATGCAAGAGTTGATTCAAAACATAAAAGAGAGGCTCTTAAAAAAGTATATGCTGACGTTGTCACAAAAGAAACCCCGGTATGGGTTAATGATAATAACCTATTGGCTTAGTTGAGGGATTTTAAATAAATACCTAAATTATAATGTAAAGTAGAATTACCTTTCTCTGCATTTTAACAATTGATAAACATTGATTGTATTTTCTACTTTACATTAGCTGCAGCTTGACATTACGCATATCAGCCGGATGGCGATATAGAAAGTAATTGCCGGCATCTTGTAATGAAGTCATCTCATTCCAATTCAACCATATGTAACAGCCAGATATTGGGAAAAAGATGTAGAAAGCTGCCAGATTTTTTCTATAATTTTTATATCTTGTTGTCTATGTGCACCCTTTAGTTCGCAAACAGCACTTTCAATAACACTTCTCTTATCAATAGGAATTTCTCTGCCATATTCCTCCAGTTGTTTTTCAATTTGAATGATTAAACTTTCGGCTTGGTTTAGCTTTTCAATTTTTTCTTTTTCTACTTTATCGTTTACTTCGTTAGCCTTAGCGTCGTTCTTCATTCTTTCAATCTCTTCCTTGCTCAATCCACTACTGGCTTCAATGCGAATTTTTTGTTCCTTGCCGGTGTCTTTATCTTTCGCACTTACACGTAAAATACCGTTTTCATCAATGTCGAAGGTAACTTCAATCTGCGGTATGCCTTTGGCAGCTGGTTGAATACCATCTAAGGTGAAAACGCCGAGGCTCTTGTTATCAACAGCACGAGTACGTTCGCCTTGTAGCACATGTATTTCAATACTCGATTGATCGTCGACATCTGTGCTACGCACCTCAGATTTTTTGGTAGGAATAGTAGTGTTTGAATCGATCAAACGGGTCGTCACACCGCCCATTGTTTCAATACCCAGGCTGTGCGAGGTAACGTCAAGCAACAATACATCTTTCACTTCACCGGTCATTACGGCTCCCTGGATCGCGGCGCCTATGGCAACCACTTCATCCAGGTTTACGCTTTTATTCGGTTTCCTTTCAAAGAACTTCTCAACGATTTCCTGCACTTTCGGGATACGGGTTGAACCACCAACCAGGATCACTTCATCAATCTGGGAAACACTGATGCCGGCATCTTTGAAAGCCTGCTCGCAGGATTTCATGCAACGCTCAAACAATGAGTCAGCCAGTTGCTCGAAAGTAGCGCGGGTAAGTTTCTTAACGAGGTGTTTAGGCATGCCTTCAATAGCGGTAATATAAGGCAGATTAATTTCGGTTTCTAAAGATGAAGACAATTCAACCTTCGCTTTTTCAGAAGCTTCATTCAGGCGCTGGAGGGCCATCGGGTCTTTGCAGAGGTCTATGTTTTCTTTCTTCTTGAATTCATAAAGCAACCAGTCCATGATTACTTTATCGAAGTCATCGCCACCGAGATGCGCGTCACCATTAGTGCTTTTACTTCAAACACACCATCGCCCAGTTCTAGGATAGAAATATTGAACGTACCACCACCTAGGTCGAATATAGTTATTTTAAGCTCAGGATTTTTCTTATCCAAACCATAAGCTAGAGCGGCAGCAGTAGATTCATTTATGACACGTCTAATAGTCAGGCCAGCAATTTCGCCGGCTTCTATTGTTGCCTGTCGCTGTGAGTCGTTAAAGTAAGCCGGTACGGCGATCACCGCTTCGGAAACTTCCTGGCCAAGGTAGTCTTCAGCAGTTTTTTCATTTTCTGCAATACCATCGCGGAAATTTCATGTGGGGTATACAAGCGACCGTCTATGTCAATTCTGACAGTATTGTTCTCACCTTTTACTACATTGTAGCTGCAGTGGGTTAACTCTTCGGTCACTTCATAAAAGCGCCGACCCATAAAACGCTTAACACTGGCAATAGTATTTTTAGAGTTAGTATTGGCCTGACGCTTAGCAGGGTCACCTACTTTACGCGCGCCGTTCTTTAAAAAAGCTACTATGGACGGCGTTGTGCGGCCACCTTCATCGTTGGCAATTACCACCGGCTCGTTGCCCTCTATTACGGCAACACAACTGTTGGTTGTTCCGAGGTCAATTCCAATTATTTTCCCCATATAATAAAGGTTGGTTTTTCAAATTGCAATATAAATATACTAATCACATTGATATGTTATAATCCATTCTTTAACTTCCTACATACTAAACTTTTGCTTTACTTCTTTTTACATAACAGCTGCTTTAACCAACAGTCATTCTCTGCTAAATCGATTAGGGACATCCATTAATCGTTCTGAATTTACGCATCCTGGTCGCGTAAGGCTGTCACATTGCTGGGACACCCTAACCCGACCAGGATGTTGGTTCTTCGTCAATTTAGGTGGAATCCATATCGGCCAGTACTAACCGTTTTCGTAACAACTCAAAGCTTGCCCTTCCGTACATCTGGCGCTTGATTGTTTTTAATTTGTTGATCTTGCCTTCTACAAGGCCATTGCTCCATGGAAGAGCTTTAGCATTATACACTGCTGCAAAATCAGTAGTTAAGCCTTTTGCATAGCCTTTAAGTTCTTTAATCGATGATTGTTGCACTTCATCCATCCAGCCTTTTAGAAGCGATGCCTGTGTACTCTTTATCATATTTCGAAACTTGTGGACCAACGATTGAGCCGTGCCGATATCGGAGCACTTTTCCACTATGGCCTTAAGCAGATCTTTTACTTTTTGTGATAGTGATTCTTCTTTTCTATATAGTAGCAGGCTCACTTTGGAAGGGATCCAGGATATATAATTCAGGCTTGGTGGCCGGATGCGATTTTGAGGCTTTACATAATCTTTAAGATGTACATATACTGCAGTTCGTCCACCAGTATAGCTCGGTGCTTTGATCTCTTCCATAATTGCAGTACCTCAATATTTTATCTTCCTCCATTCGGGATTGAAGATATTCATTGAAGATTCGATATTTGTTCTGTTACCATTTTTTCTTGGTGGCTCATCCAACTGCAGATATTGCTAACGCTGATCCTGCTCACTTTTAAGGCTTGCGCAATACCTCTGATGGAAACACCCTCACTATGCCATTGCTTGATTTGATTCATTTGTTATTGTTAGCCAAATCTCCAGCGGAAATGGCGATGACCTTCCTTGCAGAAGTTTTTATCTCCTGTCGTTTCCTTTCTAAAAGCTTTTTTAATGCATCACCCATATTCTTAATCAGGTGCCATCGATCTGCAACCTGGGTTACTTTAGGAAGTGCCTCTATTCCTCCTTTTGCTTAGCGAGTAAAACGATCTCGGGCAACAATTCTTATATTGGTTCTGGCTTTCAGCCATTGTTGGACCGATAATGTTTCCCTTTCAGGAAGAAGATCAATAATTTGGTGGCGCTTAAGGTCTACAATGGCGGTGCCGTATTAATGCCTTTTTTAAAAGCCCAGTCATCAATACCCAGCGCCTCGGATGGCGGCGGTTCTTTAAGTTTCTGTTCATGAATGAGCCTGATTGAAGTTGAGCCGCTTGCAAGAATATTTAATGTCCTGCATAGTTTTTCACCTGCATTGCCGCCGCTCAGTAGTGCAATTTTCAAAAGATTTTCTCGGAGTCGATCGCAGCTTCCGGCACCTATGCGTGGAAGAAAGCAAATCTGTAAATGGATAATGACCAACTACGGAATGTCTAGTATATGCACAGCTTGTTGGTGTTAAGATTATTACTCAATTATTTTAAAGTTTTTTACTTTTAATATCATCACACATGTAGTCTATTGCTTTAGAAATGGCATCTAAAAGCTTTGGATTATCCAATAAAACTGCAGTACTTAATGCTTTTCATTCCTTGTCTTTCCCTAAATGTGCTGCAACAGCATCCAAAGCACCATTTAAACAATCAGCTGCGCCTCTATCTATTGCATAAACCCAAACTGTTGCACAAACGAATGCTAATGCCCCCTCAGTAACTGCGGTACCTACAGCACAGAATGCAGAACCTACTGTTGTAAGACATCCCAAAATTGTTCTGCTTCCATCATATGCTTGCAGAACACCATAAATTAATAGATAAGGCAACCATACCGTTTAAAAGTTGGAATTAAGTATGCAGTGTCGCATTTGTAAACTGTAAGACAATCGAGAGAAGGAAAGGTCGTAGTGCAGTAAAATACAGGGCGTTCATGGCCTTTGCTGGTAAGTTGACTTTCAGCAGCCGGGACCTTTAAAGGGAATCATTAAAAATACTTTAAAGTAGACTTGAGTTGTGATTGTGTCGCGAACCATAAAATAAAAAAGGGTTCCAATGTCTTGAAACCCTTACTACCATTGTGTGACCGAGTCAGGATTTAAACCTGAAACCTTCTGATCCGTATCATATGCTAAATGTTTATTCGGAAGTTTCTATCCATATGCATCAAATTTTATATTCAATAAATATGAGGTACTAGGTTCCTTGTTTTTCTTCAATTATGTGGTTTTTTTTATGACTCTTTGTATATTTGTTTCAGCTCTTATTGTATTGCGTTTAATGTATGACTCAAAGAGACTTTAAAGAGACCTATGTTATAATATTAAATTTAACGTATTAATAATCAATAATATAGATGAAATAGTTGAGGAGCCTCCAGCTCCACTCCTGCACTAATCAAATCTCATTAAAACGCTATAATCTTATTGATTATCAGCGTTTTTGCTTTTAGGGACTCTTCAAAATCGATCAAAATTGCGCAAAACTCGCGAGACCTAAAAGAGACCTGTATCCCAAATACAGAAACATGTCTCTCGAACCCTTGCAAAGAGCTGGTTACCAACATGTTCAGAATTTAGACATGTGGTTTTTGATAGTATCATGTAACTATTTTTATAAACCAGTAAATCTTGAGTATGAACAAGTCATTTGTGCTGCTATTTTCGATTAAAACAGTAAAGAAATTAGCAAATGGAACAGTACCAATTTATTTGAGGATTACTATTGACTCTACTCGTGCCGAAATTGCTACCAAGCGGTACGTTGCGCCCGAAAAATGGAATCATACGGCCCAAAAAGTTATTGGCAATTCAGAAGAAGCCCGTTCATTGAACGCTTATTTGAAAACGCTGGAGCAACAGGTGTATAATGCTCATCGTGAGTTAATGGAGGATAAAGTAGCCTTAACGGCCCAATCTCTAAAGAAGGTGTTATTTGGAGAAGTAAAAGAGAGTATTTCATTGTTCGAAGTATTTAACCAGCATAATAGGCAATTGAGAGAATTATCTGGCAAAGAATATGCACCGGCCACGGTCAAACGGTATGATACTGCACTGCGGCATCTGAAAGGCTTTCTTAAATGGAAGTATGACGCTGAAGACTGTGATATAAAAGGAGTTGATCATGCGTTCATTTCCGATTTCGACTTTTATTTTCGGTCATTACGCAACTGTAATAACAATTCAACCTTCAAATACATCAAGAATTTCAAGAAAATCATTGGGATTTGTATAGCAAATGGTTGGCTGACAAACAATCCATTTATTAATTATAAAATTAAGATTAAGGAAGTGGAGAGGGAGGTTTTAAATGAAGATGAACTGGAGAAATTATTATTGAAGAACTTCTCAAATTCAAGACTCGAAATAACAAGGGATATATTTATATTTTGTTGTTTCACTGGTCTGTCATACATCGATGTAAAAAAAGTAAAAAGGAGTATGATCTGTACCGGAATAGATGAGGAGAAATGGATTTTTACACATAGACAAAAGTCGAAAGAACCTACAAGAGTTCCACTTTTGCCGACTGCCATTGAGATCTTAGAAAGGTATAACGATCATCCAAAATGTATCAATAAAGATATCGCCCTTCCTGTTAATAGTAATCAGAAAATGAATGCATACTTAAAGAAAATAGCTGATTTATGCGGCATTCCAAAGGACCTTACCAGTCATATTGCCCGTCATACATTCGCTACTACAGTTACTTTGAGCAATGGCGTACCTATAGAGTCCGTATCAAAGATGTTGGGACATAGAAATTTACGTACTACTCAGCATTATGCGAAAATCCTCGATAGAAAGGTGAGTGATGATATGAAGAATCTTAAGGAGAGATTAAATGCTAATAAACAGAATAATACAAAAAGACAGGAAGGGAACTAACCTTATTAATTTTAAATCTTCCATTCTTCACGAAAAGAATTACGTTCAATTTGTCCCATACTTAATTAAGTACAAAGTTGAGAATGTCAGTACATTAGGTTTTTGCATGATTTTTTAATAAAAATTCATGCAGAATGTAAGGGAAAATGTAACTTTATAGGATGAAGAAACGGTATGTGCTAAAGGAACATTTGCAACCTGGTCAGGTCTATAGACGGGCAGACCTCGGCGCGTGGTCTAAAGCAGTCGATAGGGATTTACAGCAACTGCTGAAAGAAGGTTTTCTTGAAAAACTGTCCGGCGGGGTTTATTATGTCCCTTCCCAAAGTTCATTTGGTAAAAGCCCGGCGCCAGAAAAGGATTTGGTGCGCGCTTTTTTAAAGGACGATCGCTTTGTCATAACGTCACCAAATGATTACAATGCACTCGGTGTGGGCACCACACAGCTATACAATACACGCCGCGTGTATAATTACAAAAGACATGGCACTTTCAAGCTTGGTAATCGGAAGTTTCAGTTCGTACGCAAACCCTACGT
>JBGSYC010000041.1:0-20372 GCA_041751095.1 Flavihumibacter sp.
TTTCAAAAACACCCAAACAGCTTGAAATCATTTTGGTGTTAGCCGGAAATATTGGCAGAAGTAATTGCATCCGCCAATTTAGTTGTTTTTAGTTTTACGAACTAAACCTACATTTCATAAGGGTAGGTAAGGAGTTCTGAATTTAATTTTCACGGTACTACCCTGCCGAACCAAAGTGGCCGGAACTGTTTTCGTTTTACCGTTTGCTTGTACGCTATGCATCTGGTTTTAAAGTTGACATTCGTTTGAAACGAGAGTAACAGCAGCATGAAAACGCAAATAAGCATGGCGAAAATGAGAACACTTTCCTGGAACAACAATAATTTTGCATGCATTAACAGGCTTAAAGGGAGAATTTTTGCTTTTTATAAATCAGTCGCTTTGCTTGTTCAACGTTTGGTAGCAGAGGATGGAATTTTTCCGAATGAATGCAGGCAAATCAAACAGGTACCTCGCCAGACTAACGGCTCTTTCTTCCTTTAGAAATTTTATTTAGTTAACATCAGCTTCATACTTAACACTTTACCATCTACCTTCAGCCTGAGCACATATACACCCGGGGCTAAAGAAGAGTTATTGAGCGGAATAGTGTTTAGGCCCTCATTAACCGGGATGCTTATTGAGGTTATGTTTCTTCCGCCCGCATCTGAAATAGTCAAAACGGATCTTCCCGGTTTTTCCGCAACAAACTGAAGGGTAAAGTTTCCCTTTGAGGGATTGGGGAATACTTTTAATGCTGCCGTTTTTTCTACCGATATCATAAGGCCCTTTGATGAAAGGGTACTCATGCGCCTGTCCTGGTGATGCGGAACAACAGCTTTGAAATCAGCAGTGCCGCTATTGCCGGATGTATCGCTTACCGATAGATAAACCACATACGTACGTTGATTGCCTTTTTTATTTTTAGAGGCCATCAGTTGGACAGACTTTTTATCGAAGGCTATGATGTATTGCGGTTTTCCGGGTTTCTTTAATTTTCTATCGCTGTTAAAGCTTACCGAATCGATTTGCGCCCGTGCTAAGGCAATGTTTCCTTCGCACTGGTCGGTGATGTATTTTAACATATCTGCGATAGTATAAGTAACATATTTATTGTTGGGCGGCCAGATCTCTGCCGGGTTGGGTTTTACAGCAATCGAGGGCGGAGTGATATCGGCCTGGACGGTTAAAGATAACGTATCGGAAGTAGCCGCATTACCGCTCTGATCTGTGGCCTGGACAGTGAGGGCATGGGAGCCGGCCACCATTCCGCTCCAGCTCACAGCGTAGCCATCAGTGCCGTCGGTGTCCGTACCAAGTAGTTGGGTACCGGCGTAAAAGGCCACTTGGGCAGCAGGATCAAAGTCAATTAGCTGAGCAGTCAGCTTCACCGTGTCACAGACCGTAAACGTGCGGCTATCCCCGAAGATAGTAAGCTTGGCCCGTGGATGCTTGTACCCTACGTACAAGGGAATCACGGAAGATTCAATGAAACTAGCATTAGAAACCGAGGGCAGATCGCCAAATCTAAATTCTCGCGCCTCATTTCCCCGGATTTCCCGGATCAGTACCGTGTGGCGCTGGGCTTCATTCCTGGCTCTTTCCGCGCTGATGTGGGAGACGGTCGAATTGTCATTGATGTGAACCGCACTGGTCGAATCTTCCGTAAATACACCATTGTCTACCCCGCCTAAAACTTCCGTAAAACCGCCATTCTTAGTAATAATATGATGCGCAGGTTTACCGGTGATGTCTGATTCAAATTTATAGCCCAGTATCCAGAGCTTTCCGCCATCGTTCACGAGGCCAACGTCTACATCTTCCGGGTTGATGTCTCTGGCCCATACTTCCTGCCTGGTAAATTCCCAGCCAACGGTGCCGCCCGCTTGCGGATGGGTAAATTGATGCCCGCCAATTTCCACAAAGAGTAAACCGGCGGAAGGGCTATTCCGGTAATACCGGCGTCCGTTGAAGGTTGCCATATCCCGTAGGATTACGGTTTTAGGGGAGTTGTTCTGAAGAATGGAAAGATCGCCAGTGCTCTGAGGTACCGAGGTAAACTGAAGCCCTTCTACCAGCAGTTCACTATGGTTGGTGGTTTCCAGGGTGAATACCGCTCCGTTCGCACTCACCAAAGGCTCCTGCAGTTGAAAAAGAGCGCCCAACACCAGAAACCGCTGCACATTGCCCCGAATCACAATGGGCGTTTTCAATACTACTTTTCCTGCATTATCTTTAGAAACCCGGATACAAACGGTATTTTTTCCATTCGCCGCCGTACAATCATCAATAGCAGCCTGGATGGCGGGTGCATCATCCTCCATACCATTGCCTGCTACATCTACCACGATCCACTTGCTCAGGTCCTGTTCCCAGGGTACTTCGGGGGTTTCCTTAATGGCCAGGTTCAGGGATTTAGCCGGGGCATTATTCCAAAGTTGATAGACCCCACCCGAAGAGTATTCTTCAACGTAGGCGCCGGTGATGAGGCTATCATGGTCACTTATCGCGTTGGCATACCCGGTTGTCGTGACGTTGCGCACAAAAACAAAGCCTTGCTGGTTGTCAATCGCCACTTTCCCGGAACCGTTTAATTTACTGTCAATCAATACAATGTGTCCTGGAGCAGTGGTGTTGACAATCGCCGGTCCCCCCAGGTTAGTCGTGGTAAGCTTGCGAATGCTGAGTGGTTTATCGGTATTCTGAATACCGGCTACTTTCTGTCCATCAAGTTCAAGATACTCAAAGACGTAGTTGATTTTAAAGCTTCCAGTCTTGATGCCAATATCAAAGCCTTCGATGCGTACATTTTTGATCAGGCCGATCCCACCCAGGTTCCGGTCCATTTTCAGGCCAATGGCGCCTCTTTTCTGGTTGTCGCTGCTCTTAATGGTCACGTCAAACAATCCACCATGATTATTACAAATGAAATCTACGGCGACAGCCCCGGGGTTATTGGCGCCAATATCAATGGTTAGATTCTTGATGTAGTTCCGAAAACCTATATTCGTGCCGCTGGCCTCCGTAAATACAATAATGGGTTTATTGGCTCCTCCGCCAAAACCGGCACTGCCATCAGCCAGTTTAATTGACGTGCCTTCGCGGCTTTGTCCCTGAAAAGTAATGTAGCGGCAATCTTCCGTAATACTTCCCAAACTCATTTTATCATTCACATAGTAAGTGCCGTTCGGGAAATACAGGATACCCGACCGGACGCCAAAGCTTTGCCCTTTGTTGTCATCAATAGCCTTTTGAATCTGAGCCGTATTAAAAGTGGCCTTAGTTGGGTCGCTGGCTACCAGTCCGTACTCATCAACCATATGGACAATGCCGCTGTTGGCCGGATACACAACTCCGGTGTTTTTTTCTGGCCCCGAAACCCCATTAAAAGTAGAGTTGGCATCCCCATTAATCAGTTTCTTCCATTCCTGAAAAGTATAATAAGTAGCGAGGAAGTAATTCGCATCCCCGCCGTCGTCACCATCTTCTGTTCCACCTTTATATACCCTGAAGGCAGTATTCTGTTGGCGGTGGATATAGGTATTGCTATCGCTATTCCAGGTGCTTCTCAAGTAGTTCCAGTTAGGTATATCTATAATGCTTTGAGAGGTATCGGTTGCTTCGACCATATTACTCCGCAGGTACACATTGCCTACATTTGTACTATCATATCTTTTTACTTCTCCGGTTAAATGGTCTGTCATTGTACGCTGCTGGTCCCAGCATTTAATCTGGCCCTGGATGTTGTTTTTAATAGTACAGTTTCGTATAGTTAGGTTGGCGGTAGAAGCGAACTGTAAGCCGCCCTGGTTTCTGACGGTATACTGATTAGACTTTTGGGTGTTTATAATGGTACAGTTCTCAATTAAAGCAGGACCAAAGTCATATTCAACAAATATTCCTGAACCGTAGTTGCCATCTACATAACAATCTTTTGCCGTCATATCCCGGTTGGCAATGTCCCACCACATGCCCCGTCCATAGTTTCCTATTACTTTATGCCTGATAAAACTGGTACGATGTGTAGAAGCTAATTTAAATGCTCCCGGCGCAGCACCCTGTGCCTGGCCCGCCCATTTAGAACGAAATCGGTTATAAGAGGTTTCACAATCTTCAAAAAGAAGGTTTTGTGAGTTTGAAAAGGAAAAACCACCCCCGCCGTTGTTATTGATCTTAACTCTTCTAAAAGTAATATCCTGCCTAAAATCCGAAACTTCAAATGTTCCGAAACCGGCACTGTTATTCCATTCGAGAGATACATCCTCCAGCAGAATATTGCTGCAATCTTTGCCGATACGTAATGCACCTTCACCAGCCCCGGCCCCCACAGGAAAAGAGGCTTCGTGCTGGAACACTAATCCTTTAACGGCAATATTTTTTCGATTGGCATTGATAGTAAAAAGTTTTTCAAGCATACCCACTTCTATTAAAGCAGTGGCCATATCTACACCGGCAAGTGGGCGTATGTAAGCCTTATCACCTGTTTCATCTACATAGTAAGTACCGTCGGTAAGATCTGCCTGGTTAAGCACCTGTGTGTACAACACTTTGTTCACAAAAAACAGCTCCCTGCGCCGACCCAGCTCATTTCTAACCTGTATGTAGGATGGAGCAATGCCCCAATTGAATGTCCAGGTATGCGTCCAGTTGCTGCCTTCCTGCTGCCATTGCCCGCTCCAGTCCTCAGAGCCACTGATAATGGCTCTGCCTATATTTTCAGCTTCGATTATCAGGCAGCCAGTATTATCTGATGTGGTGGGAGAAATATTCTTCCTTTCGCGATAGGTGCCGTCACCAAGAATGATTTTCACACTACTACCGGCATTTTTTCTTTCTACCCCTTTATCAATCCCCTTTGAAAAGGTTTTAAAGGGTAAGGCCGAAGTTCCAGGATTAGTATCACTGCCGGCAGGCGATACATAGTAGGTTTCCTGGATGCTGGTAAATACGTTTTCGTTGGCTCCGGTTGCCAGTTGAGGCAAGGGAGGAGGCGTTTGGGCAAATAATGGTGACTGAAAGGCGGCCACCATCAGCAGTACCAGCATAAAGTTTATGCCTAAGCAGAGGAGTTTTTTTGAGTTATAAATAAAGCATTTTTGTACGGCTTTATTCAGCGCTTTTTTTAAAGAGTAATAGTTTTGCATACGACAAGTACTTTAAATTGTTAACTGATAATCAGTAAAGCCCGGGATTTACTAAATACGTGGGGATGAGTAAATAAGGGGGGTAACGATTTAAAAACAAAGAAGCTTGTCAGATATAAAAGATAGCACGAACAACAAAATAAAAAATATATGAATCGCCAAAAATTTATAAGAAACGGCTTTTTAACAACGCTTGGATTAGGCGTTATGCCAACTGCAAATCTTCCTGCGCTTCGGAAAGAGAAAAATGAACGACCTGCATCCGTTGTTAAGATCATTGCGGTTAAAACCTTTCTTCATCCTACTGCCTGCTTTGTAAAAATCGAAACCGATGCAGGCATCAGTGGGTGGGGCGAAGGCGACCACGATCACGTGCCCATTGTAGCTAAAGCCATTCGGGAAGTAGGCACCAGGTATCTAATCGGTGAAGATCCTTTTAACAGTGAATATTTATGGAACCACATTTTTTATTTGGGGGAAGATCTGGGTACAAACGGTATTGCCACCGGGGCTTTAGCAGGAATTGACAATGCTTTATGGGATTTAAAAGGGCGTTTGCTGAAACTGCCGGTATACAAACTGCTGGGTGGAAACAAAGAAAAAAAAATAAAAGTTTATGGCAGCTTTGGTCGAGGTGAACGAGATAAGATTAAAACTCCGGAGCAATGTGCAAAGATTGCCGCTGATTTTGTGGCCAAAGGCTATGATACAATAAAACTGCGCATGCAGATACGCACCCAGAACCGCAACCCGGAACCTGACCCGACAGAGCAATACGTAAAAGCGGTACGGCAATCGATTGGCGATCACACTACCTTGTTTGTAGATTTTAATAACGGTTACACGCCCGGTAAAGCAATTGAACTGATTTTACGCATTTACGAAAAATACAATGTGGCGATTGTAGAAGAGCCGGTGAGTTATAAAGATTATGATGGATTGCGGCAATGTGTGGAGGCAAGCCCCATCCGTATTGCGGCAGGCGAACATGAATTCAATCGTTATGAGGTAAGGGATTTATTAACCATCGGGAAAGCCGATGTAATCAACCTGGATGTAATAAAGGGCGGCGGCATCAGCGAAATGAAGAAGGCCGCTACCCTCGTTCAGGCATTTGAACGGGAAGTGATGTGCCACAATGCCAGACCCACTCTTGCTACCGCAGCTACAATACAATTAGTCGCCAGCATTTATAATGCCGCAAGAATACAGGAGCACGGGGGGGAGCGACCCGAATTAAATCAATGGGCGTGCTTCCATAATCAATTTAAATACGAAAACGGTCATTTGTACTTGCCGGAAGGACCAGGATTGGGACTAGAAGTGAATGAAAAAGAGATGGAGAAATATTTAATGAAATAAATTAATCAATATACAACGATCACTTAGGGGTAAGATAACCTTAATTCGTCTGATAAGTTTGAAAAACGTTAAAAATAAAGATTGGCCTGGTAGAACGAAAGGAAATGGTTGATCAACGGGTCTTAAATGCACAATCAATTAAGGGTTTTCAGCGACACCTTTCTTTAATAGACGAACAAATCAGAGTTGCTGCAATCGGCTGGTTTAACCTTTTTAGATGGTGTTGCGATGGCTATTCCGGGGTAGTGAATCCACATACAAAGAGAGGAACAGGCGTAGGTACTTCTGTAATAATCGAGGGAAAACTGTTAAGAGGTAAACATTATGACGTTGGGTGTCTCGGCGGCCACTTTATTGTCAACCATGCAGGCAATGTATGTATTTGTGGTAATATCGGCTGTGTTGAAGCTGAAGCTGCTACATGGAATTTAACAAGGCTTTTCCAAAACTTATGTATACTTCTCCAATAGTTCTTTATCGAATGAAGAAGTAATGTATTTTGCTGCATTGTTTCGGGCTGCAAAAGCTGGAGACACTGCCAATGAAATTAAACTACATTGTCTTAGCGTTTGGATAGACGGTATCATTTCATATATCCATGCTTACGACCCCGAGAAAGTCATATTGGGCGGTGGAATTTTAAAAGGTGCTGCAGAGATAGTTCCTTATATTGAGGAAAAGGTAATGAAACATGCATGGACGCCATCAATCTTGTTTGTATTTATTTTGGCCTTTAAACCTGAAAGTATCCGGTATCTGATAAGTAAAGGCAGGTTGGAGTTGGCGAAAGATATATTATTTAAAACCAGGGACAAAAATGTTGCAGAGCCAGAATGGCCTTTATTATCTTCTGGTGAAAATGTGGATAATAATGGAATTAAAAAGAAGCTTTTGGAACAGAATGAAGTTTCCGTTGTTGATAGGCGTTTTCCTTGCTTTCTTTCAACAGTTTAGCGGCATTAATGCTGTTATCTATTATGGTCCTGAGATTTTCAAAAGGCTGGAATACCGTCTGAAAATGCACTTTTATTCCAGGCAATAATTGGCGCAGTAAATATACTTTTTTACTTTTGTTGCAATACGATATGCTGATAAAGAAGGAAGAAGGTCGTTGTTATTGTATGGATTAGCGGGTCTAACTATAAGCCTGGTTTCAATCGGTTTTATTTTTAAAACAGACGGCCTTCCAGGTTACATTCTACTGATTTGATGCTTATTTATATAGCATGCTTTGCTTTGTCTTTAGGCCCTGTTACGTGGATTTTAATTAATGAAATTTTCCCTGCTGCTTACCGTGTTAAGGGAGTTACTATCTGTACATTAGCAGTTTGGGTTGCTGTATGGCTTTTAGTCCAGTTTTTTCCTATTATGCCCGATACTTTAGGTACGGCCAATACCTTTTGGCTTTTTGCATCTTGTTGCCTATTTCATTTTACAGTAAGCTATAAATACTTAGTTGAGACAAAAGGCAAGCAGCTAGAGGAAATCGAGAAGGTTTTTATCGCACGTTGAGTAACTGACAGAATATTTTAATCATAAATGTCTGGAACAACAAATAGACGCAATTAAATAACGAGCATGTTATCGAATGCAGTTACACGAGCATTTGCATAATCCTTAAATAGTACATCCAGCCAAAGCACCGAGAAAATATAAAGAACATGAAATACTTTTATAAAATTAGATGAAACATGGCCAATCTCCTAATTTTGTAAATTAAACCGCACCTTAATTTTACCAATGAAAGAAGCATCTAAAAACAGAAGGTCTTTTTTACGTGATGGAGCTTCCGGATTCGCAGTTATGGGAGCCTTAACATTACCTTTGTGGGCATCTACAGAAGAATTGCACGCTGATTTAGGAAAGCAATCGCTTGATATTTTTAAAGAAGGAGGTCAATATAAAGTAAGAGGAAGGGTTAGCACCAAAGTCTATAAATCATCATCTAGAGCAGATGAGGTGATTCAATTTGCAATTGATTCATTTGAAAAACAAGGAGGAGATATTGTTTTATTTAGCGGCGTCTACATATTGGAAAAACAAATCAACCTAAACAGTTACATTAGTCTTAAGGGTTCAGGGCCTTCCACAAGTCTTTACCTCTCCGCTCATCATGATACAGGCACGGCCTTCTCCTGTCATCAACTTGACAGGATAAGGATTGCCGATCTTTCTGTTAAAGCTCAAAAAGGTAGTGTTCATGCTAAAAACGGAATTATCCTGGATCATTGCGGGGATAGTGTGATTGAGAATATTTACTGTGTTGGCCTTGCCGAACATGGGGTTTGGGTCAGAAATAATTCTTTTCTGTGCGAAGTAAGGGGATGCAAATTTGCAGATATTACCGGCAGCGCTGTATTGATGGAAAAACTGGCTAAAGGAGGAAGGGCTGGAGAATATATACCCAATTTAATTACTAACTGTATTGCGTATGGAGGTGGAAAAGGTTTTGAATGTAAGCGTTCTATTGTACTAAATATTGTTGCTTGTCAGGTTTTTCAAAGTAAAGGAGTTGCCTTCTTTGTTGGAGAAACCAGCAATAGTGTTCTTATTTCTGGCTGTCGTACTTTTCAAATTCAGGATCACGCAGTGGTAGTAGAAAAGTCGGACGAGATCAATTTATCTTCCAATACATTCTGCTGGCATTTAGGTCATGGTATCCTTATTGAAAATGTTAAATGGGGTACCATTACCGGAAACTGTATTATTGATTCAGGCAGTATAAACCCTTACAGCAATGAACATACAAATATGTACATTCCAGTCAAGATTGATCTTAAGCCCCATAGAAGAAATGGTATTCATATCACAGGTTCAAGCAAAGGACTCTCAATAACAGGTAACGCTATTTTCAACTGGATTGTAGCCCCTCCCATGCTATATGGCATCAGGGAAGAAAAAGATTGTATGAGCAATCTTATAGTTGCCAACAATATTAACTATTATGATGAAGCAGGCATTTTGTCTGAAGGGAAAAATACACAAGTGCACAGCAACAACAGCACGAAGGAAAATCACCGTGAACCTGATAAAATTACAGAAAGGATACAGGTATTTGACGTAAGTCTCCTAGATATGTTTATTGATAATCAAAGACGGTAAAACAGCTATAAATTTCAAGATGAGATTTAAAACAAAATTTTTTAATTAATTATAAAGCTTTAAAGTGTATTTTTTGGCATACAAATGTTTAAATCTCCATATAAGAGTTTAAATTAAGGGCTCATTATGAAAGACATAGTGTGAAATTTTTCCGTCTTATTCTGTTGATTATTGCATTATCAGCCACTGCGTACGTTTCAGCTAAACAAAAAAAGGTGCTTGTCTCTAGTAAAACCTCCGACTTCAGGCATTGTTCAGCTATTGCAGCAGGTAAAAGGGCCATTCAGGAGTTAGGAACTAAAAATAATTTTCAGGTTGATACAACTGAAAATGCCGAAATATTTACTGCAAACAATCTGAAACAATATACTGCTGTAGTTTTTTTGTGTACAACTGGTAATGTACTAAACGATCAGCAGCAAAAGCGTTCGAACAATTCATCAAGAAAGGCGGAGGTTTTGCGGGCCTTCATTCTTCGGCAGATACTGAGTATGACTGGCCGTGGTTTGGTGAGTTCAATGGAGCTTACTTTAAAAGTCATCCCAAGCAGCAGGAAGCCCTGTTTAATATTGTCGACCCTAAGAATATTACAACTGCTCACTTACCCAGAACCTGGAAACGATTTGATGAATTATAAAATTTTAAATGGATGGTCTTGATCTGCATGTATTAATAATCATTGATGAGAACAGCTATACCAGTGGTAAAAACGGAGAATTTCATCCTATGAGTTGGTACCACGCATTTGATGGGGGAAGAGCCTTCTACACTGCTTTAGGTCATGATAATAAATCTTATGAAGACCCTTTGTATTTAAAACATATTTTGGGAGGCATTCAATATGTTGTGGGAGCCAACCCGAAGGCCACACCAACTTCTTCAAAAATAACAATCTCATTATTCAATTACATAAAACGAATATTTTCAATCATTGTACTGTTGGCGTTTAGTATGCTTATTTATACCTGCACAGTAACAAAAAATACTACGCCAAGCAAACCGGCTAACCCGTATCCCACTCGTTCGTTCGATCCAACTCCTTCGGTTGCGTATTTAACACCTGAAGAAAGTCTTAAATCGTTTAACCTGCCTCCCGGTTATCATTTAGAACTTGTAGCAAGCGAGCCAATGATAAAGGAGCCTGTAGCTGTTGCAGGGGATGGTAATGCAAAAATGTATGTAGCAGAAATGCTTACTTATATGCAGGATGCGGATGCCACAGGAGAACAATTAAAAATAAGCCGGGTATCACTTTTAGAAGATACTGATAACGACGGCAAGATGGATAAAAGCAGCGTATTTATTGATAGCCTTTTGCTGCCGCGGATGATCTTATGTATAAACAATGAGCTTCTTGTTAATGAGACTAATACCGTAACTATCAACAGTTATAAGGATACCAATGGCGATTGAAAAGCTGATGTAAAAAGAACCGTTTTTGAAAAGGAGGGTTATACGCTTACCGATAGGAATATGGAACATCAAAGAAGCGGATTAGACTGGAATCTCGACAATTACATTTACATAACTTATGATCCTGTAAGGAGTTTATTGCTTCAACCGATATAAATTTCAGACCGGTTAATGGTTACACCGGCCCTGATGGTAATCTATACATTGTAGATATGCATCGAGGAATCATCCAGCAAGGTAACTGGACAAAGCCCGGTTCGTTTCTTCGCAAGAAGATTGAAGAAAAAGGGCTTGGAAAAAATACAGGTCATGGACGGATTTATCGGTTGGTTTATGATGGTTATAAGCAGCAACCTAAACCGCAGATGCTGAATGAATCGGCAAGTAAATTAGTAGCCTATCTTGATCATAAGAATGGTTGGTAGAGAGACAATGGTCAAAAACAGATCATTGTTTTAGGAGATAGATCAGTTGTACCTACACTAAGACAAATAGCATCCGGACAGCAGGCAACCATATCAGTAAAACCTTCAGCACTTGCAAGATTGCATGCTTTATGCACTTTGGATGGACTGAATGCAATAGACAGGGATATTCTGTATATTCTGTTTACAGCTATGAAAGATGAAAATGCGCAGGTAAGAAGAGCTGCAGTTTGGATTAGTGAGTCGTTTGCAAAAAAGAATGACGAAGAAGTATTGAACAAGCTGGCAGAGCTAAAAGCTGATCCAAGTCATGATGTACGATTACAGCTATTATTATCGCTTTATAACTCAGCACATAAAAAAGCTGTAGCGATTGTGCAGGAATTACAACTTAAAAACACTGGCAACGATATGTTTGCATCAGCGCAAAAAAGCGATAGACAGAAATAATGATGTAAAAACATACGGCGCAAGGCTAGGCAATATGCCCGCCGACGAAAGAAAAATGATTCTGGCTGGCGCTGCCACTTTTTCTTCGCTTTGTGCAACTTGCCACGGACATAATGGTAAAGGAATAACTGTAGCAGGAGCTTCTGATTTAGCAGCTCCACCTCTTGCAGGAGCTTCAAAACGTTTGAGCGGAGATAAATTGAACTTAGTAAAAATTATACTTCACGGTTTAACGGGACCGGTAGATGGGAAAACGTATCCTTCCATAATGCCGCCTTTAGGTGCAAACTCGCATGACTGGGTGGCTTCAGTAGTAAACTATGTACGGTATGAATTCGGGAATGTAAACCCACGGCGAAGACCCTCTGATACTATTGCTCCATTTGTAACACCTGCCGAAGTAAAGATGGTTAGAACAAAAACTGTTTCAAGAACAGAACCGTGGACTTATTACGAACTTGAAAATGCGGGCTCTGAACAATCTGTAAGTGAAGTAAATTCTAATTGTGCGGCCAGGGAAACAATGCCAAATTCAACGCCTTCAAAAAAGGCTGCTTCGTCAACAGAAGCGAAACCTGTTAATGCTAACAAACCTGCAACTGCAACCAAAGCACTTTCTGCAACAACAACTGCCGGCTCAACAAAACTCCCGGCTTACGCAGAGGTAAAAAACCTGTTGCAAAAGCATACGTGCCATGCTTGTCATAATCCAAATACCAGGCAGGTTGGTCCCGCATTTAAAGATGTAGCTAAGCGTAAATATTCAGCGGCTCAACTTGTTCAAGTCATTCATAACCCAAAACCTGAACATTTGCCGGATTATACACCAATGCCACCCATGCCACAAGTACCAAATAACGAAACCCGTAAAATTGCTGAATGGATTAAAACGTTGGAAAAAGGGAAGTAGTAAGCGTTAGTCCTTTACGAGTTTATACAGCTTCTTACAGCACCATACAATGTATAAGTGTAGTTACTGATCGTATTTCCCGCGCAATTAGCGATTCGGTAAAAAATGTATGTTCGGATCAAACATAATTTATCCGGCCTTTATGTACTTTAATCCCGTTAGCTTTTTGGCGACGTGCCATTAATAATGAGTGGGATAAAGAGTGCTAAGGAAAGTTATGAGTATGTAAGAACACCCAAAGCTTCTTTACAAAATAATATCCTCTTTAGCTCTTGCAGTAAATATTCCGTTGTGTAGATAGAGTTCCAAATTACTTCCTGTAAAAGCATATGAAACACAAGAAATTGCTTCTTGCCTTTGATTATTGCTCTTTAATACAAGTTTTGAATGAGTATCAGCATTTATAAGCAAAATAACTTTCAAAATTGTTACCGATCTGGTGCTACCCTTACATTAAACCAAAAGTTTAAACTCTGTTCTGCTATTTATTAAATATGGTCTGTAACATAAAGTAAAATGAATAACTCTTTGCTAATATAAATAAGAAAACTGCTAAAATATTGAAAGAAATCTTTCCTGAATACCTCTATTTTTGGTTTCTTATAATCTAAGTTTTTTTGTTATATGTAAACACACTTGAAATGAATTTATCAAAAGATACAATCACTAATAAAGTTGTATAATCAATGAATATTATTCATTTAATAAATTAATATAATTTGACTAAGAAATGTATTCAAGCGTTAGCTGCCAAATGTTTTAATTTTAGTTTAAATAGCTCGAAGGAACGTTTGCTAATGTTTTGGTTCTTCCTTGTTGCAAGTTTCAGTATTCATTCTGTTTTGGCTCAATCTAACTATCAACCGACCCCGGAAAATCTCATTAACCGCGTGCAGTTCCAACAAAACCGTTTCGGATTAATGATACATTGGGGTATTTATAGTACCCTCGCCGGCGGAGGGGAACGAATGGCTGCCGAAAAAATAATGGATCTGAAAAAAATTTCCGCGTCAGATTATGAGCAGGTAGCTACCTGGTTTAATCCATCCGATTTTAGTGCAGAAGCCTGGGTACTACTGGCAAAAAAGGCTGGCTGCCGCTACATAACGTTTGCGGCCAAGCACATGGACGGCTTCGCTATGTTTGATTCTAAAGTAAGTGATTTCGATGTCGTTGACCGTACTCCCTTCAAGCGAGACCCGGTAAAGGAACTGGCCGACGCCTGTCGCAAACACGGCCTGCAATTGTTTCTTTTTTATTCGCAATTGGATTGGCACCATCCCGATTATTTCCCCCGTGGCCGAACCGGTTTAAGCACAGGTCGCCCTGAAAGCGGGGACTGGCAGAAGTATTTGCAATATCAGGATTCACAACTAGAAGAATTATTGACTCAATATGGTACGCTCGGCGGCATTTGGCTCAATGGTATGTGGGATAAGAAAAAGCTGCCAGGCGGCGGCAACTTTCAGTTAGAAAAAACCTATGCACGTATTCATAGCTTGCAACCCGGGGCCTTGTTGGCCAATAACCACCACATCGCGCCGATGCCTGGTGAAGATTTTCAACTTTTCGAGTTTAATCCACCTGATACGGCACGGCCCGAATACAAGGGCATTATAAGTGAGTTGCCCTACGAAACCTTTAGCGGATTTACCGAATCGTGGGGTTACAATATGATCGATAAAACTTTTAAAAGCACCAGGGAAATTATTCACGATCTCACAAAGGCGGCAGGCGCTAATAGCAATTACCTTTTAAATGTTGCTCCTTTACCTACGGGGCAAATGCCTGCGTCGGTCCAGGATACCCTGCAACGGGTTGGACAATGGCTACAAATAAATGGGGAAACGATTTACGGTACCCGGGCCGGTCCTATTAAACCTCAGCCGTGGGGAGTGAGTACTCAAAAAGGTAAGATAGTTTACGTACATGTGCTAACAACAACAGGCGCTTCGGTGTTGCTGCCCGATTACCAGAATAGTGGGGAGATTTACGTGTACGGAACCCGCCATAAAGTAAAATATACCTGTGATAAGGCAGGCACGCAATTGTACTTGCCAGTTAACAGCGCTAAAAATTTAAGTACTATATTGGTTATTCAATCAAAGTAAAAGTAGACCAAAATTTGAAGTTAAACGACAGCGAGAAAAATGTAGGCGTTTTTGGAATAACGACCGCCAACGGCATGGGTTTTTAAATTCAGCTAAAATACACAACCCTAAATAGAAGTATGCTTTTGCCGGTATTTTAACGGCGAAAATTTAGTAAATGCTTTAAATTGAATATTAAAGTTTGTGAGGTTATTAAACCCGCTTTCAAAAGCGATTTCAGTCACCGTAAGCTTTTTTTCCTGAAGTAATTTGCATGCGTAACTTATTCTAACACCATTCAGAAAGCGAGAAAAGTGGTTGCGGGTATGTGATTTGAAATACCGGCAAAATGCAGTGGGGCTCATTATGGCTATATCAGCTATTTCCTTAAGCGTTATTTGCTCCCTGAAGTTATTCATAACATACTCATAAACCTTTTTCAAACGTTCCTCTCCGCCCGTCTTATATACACTCTCTATTCTTTTGTCTGAAAGCAATCTTCCATCATCTGTTCCTTTAGCTATTATAAGCAGAATAGCTTGTAATTCAAATAAACGTTCAGGTCCCTCCAAATGTAATAAATCTTGTAAGCGCTTTTGTACTTCCACTTTGGTTTTACCACTAATATGAATTCCCTGTGCGGCTTTTTCGATTAATTCCCTTATCTCACGCATTTCCGGAAGATTGATAAAATCAACACCCCAGAAGTTGCGTAAAAAATGCAGAATAATTGCTTCAGTATTACCATCCTTTTCATGATCAGACTTATTACTTTGCCAAAAATGAGGGATGTTTTCGCCAACTAATACCAGATCTCCTGATTGATACAGCTCTATGCATTCTCCCACAAAACGGGTGCCCTGGCCTTTTAGTATCAAAGTAAGTTCAAGCTCCGGATGGTAATGCCAGGGTATGGTAAAGTAAGGCACAGTGTCTTTACGTATGGCAAAAGACACCTCGGCAGATTTCAACAGTTTTATGTAAAGAGGATCCACAGTTTTAAAAAATTAGCTTCAAAATAGCTTTTTTCTGTCAAACATGCTAATATTCTTAAGAAAGTGGTTAAGAAATGAAAAGTTTTATCTTATACGCATTGCTACATTTGTCTAATACTGTAAGCTTAAATATGTGTGAGCTGCACCTGTTATAGCTTCTTTTATTAGATAAGTATGGGAATCTTATATGCCATTGTTACTGTAGCGGCCTGGGGAATTTGGCTTGCCCCTTCGCAAAGAGTTCAATTTAAAAGTCAGCAGTTAAAGATTTTTTATGTTGCCCTGGCCAACCTTGTACTTGCCACAATCGTGGGTCTCTTTAAGGGAGGTAATTTATTTGACATCGAAAATTTTTTGCTTCCGTTTATTGGAGGACTTATCTGGGTATTTGGTGGGTTGTGTGCTTTTACGGCCACCAATAAAATAGGCATTGCCAAAGCGTTCGGAATTTGGGCACCCTTAAATATTATTGTATCTATCGTCTGGGGGATGATATTGTTTGAAGAATTCCTTAAATCGGGAAGTATTAATTTGATGCTGGCTGCCTTTTCTGTAGTGTTAATAATTACAGGTACCCTGTTTGTGATTTTTGCAGGTGGTGATAAGAATGAAGGAAATGCCAAAGCTAAAAATGGTTGGATAATAGGCCTGGCCGGAGCTTTAGGGGCGGGAATTTTCTGGGGCAGCTATTTTATTCCAGTTCGTATTTCAGCATTATCTATGTGGGTTGCGGCCTTTCCTATGGCCGTAGGTATGTTTATCGGAAGCGCCTTACTGGTTTTACTGAACCGTTCCGGACTTCGACTTGAACGGACTTCCGACTATTTTCCAACAGCGATTACCGGTTTGTTATGGGGAATAGGAAACTATGGAGCATTACTAATGATGGAGGTATTAGGTACCGGAAAAGGATTTACTATAGCCCAACTCTGTGTTGTTGTAAACGCACTGGTTGGCATACTTTGGTTAAAGGAACCGCACCCTAAGACAAAAGCAGCGAAGCTCACGTTTTTAGGTGTGGTTGTAGCCGCTGTTGGTGGGGTGTTGCTGGGGTATCTAAAATAGATATAAAGGGTTACACATAATGCATGCCTTAAGATATACAGGCAGCGCTAAACTATCATAAACGAAAGCTTAATTAATTAATTATCATATGAAAAGTAATTTCCATTTCTTTTCCTGTTTGTCTCTTTGTTTGCTGTTCGGCACCCGGCATCCGGCGTATAGTCAGGAACTACCAGGTCGGGATCACACCATAAGCGGTAAGGTCACAACTTCGCAAGGTGAAACTTTACATAGTGTTTCTGTTACTTTAAAAGGGACAGCTATTGGTACCACTACCAGCCAAAGCGGAAACTATACCCTTAAAGTACCCAATCGCAATGGGACGTTAGTTTTTTCCTTTTCAGGCTTCGAAACCAAAGAAGTAGGTATTGTGGGTAAAGGCACCATAAATATAACCCTGGTTGAAGATTTTAGAAATTTGGAGAAAGTGGTAGTGGTTGGGTACGGTGCAGTAAAGAAAAGTGACATAACAGGTGCTGTCGCAAGTGTAAGCTCAGAAACCCTGCAGAGTGTACCTGCAGCAAATTTTAATAATATGCTACAGGGGCGGGTTCCCGGAGTTTCTGTAAATAATTCAACGTCACAGCCTGGCGGTGGGACAAGAATCAACATTCGTGGAATAAGTTCATTTCTGTCTTCCAGTGAGCCATTGTATGTAATTGACGGATATATAGGTGCTCCAGGAGTTGAAAACCTTAGCCCTTATGAGATAGAATCCATTGAAGTATTAAAGGATGCATCTGCTACATCCATTTACGGATCAAGAGGTGCGAGTGGGGTAATTATTATTACTACAAAAAAAGGCATAAAAGATGGATTAAGGATTGATTTTGCTTCTTCTTACGGCATCCAAACAATCGGTAAAAAATTAGCATTAATGAATGCGCAGGAGTATTATGATATGTACTTAGACGGCGCAAAAATTACAGGCGAGACACCATTATTTAAACCGGCGGATCTGCAGGTTGATACAGATTGGCAGGATGAATTGTATAGCAAAGCAGGTAGTATTCAGGATTATAATTTGACAATTTCCGGAGGAGGAAGTAAAACAAAATTTGCCATTTTCGGTAATTACAGGGAAAACATAGGTTTAATAAAAACAACATATTTAAAAAGAGGTAGTTTCCGAACCAACTTTGAATATGCACCTTCTAATAAGTTGAAATTCGGTTTCAACGCATCCTATATCAAAAGAGAAACTCAAATGGTGAGAGAGTCAACCGCCAGTTTTATCGGTTCTTCAGGACCTTCGCACAAAGTATTACAATTATTGCCCTTGTATAGGCCTTATAACGAGGATGGCTCTTATGCAAGATTTTTGCATCCTGTATTTAAAGATCAACTGGAGAATCCTATTGCAGAGATAAATGAACATTCTAATATAGATTTTCCTACCAGTGCTTTCATAAATGGTTTCGTAGAAATTGAAATTCTGCCGGGATTAAAACTGAATTCATCTTTAGGCGGGGATAGTTATATAGCAAGAAATGAACAGTATATACCGATTGGAATAACTTTCGCTGGCGATCAGACCCAGGGTCAAACGTCTTCATCCTACAGAGAAAGTACCAAATGGTTAAATAATAATATTCTAAACTATTCAAAATCGAAGGGCGCGCATAATATTAATATTATGGGCGGGGTCACATTTGAAAACTATAAGTTTCGTAATTTCAGTGGATCCCAGCAAAGATTGTTGAATAACAATCTGAATGTCTATAATTTGGGTCAAGGTATCGATCCTAATTCGCCTACCAGTGTTAATAGAAATTATTCCAATTGGTCGCTTTTGTCTTATCTAAGCAGGATCAACTATAAGTTATCTGAAAAATACCTGTTGACTTTAACAGGGAGGTATGATGGTTCTTCCAAATTTAAAGGGAGCAACAAATGGAGCTTTTTTCCTAGTGTTGCCGCCGGCTGGATAATCTCAAAAGAACCATTTATGCAGGCAGTTGATGCTATTTCAAATATGAAACTAAGAATATCGTATGGCAAAGTAGGCGTACAGGCAATAGATGCGTATGCAACTGTTCCTTCTTTATCAGTGTTCAATAATATTTATAATGGCGGTGCTGGTTATGTGTTGGGATTACGGCCCGGAACAATAAAAGATGAAGATCTCAAATGGGAAGTGCAGGAACAAATAAATGCTGGAATAGATCTGGGCCTATTAAACGGAAGGCTCAATATAACTGCAGATCTTTATCGAAGTAAGACGAATGATCTTCTTTTTTCGAGACCGATCCCGGCAAGTTCAGGCTCATCCACTGTTACTACTAATGTAGGAGGAGTCGTAAATAAAGGTATTGAATTAGGCATCCATTCAATAAATGCCGTGAATAAATTTAAATGGTCTACGGATTTCAATCTTACTGTCAATAGGAGCAAGGTACTCAAATTGGGGCAACAGGATTTCTTTTTCATAGGTGGTTCAGACAGAGGGGGAGGACAAGGGCTTGAACCAGGTATCCGGGTTGAAAAAGGTCAGGAAATTGGTCAGATATACGGTTATGTATTCGAGGGAGTATTTCAACAAAGCAGGAGGTAGATCAAAGCCCTCAAAAGGGGTTAGCTGATCCGGGAATGTTCAAATATGCAGATCTAAATAAAGATGGCATACTGAACGGTGAGGATCGAAGACGGATTGGTTCTGCCCAACCGGATTTTTCTTTTGGCTTAACAAACAATCTAAGATATAAGAATATTGAACTTTCGGTCTACCTGAATGCTGTCATTGGATACGATCTTATAAATGCTACAGCTACCGTTTTAGAAAGTCGTGATATCCATTTAAATCATGGTAAAGAAATGGTAAACCGCTGGAAGGGACCAGGAACAAGCAATTATTATAGAGGTATTGGTACAGGATTGGACTATAGAATGTCTTCCCGTTATGTTGAGGATGCTTCCTTTCTAAGGGCGAACAATATTTTATTAGCCTATAATCTTTCGAATGATTTGTGCAAAGCCTTCCATCTTAGTTCAGCCAAACTACATTTAAGTGGTCAGAATTTATTTGTAATCACTAACTATTCAGGACTTGATCCGGAAGTTGACTTTGCTTTCGTGAGGGATAGCGGGCAAGAGAAAAACTTAGGATTTGGTACTGATTTCGGAGCTTATCCACGCACCAGAACAATTACTTTAGGAATTAATATTGGCTTTTAATCAGATTAACTAAATAATAAGATAATGAGAGGGTTAATAAAATACTTAATAATGACTCTGGCCTTTATAAAATTTAGTAGCTGCACTGATTTTTTAAAGGAAGATCCAAAAAGCCTTTTAACGCCAGGTAATTTTTTTAGTACGGCAAAAGACGTAGAGCTGGCCATAAATGGGATGTATTCCAATTGGGGAAGAGGCAGTAATGGATATGGAACTCTTACCACAATGAAGTTATTACATCCTGACGACCTCATTACCTGGGG
>JBGSYC010000042.1:0-2860 GCA_041751095.1 Flavihumibacter sp.
ACCTGCTTTACCGCTTGAATTCTTATATACTCACTTTGCGAATGGGATAGTTTGCGACCATCTATTTTCTTAATACTCAACGAAGCTACGCTTGACATGACATAAAGATACTGCTTTTTCATAACAATATGTCTTCTATCCTAAGAAATAGATAGTAAACGAAGCTTTGCGCCCAACGACTCCTGCAAAAAAAGCAGGTTGTTTTTATGCGCAAAGGTTCGATTTAAGCCTTTGTTGAATGAAACTTCGGTAGCCGGTGCTTTTAGTTATGGATTTTTCAATGCGTAAATCAGGAGCTTTTGCCTTCAGGCCTAAGGAAGGGAGGATATCTTCCAAGGTATTCTTCCCGTGCAGCAATCCATCGCTCCCGATTAATGCCCTGGCGAATGTGTAGGGCACCCAGATTTTGCCCGAAAATATTTTACAGGAGAAAGTAGCAACTGTAGAAATACTCAAACAGTCTTATATAGGTATTCAGAAAAGAAAGAAATCCTTCCCCGATTTTGATGCATGACTTTATATCTGCATAATCAACGGTTCCTTAAAAGGCCTTTCATTGGCTAGATTTGCCTTCAGCATAGTTATTTGGCAATTATCATTTTACTTAATGTAAACCAACCATTTTTCGATTTCTTAACAGCAACAAACGTCACCTCACCCCGTTTACTTAGTATTGAATTGTTCGACAACATGTAAGATTCCCCGTCAGCATTATCCCACAAAAAAGATTTGCTAATATCTCCCGAAGGCTTTATCGTAATACAAGCAAGACTATTCTTTTTTATGTTTAGCATACTTGTTTCGCGGATTCTTTCATCTGTGCACACTTCCTGGTTAGCGTTCTTGTCATGAAAAAATATATGGAGAGTATTGTCTTTACCGAGAATGTAATTAATCCCTGTATATAGTTGTCCCCCACTTTCAATCTGCTTTTTGGTAATAACATGCAACCATTCAGGCTTTTTTTCACCATTTAATTTAATGACGTAGGTTTCAGCACTGGTATACTCTGTGAATGTGGGTGCAATTGTACCAGGCTCACGATAATCCCGTGTTTGGTAACGAGCATTCTGGTCGTAAATGAGAAAGGTAGAATTGTCATTGCCATTAATCGTATATTTAAGCGAGACACTATAAGAAATATCCTCTTCTTTTATTTTTTTAATGAAGACGAATTGCTTTTGAAATCAGCTTCGCCCCGTCGAATGCCCACATTTGCAAATCTTCCACTGCAACTGAATTTACATTGTAATGGCCTCCAACTACTTTTGTAAAACCCTTGTTCTGAGATTCACCAAGCAAGCCGTTGAATACAATATCATTTTTGGAGAAATACCAGTTAAGATTTTGATTACTTGCCGAAGGAAAACCTGAAACCAGCTTTGTTACTGGCTTTTCATTAACGGAGATTATAGTTGTAGAATATTTTATTTCATCATCGCTTTTCTTTTCTCGTTTAACCATCTTACAAACCACTGCGGTAGTGCCGGTTTCAGAAAGCATAAAGTTTATAGCAGCCACTTCATCTGAAGACACTAAAGATTAGAATTCATATTTATTTACAATTGAAAAGGCTGGATCGAAAACAATCCCCGAGAAATGATTACAGGTACCTTTCTTTTTATGGTGGCGACAAAGTATGTAGAAAAAAGCAGAGTCTTTGGAATAGACTGACCGATATTCTACTACATCATCATCAACCGAAAAAATATTTTCCGGTGAGCCGACAAGTGCAAATGTCTGTGGATTTACCTCGTATTTCATGAGAGATTCATCTTTATCCGTTGCAAACATGTAAAGTTTTCCTGCACTAATAAATGTGAACCGGTATAAAAGAATGTCCGTGCTGTAAGGGAAAGACACTGGAGTTGGTACAGGTATACTATCCATGGAAGCATGCAGATGACGGTTGATCAATTGTGGCATAGCGGCGTTATTACAGGCAACTCAAATATGTAACGTTGTTGGACGTAATGGTAGTGGCGTGTACCTGATAAAGAAATACACGGGAGTATTTGAAAATTTGAGGCAGAAAATCTATAAGTGAAAAATGATGATCTATAAATCCGCAAAAGTATCGCATATAAATTGTTAAGATCAAAAAAGAAACTAAATTAAACAGTTAGAAAGAAAAAAGCCGATACTTTGCTCCTAATACCCAACCATTACGGCAACTCAAAAGTATACCGCAAGGCCCCGCAAGACTCCAGTGATGCGGGGCCTAAAATTGGGGCCTTTTGGATACATTTCTATCTGTTATCTGCCATTTTTTACAATCCAATTTAATTTGCAAAACTCAGGTTATTGTAATTACTTTGTGCATACAATAACTATGCTTTATATGAACATATCAGTAATACCCATTGGTAATTCGAAAGGAATTCGGTTGACAAAGACTATACTTGATAAGTATAAAATCACCGACACAGTCGAACTAATTTTGGAAAAAGATTACATCATCCTAAAGCCCAAGACCAGTTCAAGAGCAGGTTGGGAAAAGTTATTCAAGAAAATGCACGACAATGGTGATGACAAACTGCTTATGCCAGACGTGTTTGAAGATGAAAAACTGGAACAATGGACTTAAAGCAATATCAAATTGTTCTGGTCAATCTTGACCCAACATTAGGAAGTGAAATGAAAAAGACCCGGCCATGTGTAATTATCTCACCAGATGAAATGAATAAGTACTTGCAGACAATAGTGATTGCACCAATGACTAGTGTACCGACAATTTAATTTAGAAACGTTATCCTATCTTTGTATTGATAAATTCAATACAGGATGCAGCAACCCATTAAGTTAACAAAGAAAGATCTATCATACATCGAGTCTTACAAAAAAAGAGGCAGCCTAAGTT
>JBGSYC010000043.1:0-10124 GCA_041751095.1 Flavihumibacter sp.
TCTCGTTCCGGTAACCATTCCTTTGGTCTTTGTACCTGGGGAACGGGGCAGGGGGTCTGCATAGGGGTTGCCTTCGAAATCCAATTTGGCGAGGTTAGCGGTATTGTACACCATGGCCGTCCAGTGGTAATCATCGTACCACGTATATGTTAGCGGGTGATAGGTAACTGCGGGGAGGGTTTGCATGCCTGCCAGATCAACTTTCACCTGTAGTCCGTCGGGGCGGCCCCCATAGACTATCATACCTGTCTGGACGGGCCTGTTTAAGTGATCATAGAGATTGTACATCCACCTGCCCGTGCTTTGCATGAGGGCGTCCTGGAGAAATACGAGCCTGTCGCGCAGATCATACACCATGTATACCCAGCCTGCACCGGGTACTTTCTTTGCGGTCATTCTTTTTCGGCTGTCGTACTCATAGCGGAAGCAAAGCTCGTTGATGATATTGCCGCTCTGCGCGGAAAGATCCCAGTTGCTGTTGAGCAGTTGCTGTACGGCTTTGGGAGGTATAACAAACCTGAGTAGTCCCAGGTCGTCATACACGTAATAGGTGCATAGCCAGTTTGTATAGGGATCACTGGCGGTGAGGCTGCCTGCCTGTACTTTTTTTAAGATCACCTGTCCCTCCCTGTCTTTATATTCCACTACCTGGTTGCGGCTCTCGTCGGTGGTAAGGGTTCTGTGTAATTCATTTGCGGGGTAAGTGGTTTTGGTAACGGGTATGTTCACCCGGAAGTTGTTGTTGGTGTAATCAGGCGGACCGGAGGCGATATTCCATATCCGTACCTGGTCTGTGATATCATTTGCGAGGTAGTGGGTCACCACTGCCTTTTCTGAAGTAGTCGTCTCACTTCCGGCCCAACTGTTGCCTGGGGCAAATGCTTTTGTAACCTGGTTAAGGGGTGAGGGTTCAAAGATGGCTTTGCTGTAGTAGAATTTTTCATTTGCCAGGGCGGGCTGTTCGGTGGCATAAGCATTTTCATAGAAGAGCTTTTGTTCTGAGAACGGGTCAGCTTTAAAACTGCCATCTGCTGAAGGGGCGGCGTAAGGGAGGTAATTGTACACCTGCCGGCTATACTCATCATATATTACCGGGGTAACTAAATCTTTGTTAGTTGCCGACATCTGCCATTGGACTGTCTCGAGGTTCCGCCCGAGGCCATCAAAGTACTGAGTTGTTTTTTGAAAGTCGCTTGCGGTTCTGTTTGGGGAGAGGAGATCTGAATCATAGCGGTAAGGCTGCCGGGGTTCATAGGTTCGCACATAATTACCGGCATTGTCGCTGTGGTATGGGCCAGGTTTATAGGGAGTGAGGGTTGTTGGGGGCGCGGGTGCCTGGGCAGGTATATTCTGGGGAAGGGCATTAGTGGCAAAGCAAAGACAGAGGAGAGTTATCATGACCGGGGGCAACTGCGTTATGGGTCTCATAAGTTATCAATTGAATAATTTACCAGGATGTTGAAGCCTGTAAATTATGCTTGCGGGAGGCTGATTCAATTTGATAAATGTCAACTAATTTGACAAGTGCCCTGATGCAGGAAGCATTATGTAGTGATATAAAAGCAGAGAAAAATGTAAAACAACGGAGCAAGTGTCGGGAACTGACCTGCGGGCGGAAATGCGAATGACAAAGGCTGTTTTTGCTAATACTAGATAACGTCAGGTGAGCTTATTGGTACTCAATGATTATTTTATGCGAATTTTTCAAAGCAGCAATTTTTCTTTTATAGAATTCTATTCGTCTTTCCTTACACAAACGGCCTACCACACTCTCTTGTCATCTTTCATGAGCCCCCTTTTGGTGTTTTGTTATGTAGCGATCTTTAGGGCGAAATGAAAGATCACTGAAACTTTTGCAGGCTGTGTTTGGTGATCGACCTGACTAAACAACTGCTCGCGAAAGTTCCGGGGATTTCAAAGTCCGCCGCAATGAATTGCCTTAGGTGCAAGAACGTACATCGGCGGCTTTGAAATGACAAAGTAAAGGGTTACCACGCTCTTTGGCCATCCCTTCTCCGTGCCCTTTGTAGTTCCCTTCAGTGAGAAATTAATCTTCCCTATTGGTAAAGTTTACCGAAGCTATTAAACGAAGAAGGCTATCTATCTCAGATTCTCCGGAGCTTAATGGCCTCGGCCAAAAATCAACGATACTCTTGTATTCTGCCGCCACCTATCACTACTCCAATCTTGATACCCAAATAATTGTTACTTATGCCTGCCGTTTTTCCGGCAAAATTGTATTCAAGAGCTGTACGGAAGTGGGCTAACTCGATACCAATTCTCGGGGCAAATCCAAAGTTCGACCTTACCGGTATATCTTCATTCGGGGTAGACAAATCTGCCGAAGCGTGTCTGAACAGACCAAGGCCTACCCCTGCAAATGGCCTTAAAGTAGTATTCGTATTCAGATAATAATCTCCTGTTGCAAGATAAGACCCAATGGCTGTAACGTAATCCGTATATAAAGTACTTATTGCCATTCCGCCAGGCCACTTCAATATTCCACTTTACTTCAAAAACACCCTAAGCCTTATCGCAACAGAATGATAAAGGCTTCTAACCTTTGTTTATTCAATAGCTTTACCATATCTTTAACAGCCTTTAATCAAAACAACTGCTAAAAACCCGTATGAAACAATTTCTGACAATTGTTGCGTCATTCATATTCCTCAATGTCGGCGCCCAGACAAAAAGAATCACAGGTAAGGTCACATCCTCAGAAGATAACACTCCGCTCAGCGGCGTTTCCATTAGTATAAAAGGCTCTACTTCCGGCGCAGCAACTGACCAGAAAGGAGAATTCAGCATTAATGCCGCCCCCGGGGCAACACTCATTTTCAGTTACGTTGGCTTTGAAGATAAGCAGGTTGAGGTAGGCAATTCAAACAATCTAGATGTACAGCTCGTCTCCGGTAACAGCAAGCTGAATACAGTAGTAGTTATCGGTTATGGAACGCAAAAGAAAAAGGAACAGACAGCGGCCATCAGCACGGTCTCCGGAAAAGAAATCCTGAAGTCCCCCGTTTCTGATGCCACAAACTCCCTCATCGGAAGGGTGCCTGGTTTGTTTTCCCAGCAGCGGTCAGGCTTACCTGGTGACAATGGCGCCAATATTTTTATTCGTGGCAGGGCGTCTTCCAACTCAGCGGCACTGATCATTGTAGACGGCGTGGAAAGACAGGGCTTTGGTGATATCGATCCGAACGAAATCGAATCTATCAGCGTTTTGAAAGATGCTTCTTCCACCGCTTTATTCGGAATCAAGGGAGCCAACGGCGTAATCATCGTGACCACCAAATCAGGCAAATCCGGCAAATCAAGGGTGTCATACTCAGGTAACGTGGCGCAGGTGCGATCTACGGAGCTTCCTCAGTTTTTAGATGCTTACCGGAGCGCCTTTCTCCATAATGAAGGGGAAGAAAACCTGATTAAATACAACCTTGTCCCGGCGGGTTATAAAAAACTTTTTACAGAACAGGACCTGGAGACGTTTAAAAACAAAACCGGCGATCCGTTACTCTACCCTGATGTAAACTGGTATAAAGCGCTGACCCGGCCAAGCTGGGGTAAAAACCAGCACAACCTGAATTTCACCGGAGGGTCGAGGATGACCAAATATTTCGTTTCCGTAGGTTATCTGTTTGAAGACGGCATGCTGCGGGAATTCAAAACGCCCTCGGGATACAAAACAACGCCAACGTATACCCGCTATAATTTCAGATCGAATCTTGACTTTAGCATCACCAAAACCACATTGCTGAGCCTTAAGATGTCCGGCCGTCTTGAAAACCGGTATTCGCCAGTCGGTAATCAGACCCAGGGCAACCTTCAGAACAGGCAGAGAGGTGGAGTAGGAGGCCTGGTAAGCCGTATTACAGCTATCCCCGCGTGGGGACTTCCTTTCTTCCCGGAATATACCAATCCGACAACACCGGAAATGAAGGAGCTTGATGAGACCTATAACCAGATTGAAGATATCGGAAAATTGGGCGTTAACACGTTTAACCCATACGGCATACTTAAACGCAGCGGCTATGTAAACACCGACAATAATGCCATTGAAAGCGTGTTTGTGCTCGACCAGAAATTAGACCAGCTTACCAAAGGGCTAAGCGCAAGAGTAACGTTCGCTTACGACGCTTATATCATAGGCGGCCGTGTGCAGACCGGTTCTTTTGCGGGGTACGAACTCAACCGCACCACAAGGCAGTTGTCGGTAAGCAGGGGCTCATTCGAAGATGCGCTGAATTCGCCCGGTACATATCGGTCCGGTTATATAAAAACGAATTTGCAGGCTGCATTAAATTACACCAAACAATTAGGTGATCATAATATATCGGGTGTTTTTGTGGGTCAGCGGGAATTAAGGGGCGCTGAAGGAGCTCAGGCGCCTTTTGCCAATGAAGGCCTGGTGCTGAGGATGACCTATAATTATAACAGCAAATATTTTGTAGAAGTAAACGGTTCGTATAACGGGTCTGAGAATTACCCGAAAAATGAGCGGTACGGATTGTTTCCTGCCTTATCCGCTGGATGGACGGTTACTGAAGAGAATTTCATGAAGAACATCAAGTTCCTGAACTATCTGAAAATCCGCGCCTCTTATGGATTGATCGGTTATGGTAACGTTGGCGGCACCCGCTTTCTGTTCCTTGATGAATATGCTAACGGAGGCAACACCACGGGAACAGGCGGAGGATTAACTCCTATCAACAACCAGGTGCAGTTTGGTAATCCCTTATCCCTCACCAATAGCCCGGTTGTCTGGCATAGCAAAGCAGGGAACCCGGCGGTAACCTGGGAAAAATCGATTAAAAGAAACTTAGGATTTGAAACGAACAGCTTTAACAGCAAGCTCGCGGTGAATGTAGACCTGTTCGATGAAAAAAGATACGACATCCTGCTGCCGAAAAATAACTCTGCCCCGGCTATCTATGGCGAAACACAACCCTTCTCTAACTACGGTGAAAATTACAACAAAGGATACGAAATAGAGGTCAATTACCATGATACCAAAGGCGATTGGAGATATGGTTTCAATGCGCAGTTTACCCACGCGGAAAATTCGGTGGTAAAGACTGACGAGCCCCTTAACCTTGCAAAAAATCTTAGGAATACTGGTTATTCCATTGGTCAGTACAGGGGATATAAAGTATTGGGATTTTACCAGTCACTTGATGAGATCAGCAAAAGCCCTGAAAGCAGGGTCGGCACTCAGGTGATCCCGGGCGACCTGAAATACGACGATACCAATGGCGATGGCATCATCGACGACCAGGACAGGGTAGCGATTGGATATGCTGATGTTCCACAAAATGTTTTTGGTATAGAGCCAAGCCTTGGCTGGAAAGGATTTACGGTTTCTGCGCTTTTGCAGGGCGCCAACAGGGTGAGCGCCAACGTGCAGTTCGACGGAAACGGGCGGAACCAGTATTATGAAATGATGTTTGAACGGTGGACTCCGCAAAACCCGGTAAACGCGAAATGGCCGGTAATCCGCACAGGTTCTACCGGTGGTAACCCGAGCTATGTAACCAACTCCTTCCTGTTGCAGAATGCCGCATATGTCAAGTTGAGGAATGTAGAATTATCTTACCAGTTGCCAAAAGCATTTACACAAAGGATTAAGATAGAAAGTATACGCGTGTATTTTAACGGCCAGAACCTGAGAACCTGGACGAAATTTGTTGGCCTTGACCCGGAAAACGCGGTCAGCACTTCTCTTGGAACGGATGTGGGTTTTCTCAACAACCCGGTCTTCAGTTATCCCGTAACTAAAATTTACAACGTTGGTTTAAACGTTCAATTCTAATCAGCCGATTTAAATATTGCTTTTTTATGAAATTTTCTCTTTTACTATTCTTATTCACTGCCTGCTTTTTTATTACCGGTTGCAAAAAAGATTTCCTCCAGAGAGACCCCGGAGCGCCTATTACGGCTGAGAATGTGTTCGGAGACCCGGTTTTGGCGTCCCGATTTGCTGATAAGTCCTATAATTATACGCTGGATGATTTCGGCCGCATGAGCCAGGGGTATAAAGGCACCACCGGGCAGTTTTGTGATGAAGCCATAGCATCTGGTGCTTCCGATTCTTATCCCTTTATTTCGGTGATGACTACCGGTAAATGGCTGGATCCGATTGCCACAGATGTGGTGGGCGTATATAACAGGATGTACGAGGGTATCCGTAACATAAACGTAATGCTTTCAAAGATAGATACGGTTCCCTGGACGCCATTACAAAACAAGGATCTGATCGAGGCCCAAATGCTGTTTCTGCGGGGGATGTATTATTTCGAGCTGGTAAAACGCTTTGGGGGCGTCATCCTCCTCGACAAAGCCCCCGGTTTAACAGACAATATTGACCTTCCCCGGAATACCTATGAGGAAACGGTAAATTTCATCCTGAAAGATCTTGACAACGCTGAAAAGATATTATCTACCGTAACTTTTGACCTCCCATCCGGGAGGGCTTATTCACCAGCCACGGACTGGGATGCAAGGAATTACGGAAGGGCAACTGTTGGCGCGGTTCAGGCGCTTCGTTTACGATTGTTGATGCTTGATGCAAGTCCCAACCGCAACCCCGCCGGAACTGCCTCTAAATGGAAAAAAGCTGCCGACGCGGCAAAGGAAATCATCAACAGTGGAAAATTTTCGCTTCATCCCGCTTATGCTACGTTATTGAACCAGTCCAGTTCCCCCGAATACATGCTGATCAAGGTTAGGGGCCCGCGCAGCTTTGGAGGCATCCTTAGCGACTTTATCGTTCCGCCAAGTTCCGGAGGTGCGCAGGGGTTATTGAACCCGACGCAGAACCATGTTGATCTGTATGAAATGGCCAATGGTAAGCCCATATCTGACCCTACCTCCGGGTATAATCCGCAAGACCCGTACAAGAACAGGGATCCCCGGTTTTATGCAAACCTCATTTATAACGACCTCACCTGGCAGGGGAGAAAGATAACCATGTTCGACGGTGGCATCGACTATCAGCCGGCAGCGGCAAGTACTACCCGCACCCGCTATTATTGCCGAAAACTATGGCCGGAAATCTACAGGGGTGGCACCACACAAACAACGATCATGAACTTCATCTTTTTTCGCTATGGAGAAGTATTGATGAATCACGCCGAAGCATTGAATGAGGCAGAAGGGCCGGTTGCTGATGTGTATAATTCTGTGAACCAGATCCGTAAACGTGCGGGAATGCCGAACCTTCCGGCAGGTCTTACGAAAGACCAGATGAGAGTACGTATCCGTAATGAAAGGGCGGTAGAGTTTGCCTTCGAGGAGATAAGATGGTGGGATCTGCTGAGATGGAAAGATGCGGAGACCATAAAGGCCACCGTTAATGCAATGGATGTAGTAAAAACGCCAACGGGGTTTACCTATAAGGTAGTTCCCCTGCCTGCACTGTATCAACGCGAATTTAATCCCAGGATGTTTATCTATCCTATCCCACGGGCAGAAGTGGATAAAAGCAATGGAATCATGAAGCAGAACCCCGGATGGTAATAATGGAGAACAGGGATAACAAATTTTTTATAATAATCAACGAATAATTAATATACCTGATGAACGTTCAAAAATACATTTTCCTTTTATTCATCTTTACCTGCTGCGGGGTGTGCCTGCACGCACAGGATGCTAAAAGGGTGACCAATACATTTTCGGGCACTGTTACAGACCGGAAGAAAAATCCAATTGAAGGGGCCAGCATCAGCATTCAGGAGAAAAATACCGTGGTCATTACAGACCGTAATGGAAAGTTTTCCATAACAACTGCAACAAGTGATGTCGCCATTGTTGAAAAGCAGGGGTATATTACTACCCAGCTTGTTCTCGATGCGTTATCTAACCTGAATATCGAGCTGGATCTTGCGCTTACTGATGCCGGCGAGAATGACTTTGTTGAAATTCCTTTCGGAGTGCGTAAAAAAAGGGAGCTTACTTCAGCCATTAGTTCTTACAAAACGGCTAACCTGCCGCAGGTGCCATTGAGCAACCTCATAAATTCCCTTGCTGGCCGGATATCCGGACTGTACATTCAGCAGACAGACAACCGGCCGGGTAATGACAATGCAAATATTTTTGTTCGAGGCCGTTCCTCCTACGGAAGCGCTGGCGCGAGGATCCTGGTTGATGGCGTACAACGTGATTTCCAGGATATGGATCTAAACGAGATCGAGAGTATTACAGTACTGAAAGACGCGGCTGCTTTAGCATTTTACGGCTTAAGGGCAGGCCATGGAGTAGTGCTGGTGACTACAAGGAAGGGAAGCGCCGTAAGGTCAAGCATAAATCTCGACATTCAGGGGGGAATACAGCAGGTGGAGAATATAATGAAGCCGTTGAACTCGTATGACTTTGCCACCCTGTATAATGAAGCCCGCCTCAATGACAGGAATGGCATTACATACGACTCGGCTGCTCTGCAAGCTTATCAAAACGGGAGCAACCTGTTTAAGTATCCGAACAATAACTTCCCGGGGAATTTTCTTAATAAAACGTCCGCTATCCAGCGGTACGTGCTTTCTGCCGAGGGCGGAAACAGCTCACTGCGCTATTTTATCCTGTTAAGTTATTTTGACCAGGGTGGAATAATAAAAAATGCCAAGACCGCAGATTTCGATGCCAACACCGGCTTTAAACGTTTCAATTTCCGGGGTAATATCGATTTTGACGTAAACAAAAACCTGATGATCAGCCTCTATGCCGGGGGACGCTCAGAAAACAGGCTAAACCCGGGAGATGGGATCAGTAGTTTTTTAAACACTTTATATAACACGCCTCCGAATGCATTCCCACTTTTAAATGAAAACGGCACTTACGGTGGAACAACGGAATTCAGGAATAACCCGTTAGGAATGTTGCGGGACAGGGGGTATACTTCAGCCATCGACCGGGTGTTGTTAACATCTGTAAATGCCAGGCATAAACTCGATTTCTGGCTAAAAGGATTATCTGCAAACCTGAATTTCAGCTATGATGCTTCCGGCACTTACTCAGCCGGTTTGAACAGGGATTATGAAATATATGATTTCAACGTTGCCACGCCGCAACTATTCCGTACAAAAACACCTTTGGGATACAGGGGTGCCGCCTTTACCAACAACAACCGGCGTAATGAAATATGGGCAGGGCTTGATTATGACCGCATTTTTGGCAATCATAGCGTTCAGGCGACGGTAAGAGGGCAGCGTTATGTAAATGCTTCCCCGGAAAGGCTTGACTTTCGCGGGCAGGGGGTTTCCGGGAGGGTAGATTACGGGTTTAAACATAAATATTACGTTGGGCTGGTGGCCGGCTACACAGGGTCCGAAAATTTTCCCCCGGACAGGCGTTATGGATTTTTCCCGGCAGTTTCTGCCGGATGGATAGTAACAGAGGAAAATTTTTTGAAAGGTGGAAGTCTTCTTAGTTATTTGAAGCTTAGGGGTTCCGTAGGTTCGGCAGGAAACAGCGAAATAGGTGGTAACCGCTTTCCGTTTGAGAGCTTCTACGCAAGGAATACCGGCGGCGGGGGATATGTATTTGGGACCGGCTTTTCCGGAACGCCATCTTCAAATGAAAGCAATCTCGGAAATCCGCTGATCACGTGGGAAACGATTAAGACCGCAGATGTTGGAGTAGAATTGAAATTGTTCAATAATTCATTATCTATTACAGCCGATTTTTACAAAGCCCGCCGTACCGGGATACTGACCGAGGCGGTAATTCCAAGTATTCTTGGGCAAAGTTTGGGCACGGTTAACGAAGGCGTGGTGGATAGCAGGGGTATTGAACTGGATATGGTTTATACCAAAAAAGTAGGTCAGTTTAATATTTCCCTTTATGGTAATATTTTGATATCGGATGACGTTGTCATCTCCCAGAATGGCCAGGATGGCCTGCCTGACTACCAGAAAACAATAGGTAAAAGGGCCGGTTCCTCCCTGCTGCTTGTTGCCGAAGGATTATTCAAAGACCAGGCGGAGATTAATGCAAGTCCAAGCCAGGCTTTCTTCGGCCGGAACCTTTTGCCTGGTGACGTAAAATATAAGGATGTTGGAAGCATCACGGGTAAACCCGATGGCATTATCGATAATTTTGATCGCCTGAGAGTGAATCAAAGAGACCTT